>PAUH01000010.1 GCA_002712645.1 Methanobacteriota archaeon
AAGGTCAAGCCATAATCGTTCAACGCCTGAATGAACTAGAGAGCAACGGTAAGCGAATCAAGGCAATCTTGTACACTCATCGACATACTGACCATATTGGAGATAGGAGCAGAATTCAGGATATCGTAGATGTCGAGGTCCTCGGTACCACTGAGACGCTTGCTGCGATAGGAGGAGGGACCGTGATCAAAGAGGGAGATATCATAGATCTCGATGATAATTTACCATGGACGGTAATCGAGACGCCCGGACATTGCCCCGGCATGGTGTCCCTAATCTCGAAATCAGGACTGCTATCAGCAGATAACGTCACCATGGTTGGGACCATACTCGTTCCCTCTGCTGACGGAGACATGCGCGAATACATGAATGGGCTAGAACGTCTTTCTGCTTTGAACCCGAATCTCCTATTCCCCAGCCATGGCCCAGTTTGTGCTGCGCCAATGAGGGTGCTATCACGCACATTGAAGCACAGGATGGAGCGTCACTCCAAAGTCTTGAATGCGGTCAAGGGAGGGTTAAATCGCTTGGAAGATATTGCCTTGAGCGCCTACAAAGACGCTCCGGATGCACCCGAATCTCTTGTCCGCGACCAGACTCTTTCGCATTTGAGGGGGCTCGTCAAAGAAGGTCTTGTCATCGAAGAAGGCGATATCTTCTCTACTATCTGATAATCAGGGCCAGGGAGGCCAAGGTTCATGTCAGCATGTCGGCTGGCAGCATTATGGCTGAGGCTGCTATGGGAATTGGCTTACTAGGATTACTCGGATGCTCCGGACTACTGGTACTAGTCCTACTATTTTGGGCAATAGGGCTCTACAACAGGATAATCCGCGCGGAGAACGAGTGCGACAGGATGTGGAGCAACGTGGACGTTGTCCTACAGCAGCGCTACGACCAGTTTACCAGCCTAGTGGAAACTATCCGAGGCTATGCGAAACATGAGAAGGAGATGTTCGATCAGTTTGCGGAGGTAAGGATGGCTGCAGCAGGTGCATCGAAGGGAGGCGATATTGGAGGCGTCATGAAGAATGAGGCGCTGCTTGGACAGATGCTCCCCAAGATCTACGCTGTTGCAGAGCAGTATCCAGACCTGAAGGCGAATGAGAATTTCCTCCAGCTCCAAAATGAGATCAGCGATATGGAGAACATCATCAGCGACAGGCGTGAGGCGTATAACGCGGCTGCGACCAACTTCAACAACCTAATCGAGGTCTTCCCCAACGTCGTGGTTGCGAACTGGATGGGTAAGGGCGAGCTCGAGCTTTACGTGGCCGACGTGGCATCAAGAGAGCGCCCTTCGCTTGAATTCCAATGAGTAGGCCGCAATTCATCTCGAGGGTTATGCGATGGAAAACCCATGGACTCGGATACCAGAAGTGGCTGGTACCACAGTCGAGTCGAAGATGATCGAGATGGATGATGGATGGTCCATACGAGTCATCCGATGGGTGCCTGAGAATGATTCGGGCTCCGCCCCCCTAGTCATGGTTCCAGGGTGGAACAGCGTCTACGAAGGATGGCAGGAGATCGTTGAAGAATGGGCTCCGAGGCGAAGGCTGACATACATCGAAACAAGGGAAAAAGGGAGTGCTGTCTCGAAAGGCAGACTGACAAAATCGAGCCTCTCTGTCCATCGAAGCGTGGAGGATCTGAAGAGGGTAGTCGAAGAATTTCCAGAGATTTCTTCCGGCGGCGACTGGTTTGCCTCCTCGTTAGGAGCCACGGTAATCCTCGAGGCATTGGCGGAACGTGCCTTCAAACCAAGGAGCGTCGCATTACTAGCCCCGAATACGAATTTCGACTTCCCCCTCTGGAGCCGTCTCCTGATAATGATGCCAAGCTTCGTCTACCCCCCGTTGGTAAGGCTCGCGATACTGATACTCGATTTCAAACTGAAGGAAGAGGGTCAACGAATTAGATATCGTAGGACCTTGCTAGCGTCAAATGTGAAGAGGCTTCGACTTAGCGCGATGTCACAGTTCGCGTACACGATGAAAGATGAGACCATATCATCAATAGAGGATAGAATCGCGCTTTTGACCGCGAAATCAGACTCCCTACACTCGGACGACGATGTTATGCTACTTTCCGAGGGACTCCCAAATTCTCAGCTCATCGAGGTCCCAAGTAATCAATTTGCACATGACGCAGAGGTCATTCCTATTTTGGAGGACTTCCAATATGGCAACTAACCCCTGTGATTGGCTTCTTTGAGCGCATTGGGAAGTTGGGATTATACGGCGTATGCGGAAGTGGCGGTACGCGTATGCAACAGAAAGGGGCCAGACGGGCACTGCTTCTATCAGTGCTCATCATAATAATGGACGCATCAGCAGGGGCTACGTCATTCGTAAATGTNTCTGAAATCATTCCTGAAGATGATCTCGATACGTACTGCGAAGATGGNTGGTGCAGATCTGACAAAATAAAACACTCAGATGCACCCGATGATGCTGGTCTAGCAGTCGAAGCATACGGTTGGTGGGAGTCGTATAGCAGAGACAGTGACTCCGATGGAATGGACGATCGTCTCGAGGATATTCTTCGCGGCGTATCTGAGTCGATATCTCCCACGGCAATTATCGGCCAAGATGGCAAGAAGACTGTCGCCATAGTTGTGGATTACGCTTGGCACCCAGGNGCGACAGATGCTGAATCTCTAAGAGNCGTTCTAACCAAACACGGATGGCTTGAAGAGGGCTCGTGGTTCTTTCAAATGGATATACTTGATTCGATAGTGTTGGATAGGGTTCCTGTATCTTCACTTCCNGATATCCTCTCGCTGCCAGGTGTCATNCTAATCGAGCAGCAGAATGTACTGGAACCGTATCTTGAAACTGCTACATATGCATCCAAGGTACGGNCCAGCNCCATATATCCTGATTCATTCTGGAGTAGCGGCTACATGGGGGATGGCGTTGTTATTGCTATTCTNGATACTGGCGTAGACAATGAGCACTACGGACTNGATGACTTCTCCGATGCTAATACGGACAACACCAATGAGCCAGNAGATCTTGCTGACCCCAANTGGATTGCAGGTTGCGATGCCACATCCAGCCAGCAAACNGANTGTTCAGACGGGAATTTTGATCCTGATGATGGAGATGGTCATGGNACNCATGTTGCAGGGATNGCACTCGGCACAGGNGACAGTGANCGNGAGCATATCGGATACTCCCCNGGATCTTACCTAGTGGACGTTAAGGTACTCAATGACATCGGCACTACCAACTCGGCNGCCACNCTGAAAGGAATNAACTGGGTTGCCAATAACGCGGATACNGACTGGGGTAACAACGAGTCCAGTCGCGGGATTGATGTCATGTCGATGTCATTCGGCTCNATTAGNAATCCCGGCGGAGANGATCAAGGTGATGATGGGCAGAACGCTGATGCTCGGGCGGTNAANCAGGCGGTCGAGGCNGGCATTGTCGCAGTTGCNGCGATAGGGAATGANGGTTCTAACCGAGTCACTTCGGTGGGGGCTGCGGATAAAGCAATCACTGTAGGCGCGATCGATGANGATGATTCAATCGAAAGAGGNGATGACGAGATAGCTTCCTACTCCAATTACGGCCCGAGGGTCAGNGATGATGATGGTGACAGTGAAGATGAGCATAAGCCAGACGTTGTGGCGCCTGGAAGTGGGATTATTTCCGCTGAATATGCAGCNCCGAACCCACTCCCTGTAGGTGATGAGAACTTAGCCGATGACGGCTACACGGAGAAATCCGGCACCAGCATGGCGTGCCCCGCTGTTGCCGGCATGGCTGCATTGATCTTGTCATACGATGACACGCTTACCCCCGAGGATGTGAAGAATATCATCAAAATCACTTCTGAACAGAGGGGGAGTGCGAGCGANCCNAGTAACTCTGACAGGTGGAACAACCAGTATGGGTANGGGATAGTCGATGGCGAGCAGATATACAATTGNCTCATTGGTGGCGAGTGTACTCAGGACGGCTGGGAGCCGCCAGATATAGAAGGCGGGACTGAATGGATTCACATCGAGTCTCCNATTCTTGACAACTGGGTAGTACANGGTAGAAATTACTCTTTCAGCGGNATACTAAACAAAAGTGACATAGGCACTGTTAGTATTGAAGATGTNGAAATCAAAACNTCATACTCGTACAAGAAGGAGAAGCCCGGCGGACAAATAGAGTTGATCAGAAAAGATTCGAATTGGACCNNNGTATCAGTTGATGAAGAGGGTCGATGGTCCGATATTGTATCCATTCCNACGATCGATGTGAATGGATACTTTGACTCTCNGATCTCACTGAGCGCAAGGGCAACAAATGAGTCAGGACGANCTAGCAAGGTGAATACGAGCTCACATTCAATTGGCAATATCGATCTTGGAGTATCTGAACCAGAGCCGGGCAGTACTGTTTCNGGNATGATGGAGNTTNGCGGNTCGTACTCGACGGTTGACGGTGGNATTGTAAGATGGAAGATTGACGANGGNGAATGGNTTGATGGCCCATCNTTATCAGAAGTTAACAAGAATCGAGATGAGTATACTGGGGANTTCCAGATATCAATAGACACGTTGAATCTTGANGANGGCGATCATGAATTGCAAGTTAGATTGGAGACGGGGGATGGCTTGTTTAGCGAGATTGACAGAAGGTCTGTGGAAGTNGANAATCTGCCNCCTAGACCGAATATGATCATTATGGACGGTTCGGTTGTGACNGATTACGGAATNCCTCTGGATGAAGCCCGAGTNGGCTCTTTCCTCGAAGTAAGAGGGGAAGTGCGTAATGATGGGGATGTGGGGGCTACAGGTGTAGTGGTCAGTCTTTTCGAAGATGGTCAACGCAGGTATGAAACTACGATACCNAAGATTTCAGTGAGTGAAAATGCTGCATTCACCCTATACTGGAGTCCCTCGGTTTCNGGTACGAAGGATCTTTCCATAGTTGTAGATCCATCAGATACGATTGAAGAGTTAGACGAATCNGACAATTTGGCCAGTCTAGATTTCGATGTGATNCCATTGAAGCAAGGGGTCGACATAGTCTTGGTGGAAGGAGGCATTGCAACGTCNCCNNCGATTCCCAATCCTGGNGATCAATTCACGCTGATCACCATGCTTCGTAATGANGGNAATCTTGACTCCTCNAGCATAGAAGCTACTCTNCACATCAAGGANTCAGGAGGCTGGTTGCCGATTCTATCGAGNTCACTCTNCACGATACCTGCAGGTCAGNTTTCAATGGTTGAATTCCCCTTATCTGCNTCGGCANCGGGNCCNATGGAATATCGCATAACNGTCAGTGGACCNGAGCTAGTTGACGAGGATTGGAGTTCNAATGAAATCGAGGGNGCGGTAGTCATNGACGATTCAAGAGTCTCNAGTCGGCTTGTTTCATTATCAGAGGANGAGANGCCCCTGGCAGTTCTAGCATTTAGGAAAACGGGTCTGATTTTGACCTCTGAAGGAACTCAGGTAATAATGCACAAAATAGAGGAAGATGGCACAATAGTTCGCTGCACTACCCCTCTAGAGAGATTCTGGAGTGGTTCGATAACCGCGACTGTGGATGACAGCAGTGTAGCNCATGTAGTCTGGACGAGGAGNCTTGTAACAGGNACAGGCGTACTTAGTGANACGGTGTCCTACTCNACGGTNGATGACCAATGCACATCTACGGTGCCGCAAGACCTGATGGAACCNTTACCGATGAATNTTGGCGATTACTTCGGAGTCGACATAGATCAGCAAGACGNTCTTGTTGTAATCGCTGGNTGTCTTAGGGATCTATCATCAGGGTCGGCCTTTGAGCCCTTAGAATCAATTTTCACCCTCCATGGCGANGACCCCCAGTCTGCTAGCGAGTGGGAANTAGTCGNGAACGTGATAGAGGATATCGANNCCATGTCGGAGCCTAATGTTGAGATTGAAGTTGAAATTGGAGAAGATCTTCTTCATCTGCTGTACANATCATCAAGGAATGACACCAGTTCAGAAGATGTACTTGGGCTTTGGTACGCCCACGGCATACTTGGAGAGAGACTCCTGGACATACAAACGAGCCATCGCAGTAGAGGGATCTTCCCCCACAATGGCTGTTGATGAGGTCAATGATGAAGACAGGATTGCGATAGGTTGGATTGAAGGNGAAGNGGATTCATCCGTACTGAGGGTGNTTATCGTGGACGAGNGTTTCTCGACCATCNACGGAGCCTCNTATTCGGTACTTGCAAGAGGAGCGAATTTAGCNAAGATATCGGAACGAGGGGGCGCCTTCTACATCATTCACGACTCAGTCAGCCCCATTGGGCCCGTAGCGAGTATNGGAATGATTGACCCCGAAGAAGGTTGGGTTGGCCTAGAGAACAGGATATCGAGCGGCTGGATATACGGAGTGTCGGACAGGTCGGATGGGCTTTCTCTCCCATANATGCAACAAACCATGGCAGGNAGTTGGTCTTTGGTTGAAGTCATTAGTAACGGCGATCTCGATGACGGACCGTCAAATATCTTTGAACGGGCTAAGGACTCACTTGGACTCGATGATACCGAATTCAACGTCCTCCTTGCAGGTCTTGCGACGGTCATGCTTGTGATTCTCTTGTCCCTGCTTGTAGGCACCATGAGGCAGGGCCTGACGAATATCTCAGATCGTCGGAGGTCAGCTTCAGTAGTCATAGAGGCAGATCCCGAGGATGCATTGGAGATAGACGAGGATGCTGTTGAAGAGGTCTCGCCAGTGAGTATCCCCCCTCCGAAAGAGATTGCGGTACACGAGGTCCCGGCGCCCCCTGTGCCAGTTGATCCATCCAATCCTTTCAGAACAGTGACATGTGAATCTTGCAAGACGCGATTCGATCTCTCGAAGAAAGTCCGTCGCACTTCGTGCCCAGCCTGCGGGAGTAGGGTAGAGGCTATCTGATGAGGATTTTCCTCGCCTCTGCGTCGTCTCGAAGACACTTGTGGCTAGAAGCACAGTCNTGGGTGGAGCCTCACAATATCTCGATAGTGCCCCTAGATGTCGACGAGTCGAAAGTAATGGACGTATCTGACGTTTCCGGCACGGTCAGAAACGTGGTTGAACTGAAGATTAAGACAGCCAGAGCACTTCTGAATGAGAATGAGGGGGACTGGATAGGGATTGTGTCCGACACCATGGTCGAAGATCCTGTTCGTAAGATGGCAATGGGCAAACCCAGAGATTCGAATCAGGCCAGAGAGATGCTCGCGACACTCTCAGGAAGAAATCACAAAGTCTGGACCTGTACGGGGATACTGCTTGCACACGATAAGGGCGATATGATCTACACTGAGTCTGCAGATGTGTGTTTCAGAGATCTCGACACTGATGCCATGGACGATCTGATAGAATCGGGTTCTTGGACTGGTAAGGCGGGGGGTTACGATATTCATGGAAGGGCTTCGGATCTTATCGAAGTTGTCAAAGGCAGCGAGATAACTGTCCTCGGACTCTCAGAAAATAGTATGATGGCCTTGCGTGAAATTCTAGAGAAATAACGGTACAGCCTGGTCACAGGAATGTGACTTCCCCGTGCTTGAGGACGAATTCCCTCTGTATATCGCTGAACCATTCCAGCATTCCGCTGTGGAAGCGTACACGACTTATGCCTGGATCTGCAAGAAGATCGTCCTGGATGCCCTTTAGGGTGCCGGGGGCGGCCCCGCATGCTACGCAGGCTCCATCGAGATCGATCACAAGTGACAATGTTGCATCTCCTTTTTCATGTTCCTCGAGACTGAAGTCGTGCAATACCAAGGCGCCACCNTGTCCCTCTAAGGCTGCTCTGACGGGCCCTAGACGTGCCATCAACGCAGGGATTGTATCTTCAGATGAGGATCTCAACGTTTCTACGATGTCTAAAGAAAGAAGTCTTTGATCTTCCTCTGGGTCGGAATACATCTCGATTCTCTTCTTGGCCTCTTCACCCACTATTGGAGCNATTTGTACCCTGTACAGGTCTTCGAGACCATCTGCCTCTCCGGTATCGACCATACATGTCCCAGAGGGCATGATGATTTGTGCTATTCGCTATTATGATCAATTAGCATGGATTGAAAAGTAAGTGTCATCAAGGCTGANCCGTAGGAGGGTNGTCCAATGTCTGAGAAAACTCCGGTCTTGTCTATCGATGGACTACATGTGGGAATCGATGGGACCCCGATACTTCATGGGATTGATCTCAAGATAAAACCTGGAGAGATTCATGCAATTATGGGCAGGAATGGAAGCGGCAAGACTACTGCTGCCAGCACCATAATGGGTCATCCGGACTATGAAATCGAATCGGGCAGCATTGAGCTGAATGGGGAGGATCTGCTTGAACTTGAGGCATGGGAGAGGGCGCGAAAAGGTGTTTTCCTATCATTCCAATATCCCCAATCAGTACCAGGTCTCCAGGTTGGCCATTTCTTGAGGAAATCTGTCGCGGCGATACGTGGTGATGAGGCTGCTAAAGGGGCTCCGTTCAGAGATGCCTTGAAATCTGCAATGGAAGAAGTGAGTATTCCCCGTTCTTTCCTTTCTAGATATGTGAATGATGGTTTCAGTGGCGGGGAGAAAAAGCGCTTTGAAATTCTTCAGCTGATGCTACTCAAGCCTAAACTTGCAATACTCGATGAAACTGACTCTGGACTTGACATAGATGGCATCAGAGTNGTTTCAAGAGGGATAAATGCNGCAATACGCGGTTCTGATTCAGGTGCACTGATAATAACACACTACAGCAGAATATTGGAGCACGTCAAACCTGATTATGTTCATGTTTTAATNAAAGGTAAGATCGTNAAGAGCGGTGGTCCAGAGTTGGCATTGGAACTCGAAGAAAAAGGATATGAGTGGCTCGAATCAGATGTGACGGAGGATGATTGAATATGGCAATGGAAGAAGCNAGGGAAGCAGTGGGCGACTACAAAGAGGGATGGCACGANCCGGAGCACTCGACCATACGATTTGATTCNGGTTTGAGTGAGGAGGTTGTGAGGAAGATTTCCAAGATCAAGAATGAACCTGAATGGATGACTGAAATTCGTGTGAAAGCATATCACCACTTCGTCAATCGTCCAATGCCTGGCTTTGGGGATCGTGAAGCTCTAGAGGGAATCGATTTCGATAAGGTGTGCTACTATCTACGCTCCTCGGATGCAACAGAGAAAGATTGGGAAGATGTCCCCGAGGACATCAGGAATACTTTCGATCGTCTTGGCATACCCGAAGCAGAACAGAAGTGGCTTTCCGGGGTTACGGCACAATACGAATCAGAAGCAGTTTATCACAGTATAAGAGAAGACCTCGAGTCACAGGGAGTCATATTTCTCGACATGGACAGTGGCCTNANAGAGCATCCGGAGCTAGTCAAGAAGTATTTCTGTAGCGTCGTTCCGTACCAGGACAACAAATTCTCAGCGTTAAACACCGCNGTTTGGTCTGGTGGATCTTTCATATATGTGCCAAAGGGNGTATCCGTAGAAATGCCCGTTCAGGCATATTTCCGAATCAATGCCAAGAATATGGGNCAATTCGAGAGGACTCTGATAGTAGCCGATGAAGGGTCAAGCATACACTATGTGGAAGGGTGTACTGCACCAACCTATTCCACGGACTCCCTTCATTCAGCAGTTGTAGAGTTGATTGCTCATGAAGGGGCCCATATTCGCTACTCAACCATACAGAACTGGTCGGCCAATGTCTACAATCTNGTTACGAAGAGGGGCATTGCCCACAAGGATGCAACGATAGAATGGATNGATGGCAATATTGGCTCCAAACTGACGATGAAGTATCCCGCAGTGATCTTGAAGGGAGAGGGGTCACATGCCGAGGTTATCTCGGTTGCATACGCAGGAAAAGGACAACATCAAGATGCAGGGGCTAAGATTCACCATCTCGCATCCAATACTACAAGCAAGATACTGTCAAAGTCAATCTCTAAAGATGGAGGAAGAGGATCTTACAGAGGAATGGTTACCGTTTCACCAAAGGCTGAAAACTGTAAATTGAATGTTGTCTGTGATGCNCTTATCCTGGATGATGGCAGTCAGACNGANACATATCCCACCATGGAAGTNGCGAATCCNTCTGCTCGCTGCGAGCACGAGGCTAGTGTCTCGAAGGTNAGCGATGANCAGGTATTCTACCTNATGAGNAGGGGCCACTCCGANGAAGAGGCTCTTGCGATGATAGTNAATGGTTTCTTTGAACCNTTTACCAGAGANCTTCCNATGGAGTATGCCGTGGAGNTGAACAAATTGATGGCGCTCGAAATGGAAGGTAGCATAGGCTGAACTGTTCTTTCGGTGGAAGATATGGGCNTCTCAGAAGAATTGTACTTGTCACTTGATGAGCCTCCCACTTCAGANCANCTNTGGCGCTACACNCCNTGGAAAAAAATTCACCCAACCGGTNATTTCAGAGAAATTCCNGANNATGTTGGNTCTCCNAAGATAAATTTGAGNNANGTAGATGGNNNGCCNGTAGAAGGCGTNACTCTNGAGGCTNNTNANGANGTCNNGGTTCCCTTCGAAGGNTCNCCGACAACNGATTCATTCNTAATGNCNNTCACNAAAGGTAATTCGTTGGTACTATCCATACCNGGGAAATGGACGAGNGAGAAGCCTCTCCTNATTGANATNGAAACGNANGGNGGGGTTGAGGCGCTACACATNCATATTCTAGCGGGNGATCTATCTGAAGCAACAATACTCACCCGNATATCNGGGCCATGCGAATGGCTTGGTCTGCTAAGAACCGCNGAAACNGGGNNGGGGTCNATNGTTACAGANATCNTCGTGAATAAAATTCAGGGCGGCTCTCTNATNCGTGTAGATGCNGTGCGTGCTGGNCGTGANTCGACGATTACNTCTGGNACCGTNAGNGCAGGGAGCNAGAGGACGAAAGCCGATATCAGATATTTGTTGGATTCCCCGGGATCTAGCCTCAATGTACTCGGCTCCCTCCTGTCTGCCGAAAAAATGCATCTTGACCATCACATAGAGATCAGCCATACAGCCCCACACACATACAGTCGTCTAGAATGGCACACAGCCTGCGGAGGAGCGAGCACTTCTGTTGGCACAGGGATGCTTCGAATCGAAAAAGGGGCNAAGCAAGCAGATGCTGGTCAACTATTCCACAACCTTCTGCTCTCCAAGAAAGCAAGTGCGAATAGTATTCCAGAACTCGAAGTTGAAGAGAATGACGTNGTTGGTTGTGGTCATGGCACGGCGAATGGTCCNGTTGATGAAAGTCAGAGGTTCTATCTAATGGCAAGAGGTTTCTCGAAGCAAGAATCCGAAGATGCTCTCATCGCAGCATTCCTCAATTCTACCCTCACCGAAATGGGGGGAGAGNNCGTTCACTCGTGGTTGATCTCGGCTGTTGAAGATGCTCTCGTGAATCTGAATGGCTAAGCAATATTATTNCACCTTCNGTGAATTNCTCNCCCTNTGGACTCAGATCACTGCCAGGGTATTGCCTGTGAATGCGGATTCAAGGGCGATGCAGTACCNATGAGNCAGCACATGGAATGTCCCCGNTGCAGAAGGGTCGTTGAAGCGTGTTGCGAAGGCGTCCCAAGTTACTGACTAGCCGGTTCTGTCNCTGTGGCTTGCCATCAATACAGTGAGNAGCAACCCTACACAGATTCCGAAAATCCCCCCAGCGGAACTGCCGCCTGAACCCGCTAGGTCACGGAATGAAAAGTGCATTACGGCAATCATGGGTGGTCCATAGGTAACCATTCTTAATGCGATTCTTCTAGGTGATGGTTTCAAACCCATTGGCCTCAGAACCACAGAGCTTCTNGATTGTAGGATCTGCCATTGGGCATCATGAGCGTCTATCTTGAGTCTCTGTAGTACCGCTGGACGTATGTTTGGAAACGAACGCTCCCCCTCCCATCGTTCTTCAGCACCGGTGACTACTCTGAGTCTCCCCAGTCTCAAACGATTTCGTATGACGCATTCAATAGCGGCNGAGGCGGCTTTAGCNTCAAGTCCGATCAGATCTATTGTCAGAACTCCTCTCTCGACCCTTATCTTAGTCCTTGGATCCCATGGAAACCTATCCGCTGCNCCNATAGACATCAGAACGCCCCCTACAGCGCCACGGAGGAATTTGGCCGTCTCTTGCTTATCTTCNACATGAACTGGGTTTTTGGCTCTCTGCCTTAGACGGATGAGTACCAAAATCAATACAGCGGCAGAAGTTGTTGCTCCTGCACTCAAACCCGTGCGTAATGCGTCTGGTATTGATTCAGGATTAGCATCGCCGCCTATCAGGGAGAATATGGTAACTATCACTGCAGCCATGGCGCCAATGACAAGTGCTGCAGTCAATGCATCCCGTGAAGATGCGCCTGCCATGCACATCCAGCATAGCAACCCAACATGAATTAGCCTGAGTATAGTTGATAGATGCCCGTGATAAGCGGTGGTCATGGAGCGGAACGGAGCTGCTGACAGAGTCAGAGAGGGGAAAATAGGTGCTCGTCTTGCTCTAATCGCGGGTTCTTACCTCTTACTGGTATTCGTTACACCTCTAACCATGGAACATGGCGCGATTCCCGATCTCTCTGGAAGAGCGAATTTGATTGACTATGCAACGGTAGATGGATGGGGGTCTTGGGGCAATGCAGATAATGGAGAGGACTCGCCTGTCGGACATAACCAATTCATGAATGGCGGGGTATTTGCTTGGAGTGAGCATGGGCCTCTGGTGGCTTTCGTATACCTGATAGGGGATCTTAATTGTCATCAGAAGTACGACAGGTCTTACGAGGTAAACGGCAATCAAACAGCCATATGCGCGCGCGATATTGGGATTTTACTTGGTTTTGTGGCAGGAGCGATAATCTGGAGTAGGTTCGGGGTTAATCGCTATAGTATTCGTGATTCGTTTCTGTCGCTCTTACCGGACAAATGGGTAGCGCCACTCTATAGGTCGGACAGGCGACTTATCGCAATGTGGGCAATTATAATCGTAGGATTAGCCCCTACGGGGATAGATGGATTCACACAGCTTCTCACGGGTTATGAGTCAACCAACATAGTTAGGGTGCTGACGGGTTCTACCGCGGGTGCTGCTCTAGCATGGCTAATTGCGGCTACCATCTGTGCCCGAGGGTCTGACTTTGACGATGTAGGGGAGGTTCTGCTCCCTGCAAATTCCAAACTCAAGATACGATAGATGTCTGAGAATTCCACCAATCGAGAAGGAATTCCTCGTAATTGAGATCTGAAGAGGCGTCAGGTGCTGGTGATATCGACCTGATTCTTTCTGCAAGAGTGTGCAACTCTCCTTCACTGATCCCCATCTTCATTATTCCCGACATAGCATGCTTGTAGCTTGTTCTTGGGTTACGTGAACGCCAGAGCCTGATATGGGACCTAATAGGCCAAAGCACGAGCATGAGTGTCCCAAGGGCCATGCCTTCCCTGGTAACTCTGTAGTGGCTTCCCTCTCCACGTGCTCCAGAGGATTCTCTTATCCAATATCTGGAGTCGGATAAATGGGCAATAACTCGATTTGCATGTCTTCTTGAAATCAGCCTCGTTGGCCCCATGGCGGACAAGATTTCGTTTAGATCGGCTGCGGAGAGAAGCGATATCGCCCCCATTACTGAGTAAATAGATCTTGAATGGATGCTTCTGGGGACACTCTCATCTGCACCTTCACTAATGGAGCCGGAGTGTTTCCGCTCAGCATCACGAATCGTGTGCCATGGAATTATCTGATTCGTAGATTTGGAGCTGTTCTCAAATCCTGGAAGTTTTGCTTGGCCTGAATTCCACCCGATTATTCGCTTTATAGATCTCAAATCTACATCATTGATATCTACATTCTTTGGCTTTGGCCTTGATCGGAGAAATCGTCTGAGCTCGTTTACGACTCTGGATGAGAATTCATCTGCAGACGCATCATTGAGGATCGGGCCAATGATTTCAACATCGTCGAATGGCGTGTCCGTAAGTGAATTCCCCGATAATACCTCTGAATAACCCGATCTTATGATTCGTTGAATTTCTAAGGTCTCGAAATACTCAGCTTTGCCCGGTGAAGCTTCTCTAAGGCTCCCGCTCTTGATTCTGCGTATGGCGATCTCAGGATCGCAGTCAACCCATATGCAGAGATCCGGCACAAGTGCTCCTGCATTGAGTGTAGCTACATTGCGTATCCCTATTCCTCCGACCACGCCCTGGTAGACCATCGAAGAGTGTATGTTTCTATCACACACTACGACTGAGCCATCCTGTAATCTGGGTAGTATCCAATTCAAACCATGATCTAGGCGGTCTAAGGCGAACAGCTTGGCTTCATGTTGAGGAGGATGTCTTTTCTCACGGACTGCGTTGATGGCTGCCCTGCCGAGAGGATGTCGTCTTCTTGGCTCTGCAGTGAGCTCGACCGAGTTGAATCCACGCTCTTTGGCTAGCACCTCGCTAATGACCGTGGCCGCCAGCCCTTTCCCACTTCCATCGCCACCCTCGATAGTGATCAGATACATGTCACTCCACCTGTGATGCGTCTACGGCTATCTCAGCTACCTGGTCGGGCTTTTTCTCAAATTGGACGCGTGTGCTGGATATGATCGCCATCCCCAGCAGTATCATGAATGGCCCAATGAACACCCCTCCTCGGCTCCACAGTCCAATGAAAGCGAATACCTGGGTTCTCCGATATGCCTTGCCCTGATAGCCGCTTACAGATGCGGAGATCCCTGCAAGGCCTGCAAGAATAGTTCCGAATGCGATTAAAGTTCCCAGTAGGGCTGCATCGTCCAAGTGGCTCTCTCCTCGAAGATCGATTACGTCTGAGGAACCATTTCCTTGAGACATTGATATCACAATCTGTGATGAGTCCCCTGGGACCAATATTCGATATTCAGAGATCTTGCCCTCCATATCCACTTCCAAACGCATATCATCCCGTTCCACCTCATTGAATGAGAACCTGCCGGATGAGTCCGATAGGATAGGGCCTCTGACTACTGAACCATCCATATCAAAGAGTGTCAGAGTGGCATTTCCTATTGGTTCGCCTCCTTCCTTGTCGTTTTCTAATGCCTCGATTACCATGCCGTTCAGAGTAGCGGTTCTGTCAGATGCAGAGTCATCCAAAAGGTCTGAGGGATTTACCGAAATTAATAGCAAACCGAGAACTACGCCCATGGTTGAGCCTATTCCGATCAAGAATGATCCAGCCTTTCTTGCTGCAGGATCTGCACGGATTTGGTCCCGCCACTCAATGACCCCCTCGGTGACACGCTCACGGACCATGTTCATTCGTCCTCATTGTACGCCGATAAGGATGGTGGGGGCTGGTTCAGAGATACGGCTACAGCAAAAGTTACCAATATCGCGAGAGATATCATCAGGAGACTGTTTCTCGAGGCTATTGAATCGAACAGAGAGTCTTCAATATCTCGTGAATCCTCGTTTTGATCGGTCTCGTATAACTCAATGAGGTGCATAGTTGTCCAATTCTTACCTGTTACCCAGAATCCTTGTCTTTCTTCATCCCATGCAATTCCATTGAGGACTTCATTCCTATCACCGGAAGTGCCGGATGGTAGAGTAGACAGGTCCAGGGTGGCGATTAATGCGCCGTCATTGGCTGAGATAACATGCATGAAAGGCGACATCCACTGATTTGCATATATCTTATCTCCGACGCACTCAAGTTCATTCAAGTTCGAAATATCTGAGTTGTTCGATCTTACTTGAATTGACCCGGTTGGCTCCAATGTTAGGGGGTCTAGTATCGAAAGCTGGTTTGTCCCATCTGAAACCATTATTCTGTCTTCGAAAGAACACATCCCCCACCCCTCTCCTTCGAGATTGTACTGATTACTCTGATTGAATGTATCTCGTTCGAATTCTAGAATCAATCCTGCCTTCCAAGTCAAAACAAGTATCCTATCATCAATCAACGTCAGGCCCTCGCCGAAGAATGAGTCGTTCAGATCATAGGACCTAATTAAGGATCCATTTTCCACCGATATCTCCCTCACCTGAGAGTGCCCGTAGAGACCCGTTGATTCGAACATCCTGCCATCTTGCATCTCAAGTCCTTGCGTGAATGCAGAATCGTCATGCTGAATCGTGGAAACAAGATTGTGGCCCAACGTTGCAGAAACTGATGTTGACAAGATAATCAGCAGGCTGAGTAGTATGGCGGCCGGATGCAGGACATTGGACGTGGACGCCATATCGTCCGAACGACGCTCCATCGATGTTAAAAGTCGCCTGTAAAGGTATGAAATGCTGTAAGGAGGCGGTATGCTGACTGGTTATCGACATCGGAACAAAACACCGCCATTTGTTTTGGTGTTAATCCTCCTGACCTCGTCACTATTTGCCCCTATATCTGCAGCGGTTTTTGAAGAGCCTGTGACCCATGAATCAGAAGAGCCGTCGAAGGCTCATGAGAATGGTCGATACTATCCTGGAACCGGGTCTGCGGTCTCCTCCGGATACATACCGCTCAAGACACAATGGGCTGATGACGGTTTCCCTGGGCGCGTGGATACTCTAAGCATCACAAATTCAAGGTCCCAAATACGGTCTTGTGCCAATGCGCACCAAGAAGGGGATTCTGTTACGATCAACCAAGGCAGTGAATCCACTGATGCAACTGTAGCGAAAGTGGGAGCAGGCATAGCCATACTAGTTGAAGTTGGAGTATCTATTCCAGCAACAACTCTGAATGATATCTCAACTACATGGGACAATACCATTCAACCAACTGTCACATCTTACTTCGGATCTATTCCGGATATTGATGATACGTGCACTGTAGAGCTTCTGATCCTCTCAATCGATGGCGGAGGGGGAATTGGTGGCTATTTCAATCCATCAATGTCTTCAGGTAGGGAGATAATCTTCATGGATTCGGAAGACCTCTCTTGGAGAAATACGATCATCTCACATGAGTTTGCACACCTTTTGCACTCTGCAAGAGACCCGGGGGAGTACATTTGGATCGATGAGGGGGCAGCCGATATGGCGGCATATCTGACATTTGGACTGACTAATACCTTGATCGGTCATGCCAATGGCTGGACAGAGTCATCCAACATGTCGGTGAGATGGTGGAATCAGAGAAATGGCGACTATGGTGCTGGTTTCCTCATGATGCTGTACGTCGTAGATACCATGGGGGGTTCGAACGCTTTCCAACGGCTCATCGCAGACTCAGCAAAAGGTGGCCAGGGCATAGTCAATCTCGCACTTGCACCAGAGCCGGGTGCGACGCCCGTTGGTACGACCTTCTCGGATATCTTTGCCAATTTCTCGGCCGCTGCGACCTTGGATAGTAATCAACTAGGGCTTGGTTTCAGCAATCTTGATCTGGCATTCGGTTGCTCGAGCACGATATGTCGAGTACAGTACAGCGGTTTCAACGATACATGGTCGGAAATGGCCAGAAGTGGCATTCAGGAAATCGAGGGATGGGGCATTCGTGCATACAGATACACAGGAGGCACTGGTGCACAGTTGAGTATCAGAGTTCAGCCATCTGAATCTGGCTTCATGGGATCCCTTCTTCAGCGAGACTCCTCGACTGGAACATGGTCAATAACGAACATGGTCGTGGATCCGACTAGTTCTGATCTCCTGGGATTGGTCCAATCATTCGGAGGAGATGTTGATGACGTATGGGTGATAGTTAGATTCGAGAGTTCGATTGGAGATTGCGACTATGCATATGCAAGTTGTGGCCCTCTGCCGCCAGAGGGATATCCGACAGCCTCCATGGAAGTATTTGCTCAACTCATAACTGATCCCGCAGAAATTAGCATATCGGAATCCATCACGTTCGATCGGGATGGGGATGGCAATGACGACTCCGTTGAAATGGGATATCAAGTTCTTTCCCAGGCATTTTATGAACGCGTTGACGTCTTGCTCGAGGCAATTGACTCCGATGGCGAAGTAGTGTCTAGTTCTACTAACAAGATGATTGCAGGAAACAGCAACCCAGTGGAAGGACGCTTCTGGTTCACGCCTCCCTCGGATGGTGACTGGACATTCAGACTGAGTCTCATTGACGGGGATGGATCGGAAGTAGACCAAGTACTGGGATACCAAGAAAATCTTTNCAATATGGTGCCAGCAGCATCTGGATCTTCTTCCACAACCGACACACAACCGTGGCTGCAAATTGCATTCTTCGGATCGGGGNCCGACGAATGGGGAATCGGTCTTCAAAATGGCACATACTCAAACATTGANCCNCCTGCNGCATANGCNTGGGATTTTGGCGACGGAACATCTTCGACCTTGAAGAATCCCTACCACTCATACACTGAGAATGGTAACTACACAGTCACACTTCTGGTTACAGATCAAGGACAGGCAAATTCAGATATCGTCACATGGGACATTTTTGTGAATGATTCCTCTGACCCGATACCTGAAATTTCGATAGAAGGGTTATCGATCGGAGAAGGCATTTCTCTACTCACGGGGCAGAGAGTTGCATTCTCATCTCGCCAGACAGAGGACAACGTGCCTCTTGACCTTCTTTGGTTTGAATGGGACTGGGGGGATGGGCAGGTCGAGTCCGGAATAGGCCTAACTGAAACAAGCCACGCTTGGAATGACGGGGATTCGGATGGAACAGTGTATACCCTCGGACTTACTGTGGACGATGGAATCCATAGAGTGAGGTCAGATTATCTGATCACAATATTGAATCGGGCTCCGTCCGTGATTCTCGACCAACCTTTGCAGACATTCACCCTAACTCCAATGATTCTCCCTGATGTTTTCGAGGATGTTGACGGCGTGATAGTCTCTTGGTCATGGTCATTCGAAACTGGTGTTGATGGTGATGGGGTCAACATAGGCGGGTCATCACTGTCACTTGGTTCGGACTTTACACAGACGAGTTCGGACCTCTCCAACCCGAGAGTTGCTTGGAAGACCCCGGGCATGAGGAATGTGACTTTAGAAGTTGAAGACAATGATGGCAATAGAACAGCACATACATTCAATGTTCTNGTCCTCAATCAGCGTCCCCTAGCTGTTCTAAGTCGGCCATTAGACGGAGAATCTGGACAGGAGTACATCTTCGACGCGACATCTAGTTATGATCCCGATGGATTCGCAGGAGATCTTTCTTACAGGTGGACTATAGACGGAGAGACGGTTGAAAATATTTCAACAGTATTCTACACCTTCGATGAGCCGGGCACCTATTCAGTATCCCTTGTTGTATCCGACAATCTCGGGGAGGAGTCAGGGGTCAAGACGTACACAATAGAGATCTCAAATCCCCAGCCGATACCGGAAATAGAGGCTAGAATTGCAACGGATGGTGACGATCCGATTTTAGAGACTGTGGATACGGACGATCCCTCGGTAATTTGGATGGTTCCCCACACGACCGAGGGAGGGATTTTCCTGGCGCCAGAGCAGCCTCTTTTCTTGGATGGNGGGAGTAGCATAGATGGAGATGCTGAGTTNGAAAATGGNACCTCTACAGATCCTGAATCTCCCGAGTGGACTGGCATTGTTGNTTGGTATTGGGATTTCGGAGATGGGAGTCCGATTCAGGAAGGTGCAACCGCATGGCACTCATGGTCTCAACCGGGAGATTACATCGTAACCCTGACTGTAAGAGATGGTTTCCTTACTGGTGATGTCCAAAGCACTACGATCCTAGTAACCGTGTCGGAGGCACCTGTGATTCCTGCTCAGAGCATAGTGAACACTGATCAGATAACGGTTGGCGACTCNGTTGAGATATCAGCTACATTCTTCGATCCCGATCTTGAATCTGGAATCGTGGCATGGCTAGACAAAGACGCCTTTGTTGACAGTGATGGGGATGGATCTGTTTCGAATGACAGGCAATGGTTGCTGACGGGNGAGCTTGAGTCATTCTGGGATACGGATATCCTGATTGACGAGGATGGAGATGGCGATGCATCCAATGATTTCGAGTGGTCGGATGCTTTATGGCCTGAAGTTGGTGAGCGTCAGGTCCTTCTGAGGGTGTGTGACGGTGTGGACATATGCGTTGACAGAATTTTCATTGTGACGGTGTATACAGATCAACAATCCGATGCTCCGAAATCACTTGGAGAGTTGACGCTTGAAGACTTCCGTCCCTCAGAAGAAAATATTGGGCTTCTCGCTCTTGTATCCCTGCTTGCCATCCTGTGGTGGATGATACTGAGGCAAAANGACGATGAGGAAATGGAGGCTGAGGAATTCGATCAAACCTTTGGCGTGCCTGAGGTGAAGCGCGAGGGCGGCCTTCAGGGTATGGACCAGCATATAGCGCCGCCTCAGCCAAAGTATCTGACTATAGAAGATCGAAGGGATGAGGAATCGGGTTACATACGTCCCGTACGCTCCAGAAGGTGAGGAGATGAAGGCATATGCAGCGTCTATCGTATTCATCCTGATTTCCGTGGTTTTTGTGCCTATAAACGATGCAAGTGGCCAGCAGTCATCGTGCTCAGTAGCACCAGATCAAGGCGCCAATTCGACGCAGGTCGAAATCGTGGATGCAGGTGGCTACGGCATATTTGATGATGAATTCGACGAAGACTGGGGTTTAGGATACGGGGAATTCGATCTGAATCCCCTGACTGAGGACGTCTATGCCGAGGTCCTGGTCCCTACTGATGATGCCATGGCTCTGAGAATGGAGCTAGTCAAAGGATACAGATATCGATTCTGCGTCACATATTATCTGGATCCGACCGAGATATCGGATGGGTCGCCGCCCGTCGGGGATGTCTATCTGCTTGCTNATACTGATTTCGAAATCTACAAAATGGACTATGATACGAGATTCGACGGAATGGGAGAAGCATTGGATTCGATACCCCTNGAATGGAGAGATATGGCAACATGGCTGCCTTTCAGGGACGTTCACGCCTATGAGCGTGTTCAGCAGATTGAGTTTACCACCTCCATAGATTCGGATCAGACAGCTTACATCAACTGGTGGGGNCCAGCTCCAGATGCAAATATGTACCTCGTTCTCGACAATTGGAACTCTTCCAGATCGGGCAACCAGCCGCATGAGGGTATGGGACTAATCGCAGAGGTGACTGTCGAAGTGGAAGAGCGCGTAATGCTTCCAGCCATCACAGCATATGCATTGGTATGTTTGCCTCCGATTCTCTTGATCATCGTTCCTGCAGTCCTCCATTCTAGATTCCACGGATGGAAGGACGGTAATGAGTCCAAAGAAGAGTATGGCAGATCCATGCCTCTTGTGGAAGGGGATGCAGGGGGCGAGTGGTCTCGGAAAGATGAGTCGCAAGAAGTTGCTCAGGAATAGCCGAGCATCTCCCACGCGCCTGTGAGTTCAACCGTGTTTATTCTCCCTGAAGAAGTCAATTTTGGGCCCGTCTCGCTCGTTGTGTAGACCATCGATATGCCGATAGCTGGTGCATGTATCCTTGTCCAGTCACCTGCCTCTCCAAGACCCATGATTGTGTAGTCGAAATCTTCCTCCTTGAGTTCCCATGCAGCCTCGAACAGCTTCAATGCTGAGCGTTTTCCCGATGTCGCGTAGCAAGCCTTGACTAAATCGCCATGGCTCGCCATATCCCTGACTTTCTCAATGACCTCATCAGAGTCATCAGGGGCTCTATCAAAGTGGACAGAGGCGATGATACTNGTTTTCTTACCTGCCAATTTAATCAAATTACTGCGAACCTTTGGCTCTATATCTGTCTCGAGATCGACCCAAGAAACCCCTGATTCGATGGCCTTCCTCAAAATTGCGCATCTCTCCTCTTCAGTGCCCGGGAAATAGCCTCCCTGCCGCATTGGCCTACAAGTCAGCACGACTGGTAGCTCGATTCCTGTCTCCAGGAGGGAAAGAGCTTCGTCGATATTTATGTCGGGATCGTTCCTAGGTGTCAGTACGGTTTCTGGNTGTCTGAATCTTGAATTCTGATCATTANCGTTCGAATCCGAGGGTACNGGNGTTTCCTCCATGTAGAGCATATCAAGNCGTGCTTCNACCATATCTGCTCCAGCGACAGTGGCCAGAGAAGCATCTGCGAGCATCTCCTCAACCGTTGTTCCGGTTAGGGTTGCGCAGATCTTTGGTGTATCCACGAGTNTGGGGGTTGAATTCGTGTGTATAATCGTGACTACCCTCGGAAATATTCGAGANGGTTCAATTATGGCCTTAATCGCTGTAATTCGCCGATTATAACGGGATGTTTCATATACCGCCGACATGGACTTTTAACGTTAGTAATCGAAGGTTCCCGTAGGGAACCTTCGCAGGGTGGGAAAATTTCATGCCAGAGACCTATGATGCATCGAATATCCAAGTCTTAGAAGGGCTGGAAGCAGTGAGAAAAAGACCCGGGATGTACCTAGGCGACCCCCATGATGGTTCTGCTCTGCATCACTGCATATGGGAAGTGGTCGACAACTCTGTGGATGAACATCTCGCAGGGCACACGGCTTCTATAGAAATCACCATGCACGAGAATGGTTCACTTTCTGTCAGGGACTTTGGTAGAGGCATCCCTGTCGACACCCATGAGGAGTACGGGATATCAGCTGCTGAGGTAATTATGACCAAGTTGCACGCTGGGGGTAAATTCGACAATAGTTCCTACAAAGTATCAGGAGGGCTTCATGGAGTCGGTGTTTCGGCAGTCAATGCCGTATCCGAGTGGATGGAGATGACCATTTACAGGGGGGGAACGATCTACTTCCAAAGATACGAAGCCGGCGTCCCGGTTGAGGCGCTAAAGGAGATAGGGGAATGCTCCGATACAGGAACAAAAATCTCGTTCAAGCCGGATCTCTCCATATTCACTGAAGTAGTAGATTTTGATTTTGAAGAAGTGGATACGCGAGTTAGTGAAACTGCTTTCCTGAATGCTGGACTTAAGATGACAATTTTGGATGAGAGGGGTGAAGAGCCCCATGTCTCAGAACACCTGTACGAAGGAGGGCTGTCGGAATATGTGGGCCAACTCAATGAGAGAAGAGAGGTCCTTCACGCAGAGGTCATCAAGATAAGGGGTGAAAAAGAAATCGAGAAGNGNAGTGTTGAGGTCGAACTAGCGCTGCAGTGGTCTGATGCCTTCAGCGAATCCATTCGCTGCTATACCAACATCATACGAAATAAGGACGGCGGCACCCATATGTCTGGTCTGAGAACTGCACTCACCAGCTCTGTTAATTCGTATGCCAAGAAAAGAAAGTTGCTGAAAGGGGACGCATTATCTGGAGATGATGTGAGGGAGGGGCTGGCTGCAGTAGTCAGCGTTAAGCACCCTGATCCCTCTTTCTCATCCCAGACAAAAGACAAGTTGGTCAGCAGCGAAGTGACTGGAATAGTCCAGACCATTGTTTATGACAAACTAGGAGAGTTCTTCGAAGAGAACCCCTCCGTTGCAAAACAGATAGTCGAGAAGGCGCTTCTAGCCTCCAAGGCTAGAGAAGCAGCTCGTAAAGCGCGNGACCTCACTCGCAGAAAGGGGGTNCTGGAAGGAGGAGGTCTGCCAGGAAAGCTTGCAGATTGTCAATCNAGGGATCCGAGTGAGTGCGAGGTATACCTCGTGGAAGGTGATTCTGCGGGGGGTTCTGCGAAGACGGGGAGAGATCGTCGGATTCAAGCAATCCTACCTCTGCGTGGAAAAATTCTCAATGTTGAAAGGCAGAAACACAATGCTGCAAAGGTATTCCAGAATCAGGAAATTCAAACCATGATTCGGGCTCTTGGGGCCGGAGTCGGCAATAATAGCGAAGAAGAGGGGTCATTTGACTCTGATAAACTAAGATATTCGAAGATAATCATAATGTGCGACGCAGATATCGATGGCGCCCATATCAGGACACTGATGCTGACGTTCCTCTGGAGATTCATGAGGCCTGCAATAGTGGATGGCCANGTGTATATCGCTCAACCGCCACTGTACCAACTGACAAAGGGCCGGGTAAGCAGATACGTATTCTCGGATGAAGAAAGGGACAATGTGATGTTGGAGTTGCAGGGTGACAACCCTAACACGAAAATCGGTGTTCAGAGGTACAAAGGTCTCGGTGAAATGAATCCCGAGCAACTATGGGACACCACCATGAATCCGATGACTCGGACCATGCTAAAAGTCACGGTCCAAGATGCTGAGGAGTCAGACAGGCTATTCGAGATATTGATGGGGGAGGATGTTCCCGATCGAAGGGCATTCATTGAAAAACATGCTAAGGAGGTGACGAATCTTGACATCTGAAGAGAATGCGAATACCGACCCCCCGGTCAGCAACGAGAATATCCTAAACCATTCTCTGAATAAGGAGATGAAGACGTCTTACATCAACTACGCAATGTCGGTGATTATTGGCAGGGCTTTACCCGATGTCAGAGATGGTCTCAAGCCAGTTCATCGTCGTGTGCTCTATGGCATGCATGAAGGAGGGCATACCTCTGAGAAGAAATACAGCAAGTCCGCGCGTTCAGTCGGCGAGGTCATGGGTAAATATCACCCCCATGGCGATCAATCAATCTATGATACGATGGTCAGGATGGCACAGGAGTTCTCGCTAAGGTACCCTCTTGTAGACGGACAGGGCAACTTCGGATCCATAGATGGAGACCCCCCGGCGGCAATGAGGTACACGGAGAGCAGGCTGGACAAGATTTCCAAGCATATGCTAGAGGACATAGAGAAGAAGACAGTGGATTTCCAACCTAATTTCGATGACTCGGANATGGAGCCCACAGTTCTTCCAGCAAGGCTGCCCAACTTACTCCTGAATGGGAGCGACGGCATCGCTGTAGGAATGGCAACAAGAATTCCCCCTCACAACATCAATGAAGTGGCTGGGGCAATCAGATTGCACGTTGGAGCTATACTTGAGGAAGGCGTGGAAAATCAGCAAATGCCGAGCATCGCAATTGAGGAGTACATGGAGCACGTGAAGGGCCCTGATTTCCCAACAGGAGCGACAATTCACGGGCTTGACGGCATTCTCGACATGTACTCTACCGGGAAGGGGAGGTTTCATGTCCGCTCAAAGTGCGACGTTCATGATGACTCCAAGGGCAAGAGAATCGTCGTCCATGAAATACCATATCAGGTGAAGAAATCAGACATGCTTGTCCACATAGCGGATTTGGTTTCCAAAGGATCTGTGGTCGGAATAAGAGANATTCGCGATGAGTCGTCCAAGGAGGGAATCCGAGTGGTCATTGAGGTGAAGAACAATGCCGACCCCCATGCGGTTCTAAACCAGCTCTTCAAATCCAGCAGATTGCAGGAATCGTATTCAGCCAACATGATGGGNATATTGGATGGGAGACCTGTCCTCCTTACCCTCCCAGTGATGCTGCATACGTATGTCGAGCACCGAGAGTCAGTTGTTGAGAGGAGGGCCAAGTTTGAGCTGGAAAAGGCCGAGGCTCGGGCGCATATCCTAGAAGGCCTCGTCAAGGCCCAAGACAGAATTAGCGATGTGATAAAAGTCGGCAGATCCAGTTCAAGCAGAGATCAATTTGAAGCAGTGCTCCAGGGCAAAGAAGAGATGTCAGGAGTCGCTCCGTTCGATTTCACGGAGGCTCAGTCCAAAGCCATCGCAGAGCGTCGTCTGTACCAGCTCAGTCGTCTGGATGTGGAGAAGGTCAAGAGCGAATTTGAGGACTTGAAGCTGAAAATCGAAGACCTCTCGGATATAATCGCCTCTAGGTCGAGGCGTCTAAGCATACTAATCGAGGAGTTGGATGAGATGATGGAGAGGCATGGCGACGATAGGAGATCCATGATTGACCCCATGCCGCTCTCGATGGACAGAGAGGATTTGATTGAGGAGAAGGCGATTGTAATTTCGCTGACTCAAGAGGATTACATACGGCATCTTCCTGTCGAAGCATTNCGCCTGCAGAACCGAGGAGGTAAAGGNCTCAAGGGCGTCACCACCAAGGAGGAAGACGCTCCTGCGGCGATNGTAACTTGCTTCTCCAAGGANAGATTGCTGATTTTCACNAACCAGGGCCGGGTTTACGGGCTGCGCGCATGGGAGACGCCTTCTGCCAGCAGATATGGGAGAGGTACGCACATACGTAATCTCCTGGAGGGTTTCAGGGACGATGAGAAAGTCATCTCGATACTTCCGATGGACAGGGAGTTGATCGAGGATCCANCNGGTCANTATCTCATCTTCGCCACGAGCCANGGCAGGATAAAGAGGAGTCATCTTTCNGAATACGTCAAGATCAATAGAAACGGGAAGTATGCACTGAAATTTGCAACACAGAATGACTCTCTTGTCCAAGTCAGACCTGCTACTGAGGAAGATCATGTGGTCTTGGTATCCTCCGGGGGTTACGCTTGCAGGTTCTTGCCGTCTGAAGTCAAGACAAGGGATGACCCGTCAACGGGAGAGGTCCACATGACCCATACAGTCAGAGTGCAGGGCAGAGTCAGTCAAGGAGTAGGAGGGATGAAGCTGCAATCCGGTGATAGTGTGGTGGGGATGATTGTGACTGATGACTTCGATACGAGCGTCCTGACGATTTCCAAGTACGGCATGGCAAAGCGCAGTCGATTGGGCTCTGGGGAGATGATTCAAGCTACCAGCGAAGATAGTGTTCCGATCTTCGACGACGAGGGTGAGCCGATGATGGAGAGGGACGGGTACAGGAAAACCAACAGAGGCACGAAGGGGGTTCGAACGATGGCCCTGTCTGATACAGACTCGATTGTCGGCGTCAGACAAATCCCGGATCTCTCTGATCAACTGTTCATGCTTACCGAGAAGGGGATGATGATTCGCATGCCTGCGACTCAGACCAAGGAGACCCTGGGCAAGGTTACCAAGGGAACCAGGATAATGGAGCTGCGGGACGCCAAGAAGAAGTCGCACATTGACGAGATTATCTTCGTAGCGCGCCTCCCAGCCGAACTCATCGACGAAGATGACGAGGATTCTGAAGGCAACGCAGAAGAAGAATGATTCCAACCGCTCGCCTTAAGCCGGAATCTTGGGTCGCCGGAACATTGCGGCAGTCGCATAGCCTGGCCATTGCGCTGGATTGCTAATCCAGTGGTGTCTCACCTCGGGAGTTCGAATCTCCCCTGCCGCGCCACATTGTGTCGAGGGAGGGTTCATGCGTTCGACGGTTCCCCTGTGGTACTGATGGAAGGCGGCACAACAAGTGGGGCTGCTGTTGGTTTTGCTTGGCCTGTTCTATTGACGGGCGCATTGGCATTGGCACTCCTGATTTGGTTGACACTGAGACATCTCAGCCTCAGGCCATCAAACGACAGATCATGGGTCAATGACAATGAGAGGATGGCAACTGCAGATTTCAATGGTGACGAGGTGACAATTCGAAACGTCAGAGATTTCAATTGGAGAAGCACCAGGGACTTCGATGAAAGATGGATTGATGTCAAGGTAAACCTCGATAAAATATCGAAAATATGGTTCGTCTTGGAGTACTTTGATCCCTCGAAGAGACAGATGGCTCATACAATAATGAGTTTCGAGACTGAAGATGGGGAGAGACTCGCCTGTTCCATCGAGGTTCGAAGGGAGAAAGGAGAGCGCTACCACCCCCTCAAGGGGATGTTTCGCCAATACGAGCTAATCTACGTCTGGGCAACAGAGAGGGATGTTATCGGAGTCAGGACGAGATGCAGAAAGAAGTCGGTGACCCATCTCTTCGAAGCCGTCGTTCTGGGCCCGGGGAACGAACGGAGGATGCTTGAATCCTATCTGAGGAGGACCAACAAACTTAGCGAAGACCCTGAATGGTACAATACGATCACCAATACCTGCACAACAAACATAGTTCGGCACGTGAATGAGGTATATCCGGGAAGGGTACCGAGGGCCATCTCCATACTACTACCCGGGTTGAGTCCGAAATTGCTACACAGAAACAACCTGGTCAAAATGACGGGGACCCTGGAAGAGACTCTGGAAATGAGCATCATTGACGGGAAGGGCGATTCCTGGGATGGGTCGGGTGACTTCGGAGACTGGATTAGAAGCGAGGGTTCAATCGACTCATCCCCGTGAGCGTGCCGTGATCGAGGTACCCGAATCCAATATTGCCGAGGGCATGGCTTGGCCTCTTCCGGCTTCCAAGAGCCATATCATAAGGTGGCTAATGTTAGCCTCGCAGTCTCAAAGTGAAATGGAAATCTGTCATCAAGGTGAAATCGGAGAGGATGTCAGAAATGTTGTTTCCAGCTTGAATAGGCTAGGCGCCAAAATAGAAACGATGGATGGGAAGATACTGGTGGGTGTTTCCGATGTTGGATTCCCGATCCATGCTAGCGAGGGTCTTGATCTAGGGAATTCAGGAACTGGTCTCAGGATGATGATGTCGCTATGCTCATCGCTCCCGCTGGAGACTTCGATTACAGGGGATTCCTCGCTTAGATCTCGTCCATTCGACATTCTTTCCAACGCTCTTTCGGCTATAGGTTGCGATTGCAAGCGCTCGTATGATGGCTCTTTGCGAATATCTGGTCCTGCGGATTCCGGAGACATCGAGTTAGATCTATCTGAGGGAAGTCAGCCGCTCTCAGCACTCCTCATGGCAGCCCCGTCGATGAAGGCGGAGTTGACCGTACGTATCCTCGGAAAGCCCGTGAGCAGGGGTTATCTCAATCTGAGTTACAAGATTGCAAATCTAACCGGATCGGAAAATGAGTTTTCAGAAAATTCTCTCATCATCAAGCCATGGGAGATTGTTTTGCCTGAAAGGGTGGATGTCCCCCCGGAGAGAAGCCTAGTTCCAGTGATTATGCTCCTGGAAAGGCTGCATGGTGTCGATCTTGGGACCTCGATGCATATGGAATCTGAACTTCTCGGAGATGCTATAGAATCACTACATAACAACAACACGGAAAGCCTGGATTTGTCTGATGCGAGCGATCTAATTACGCCTGCAGCAGCACTGCTTGCGATAGGCGAGGGAGGGACAATAACAGGCATAGGGCATGTTGGCCGCAAGGAGTCGCACAGAGTTAAGACTACAGTGGAGCTTCTCTCATCTTTCGGGATGACTGCCTATTCGAAAGACAGAGGCATGATGGAAGTACCAGGCAGGCAGACCTTGATTCGCCCGGAAACCAAAATAGAGACGCACAACGACCATCGCGTGGCCATGACTGCTCTTGCATTGGCAAGTCGTGTTGGAGGAGTGATTCTAGGACATGAGTGCGTCGGAGCCACTCATCCCAACTTCACGATTTCCCTGCTGGAACTATTGCGACAGTAGGGGAAAGAAACCGAGGTGACGCGATGTTCAGCAGAGATGGGCTCAATGTGCATATCCTGATGGTTCTAGTCGCTATCATCTGGGGAGGTTCCTGGGCAATTGGCCGCATGCTTGCATTGTCCTTGCCACCAGCCACAGGGGCATGGATGCGATACATCGTCTGCATGTTAGCGTTCTACCTATGGTTCTTCTACAAATCAGCCAGGGGCGAGCAAGTACGCTGGCTGCCTGACTCCAGAGATGCATGGATGCGTATTCTCCTCATTGCGGTTTTTGCAGTGATGGGGTATCAGCTCCTGTTCATGTACGGGATGAAGTTCACCGCGGCGGGAGACGCCTCGCTGATAATCACCATGAATCCCATATTCACGGTATTGCTTGCTTCTCCCTTCCTCGACCAGAGGATCACTACAAGGATGGTCTACGGCCTCATCCTTGCCTTCATCGGGGTCGCAGTGGTAACGGGATGGAGCCCTAACACCGATATCCCCGTGCATGACAGGCTGAAAGGCGATTTCATGATAATGCTCGCAGCGCTGTGCTGGGCCACTGCAACGAATCTGACTCGGATAATGCTCGAGGTCGAGGGGGATTACGGCGCCAGTTCCTCAGAAATCGTAGTCTGGTACTCCCTCGTCGGAACAGCCTTACTCACACCATGGTGGCTGGCGGATGTTTACTCTGGGGGCTTTGAAACCCCCAATAACGAGGATCTCGTGGCCATCCTGTACCTGAGTATACTATCCACTGTTCTGGCTTACATATGGTTCGTCATTGGTGTCGAGAAGATCGGTGCGACCTCCGCCTCATCCTATGTGTTTCTCGTGCCGCCATTCGGGGTCCTCGGCGGTTGGCTGCTTCTCGATGAGCGGCTGGGCGCTTCACTTCTGTTGGGATTCATACTCATCGTACTTGGCGTGAGAGTCGTTCAGAGGGAGAGTGAGGCAGTGGGGAGAGCAGGGAGAAGCCCCCTTCAGGATTAAATACGAACGGCCGGTCGCCGCGGACTGAGGGATTAGGATGGCACGCAAGCCAGCGAAGATGTATCGCCGGATCAAAGGTCCCGCCTATACCCGTAGAAAGTACACCGGCGGTGTGCCCAACAACAGGATTCTCAGGTACCATATGGGAAACAGAACAGTTGCTGAAGCAGATGGCTTCGAGGTGATTCTGACTCTGACCGCAGATGACTCCTGCCAAATCCGGCATACTGCGCTTGAAGCCTCTCGACAAATCTCAAATGCCACGATTCGTAATGCGGCCACTGAGAACGGCTATGCTCTGCGTGTTCACAAGTACCCTCATCATGTGATCCGCGAGAACAAGCAGGCTACGGGTGCTGGTGCGGATCGTGTTTCACAGGGAATGAGGCTGTCATTCGGGAAGAATGTGGGGACGGCGGCTAGAGTGAAGCGCGGAGAAGTTGTGATTTCCATACACACGAGACCTGAGTTCTACTTGCAGGCTCGCGATGCATTGCGAAAGGCCAGTATGAAGCTGCCAACTCCTTGCACGATAAAGGTCGTGAAGGGTGCCGAGACATTGAAGGGTCTGGTCTGAGACCGCGTCATATGAGCAGCCCACTCAGTCCGATGGGAGTTTTGGAAGAATCTCTGAAGGGTGCACCCATCATCTGGAAGGGGGACTACCCATACTTCATCCACCCAATATCGGATGGGATACCCCGAATGGACCCAGAGGTTCTGAAAGCGGTTTCAACCCTTATCGTAGAATCCACCGATTGGGAAGGCGTTGATCTCATAGTAAGCGTAGAGGCGATGGGGCTTCCGCTTCTAGCAGCCGTGGGAGAAGCCACGGGTATTCCGACCGTTGTGATTAGGAAGAGGTCCTATGGCATGGCGGGGGAGGTCGCTGTCGATGTTTCGACTGGGTACTCCAGCTCAACGATATACATCAACGACATAGCTCCTGGCGAGAAGATCGTGATCGTCGATGATGTAATATCGACAGGAGGGACCCTCGAGCCACTTCTCGAGAGGCTCGAGGAAATGGGAGTAATTCTCCGTGATATCGTGATTGCCATCGAGAAGGGGGAGGGCAGGAAAAGGCTGAATCGAGAGCGTCCTGAATGGCCAATACGATCTTTGGCCCGTATCGAAATTGTAGATGGTCAAGTGCAAATGGCCGACTAATTGTTGCCGTAAGTCCGAATCCAGAAATGGAGCCGGATGATCGAGATTGAGTTATTCAGCTCAGAAAGGTACCATTTCGATAGTCTGAGAGTGCTTGATGTATTTCCTCCCTGGTATTCATTACAAATGGGCCATAGCGCTCTATTGGTTCATTCAATTCCGGTCCTGCGAGAATAAGGAATTCAGAATCTGACTTGGATTTGATCATAATTTCATCTCCCTCTGAGAGAAGGGCCAGTTCGCCATCTTGGATTTGTTGTTTAGCCCCTATGCCAAATGCCATTGGATTGACTTTGACTTGCATCTTATTTTCTAGCGCAATCTCTCCGCCGAATACGTAGATCATGCCATTTAGATCTGGTTCAAACTGCTGGATTAAACGTGCTCCTGTACCCATTCTAACATGAATGAGTGTGATTGGTATCTTTGTATCGATTGACGAAGTTGCCCCCATACATTCGCCAGCAATCACTCTAGCCCATACCCCATCTTGCTCCACGACGGGGGATTCGGATGATGGGACTTCTTGGTATCTCGGCTCCATCATTTTGTGAGATGAGGGGAGATTGACCCATATTTGGAAACCATGTGTCTTCCCTCCAGTTCTGAGGAATTCTTCCTGGGGCTCTTCGCAATGGATTATTCCGCGGCCAGCAGTCATCCATTGGACGTCCCCTGGATTCAGTTCCCCGCTATTCCCTGCACTGTCTTCATGTCTCATCCTGCCTTCCAACAGGTAGGTTACAGTCTCGAATCCGCGATGTGGGTGCCATGGTGCCCCTAGTGCTTCCCCGGGCCCGTAGTTCACAGGCCCCATTTCGTCAATCAACAGAAATGGGCTCATCACCCTCCCCATCCTATATGGTCGGCGGACCTTGAATCCGCCTCCCTCCCTGACTATGTGAGTTGGAACAATCTCAGTAACGGCCCGAGTAGTACGCATGTGACAAATACACCAAGATTTACGCTTAACTACTCGTATTTTTCTTTCGATTGCTGCGAGTGATCTATGCAACCGATGAAATAGGCGTCCATAGCCCGAACAAATGGCTGTCACCATGGATCTCGATCGTCATGACTTCGAACTGGACGATCTAGTAGCCAGGATAAAGGAGAATGATCACCGACTAGTGGCTCTTCAAGTTCCTGAAGGGCTCAAGATGCAGGCTCTCGAAATGATGGATAAAATTGAGACTGAGACCTCGGCTCGAGTAGTTCTTTCTGCTGACCCTTGTTATGGTGCATGTGACTTAGTTCACGATAAAATGCAAAACATTGGGGCTGAACTAGTAGCACACATGGGTCATTCCCAGATGAATATCGACTCTGGCATGCCTACGCATTTCATTCCAGTCACATACGATGGAAGCCCGGAAATTGCGCCGGTCCTTCCCTATTTGCATGCTCATCGAGAGATTGCTATTAGCCGGATGAATGACTCATCTGGGCCTGTATTGTCTGAATTGGAGGGTCTAGATCGATTTGAAGACATGGTTGGCAGAGTTGCTCCGTTGACGGACACAAAACTCGGTTTAGTGGGAAGCATACAGCATTTGCATCTATTGCCAACCTTCAAGGATCACTTTGAACAGGCAGGATTTGACGTCACAATTCCCATTGGAGGTGCTCGATTATCATTCCCGGGCCAGGTCCTGGGCTGCAACTATTCGGGTGATGACCCAACAGTTGGTCACTACATATTCTTGGGGAGTGGCGATTTCCATCCGATTGGATTAGTATTGCACACCGGAAAGCCTCTCGCAATGCTGGACCCATACACTGGCGAGGCCAAGGAAATGGGCAAAGATAGGATTGAGAGAATACTCAGACAGCGTTCAGGATTGATCATGTCCTCTATGGATAAGGATAGATTTGGCATATTGATCGGTTCGAAACCCGGCCAGATGAGGCGTAATTTGGCCCTGAGGATGAAGAGAAAATTGGAGAAGCATGGCAAGAAAGGTTTCCTTCTAGCAATGGAGCATGTAGGCCCAGAATTGATTGATTTCTATCCTGTCGATGTTTTCGTGAATACAGCATGCCCCAGGATAGCCATAGATGATGCTGTCAAGTATGCAAAACCGATGATAACTCCTTATGAGCTTGAAGTGGCTCTCGGCGAAAAGAAATGGGAGAATGGATATCGTTTTGACCAGATCCATTGAATGGGCCCTCTCTCCGGATATCTCTAAGAGCGGTGGCACGAATATTGTCATATGGCTGACTATCTCGACCGTATAGGGGCCGGGAAAATCCTTGTCGATAGATCGCCACTCTCATACGATTGGACACCGAGTACGCTAGTTGGACGAGATGATTCTCTGTCCGAACTTGCATCCATATTCTCGCAGATAGAAAACCCAGATACGAGCTGCAAGGCAGTCATAACCGGGCCAGTTGGATCAGGAAAGACGGTACTCACACAAGTATTTGGAAATGATCTCAGAAGGCATTTGGAGGGACGAAGGAAGATTGTACATGTCCATGTTAACTGCAGGAATCACCCCTCAGGCCCCCAGGTATTGCAGCAGATAGCAATCAGTCTCGATGAGCGACATCCGGAAAGAGGTTTCAGTGCAGGTGAAATGATCCAGTCAATCAAACGATATCTTCGAACGCACAGTGCACATATGCTTCTGGTCTTAGATGAAGTAGATGTGATGATTCGAAGAGATAGTACGGATCTGATATACAGGCTGTTGAGGATCGACGAGGGTCAGAATGAGAGGGGGACTATGTCGATTATTCTGGTTAGCCAGGATTCTTCTCTTCTCAGGCTTTTTGAGCCTGCCATAATTTCTCGACTTGGTGCCAGTAGCAGAGTGAATCTTCATCCCTACAACAAGACCGATCTGCTTCAGATAGCTCGTCAGAGAGCGGAGGCCTCCTGCATCAAAGGTTCAATTGGAGAAGATGTGCTTGGGAAGATAGCCAGATATGCTGCAGAATCGGGAGATGCACGGTTGGCGATAGAACTCTTGGAAGCAGCGATTATTCGGGCAGAGAAAGAAGGAAGAGGAGAGGTCGGGATAGAAGACATACATCCAAGCAAGATCAGAAGTGCGTCTGTGGAGCCAAATCAAGTTGATGATCTATCTGAACACAAGAAATTGATACTGCTTGCAATATGCAGACGGCTGAAGAAGGAAGACATGGTATCAAGTGGAGACGCTCTGAAACTGTATCATGTAGTCTGTGAAGAGTTTGGATTTGAGCCGAGAGGGTACACTACATTCTGGAAGCATGTAAAGTCCCTAGAGCAGTCTGGCATGATTGAAAGTCAAACAGCCTCGGCAACGAAGGGGCGAGGGCGGACCCAACACATCACAATGTCAAACATGTCGCCCGGAGTACTGGAAACACGACTTTCCAGCGTTCTATCGCCTAACTAACGCACATTGGGGCTCCGAACCGCTCTTATAGGGGTCGAGTGTCGCATCGCCTGTCTCGGTGTGTGCAATGGCAGGGGATCAGTCTTTCAAGGGAGTACTCAACGACACTGATCCAAAGGCAAAGGGCCGCTCATTTGCAATTGATATCACTGGGACAGGGTACAATCACTTTCTCGGGAAGAGAATCGGCGACACTGTTGATGGCATGTTTGTAGGTGAGGGGGACCAGGCTCTCACAGGATACACATTGGAAATCACAGGGGGTTCCGATACCACTGGGAGGGCAATGCGTCCAGACCTAGACGGAGGAGGCGTGAAACCTGTACTGGTTAGCCCTGGAGTCGGGTACAAAGGAAAGAGGTATGTGAATAAAAATAGCAAGATATACCGATACAAGTACGAGGGCATAAGGAGGCGAAGAAACCTCAGAGGCAATGTAATCAGCCAGAGTACCCGTCAAATCAATCTCAAAGTAGTCGACTATGGCAAAAGGCCTCTCGGCGTGATCTTCGGACTAGAGGACGAGGCCTCCGCTGGATCCTCCGAAGAGGAGTGAATCGGCGGGAGATAAATGGCCACAACGCTACCATCTCAACCTGAAGTCAACATTGGCATGGTTGGCCATGTCGACCATGGAAAGACGACGTTGACAAAGGCTCTTTCTGGCGTCTGGACAGATACACATTCGGAAGAGCGGAAGCGTGGCATAAGCATCAAACTTGGATATGCAGATACCGCATTCTATCGGACCCCTGAAGGTGAATTCTATCCTACAGGAAAGAAGCCAGGGGGAGAAAATGATGATCCGAGTGAGCTTGCAAGAGTAGTATCCTTCGTTGATGCGCCTGGCCACGAGACGCTGATGGCTGTGATGATATCTGGGGCTTCCATCATGGATGGGGCGCTATTGTTGGTATCAGCCACGGAAACTTGTCCTCAACCACAAACCAGAGAGCATCTGGCTGCTCTTGAAATTGCAGGGATACAAAACATAGTGGTCGTTCAAAACAAGATTGACCTGGTGACAAGGGAAAGAGCGATTGAATCGCATAAGGAAATCAAAGATTTCCTGAAAGATTCGATTGCTTCTGATGCGCCAATAATCCCGATATCGGCACAACAGGGTGTTAATCTGGATGCCTTGATTGAGGCCATTGAAGAAATCATACCCACTCCCGAGAGGACTGAAGAGGAGCATGGTCTGATGTATGTAGCTAGGTCTTTCGACATAAACAGGCCAGGCCTAAGGCCCAATCAACTGAGAGGCGGCGTGATTGGCGGAAGTGTCGTCAAAGGTTCATTCTCTGTGGGGGACGACATACTCATTGCACCTGGAAGAAGGATAACAAAGGGTTCCAAAACAAATTGGGAGCCGATTAAGACTCGTATTCAAGGGATCAAGGGAGGGGGCCTTTCACTCGATTCAGTGCATGCTGGAGGTCTCTGCGGGATATCTACCCCTCTTGACCCGATGGTAACGAAGGCGGATGACCTTTCAGGCCAAGTCATGGCAAAGGAAGGGGAATTACCGCCAGTCTGGGTAGATCTGAACATTGACCTGGTTCTACTGGACGTCATGGTGTCCTCATCCGGTGAGGCCCCGGAGAAGGTGAGGCCGCTTCAATCAGGGGAGATGTTGATGTTGAATTCGGCTACTGCCACCAGCGTGGGCACAGTATCGCAGATCAAAGGGAAGAATGCCAAACTTAAGCTGAGGCTTCCGATTTGTGCAGAAGTTGGAAGCAGGATAACGCTGTCTCGAAGAATAGGTTCTAGATGGCGACTGATTGGACATGCGGCCATCAAGGAGTGATATGCCTGTCCGGCCTAGTCATAGATGCATGTGGTTGGGTGGCATTGGTCGATGCTAGATTGAATCTGGATGTTGCCATGGCTTCGGTTGTCGGATCACCGAAACTGTTGGTTCTCGACTCCGTGGCAAAGGAGTTGGAGAATCTGTCAAGGAAGAGGAGCGGGCTGTTACTGGATTTACTCGAACAAAGATCAGAGAGAATACCTGACATTGAAGACATGAAGCACACTGATGATATGCTCGTGAAGCTTTCAGTGGATGGCGGTTGGCCAGTACTCACCGTAGATAGGCGGTTGAAGGAGAGACTGATTGGTGCCGGGGGCTCGTATATCGAAGTTACAAGCGGGCCTTCACTGAGGCTCGTTGGATGAGTAGAAGTAAATCGAAATCTTAGTTTGGATTAACTATCCTATGGCAAGGTGAATAGTCGATCATCGCCGTGGCCGTCCATCAAACCGATTCTCACAGCTGAGTCGATCCATGCATGCGCGTAATTTACTGCTCCAAAAGCTCGGACCAGATCTCCCTCGGACAGAAAATGCTCAGCATCTGAGAGATAGTCGTCAAACATCCTCATCATGGATTCGAGGTTCTTCTCCTGTTGGTCATCAAGATCCTTTTGGGTGGCTTTAGCGCGTGCTTCTTTTGATATTGCGATATATCTGGAAACTCGTTCCTTGCTTAGAGTCGTCTTTTCGTGATTATCTGAGGGCATCGGAAGCCTCCTTACTTATTCTGAAATATCGTGTTCTACCTTCCTTCCTCACCATCAAGTAACCATTTCTCTTCAGCTTGTTGAATATCTGCGATAGTCTCGGTCGGCCGACCTCGAGCCTTGCTTGTATCTCTGGGTCTGAAGGGGATATATCGCGTACCGATGAGGCTGAGAGAACTATCTTCTCTGCTTGTGTGAGGCTTCTCGAGTAAGACAAGACGAATGTATCGGGAGTTTCCCATGAAGGCTCTGAGATTGATGAGAATGATATCCTAGATGGCAGTACTTCTTCTCGAGACAGATTCGCCCGGGGAATAGAGTGATCGTCGAATTGTATTTCTTGACGTTCCTCGACAGGAGGAGGGAGGTTGGCCTCAAATTGGCCATCAACAGTCCATACGGCCTCTTCTGTTGCTAATACTGGCGTGTTGTCTGGAAGATTTTCTTCTGAGCGGAACAATGANGGTTCTATCTGCACCCTTGATTTGACTTCCTGGGGTTCAACAGAGGGTTGGCTTGCATCNATAACACGATTTCCATCGCCACCTAGCGGCATCTCAAACGTAGCAGTGTTTGTTCTCCTGTGAAGNCCGGAGAAAGAGCCTCCTGATGANCTTTCTAAAGGAGGCTCGGGGAGTGGGGGGGGCTCTGTTCCTGGTTCCATCCAGATGAATCCGCCATCGGGAGGCTCGGGGATATTTCTTGACTTAGTGTCAGGTATTTCCGTAATCTCGTGTTGAGGATGCTGCATAATATCCTCCTGCTCAAGTATTTCAGTTGTTTCTGAAATATCCGTTGGTGGTTCTTTCTCTTGATACTCGGACGGCTCGGAATTCAGATCCGAGAGGTTTTGATTTTCTTGTAACTCCAAAGGGTCTCCGTCAACAGGTTCTATTTCTGCGTCTGGTACAGAATTAAACTGTGGCAGCCCATATTCATAGATTGAAGATATCGCACCTGCTACAGCTGGCTTTTGCTCAGGTGGTTTCTCGATCGCAGAGGGGTTTTCCGGCTCAACTGCCATAGGGGCGTCTGACCAACGCACCAAGCGTTCCAAGGAGCCCTTACTACCCTTCATACCCCTACGCTCGTCCACAAGGCCTCTGAGGGTTCGAATCACGGCCCTTGGAAGACCTTCGGTCAACTCGTGAATCTTTTCGAGGAGAAGTGGTCGTATTATCCACCTCTGTCGTGCAACTCGCGCTATTCTCTTATCAGCCAATAATTGAATCTCNACCTGCTCTAGGTTTTTGAGGGCGTATGGTGTATCAAAGATCTCGAGTGTTCCCTCGTCTAATGATTGCAGTTGCATTGGCAACATTGTGAATACGACAAGCGCCCTCATCTTCTGCATTATCTGAGCAAGTCTAGGTATNACTCGATCTACTTCGACATTATATGGCAAATCGAAGGCTATGAGTGGAATTGGGCCATCNTTTCGCTCCAACTCTTCAGATAATTGCANTATTGTCTCAGATACCACGGAGGGTAAATTATGGCCCAGGAAATGCGCTGCGGTTTGAGTGACCATGTTCTTCACAGGATCTCCGTCCATTGGCCAGTAGTGGCTGATGAAGGGGTGCGGCGTCTGTGAGGCGATTGCATTCAACAGAGAAGTACGTCCCGATCCTCGTGCTCCCGAAATTATACACATCCTCGGAGAAGCGGATACCATGTGTTCCCTACATTCAATCACAATGTCATCTCTACCAATCAGATCTTCTGCTTGACCAATAGAAAGGGGCCTGATTTCAAAGGGATTGCCGCTCAGGCTGGGGAGGTCCAANAGAGATGGTGGCCCTTCCATATATCGTGGTTGTAGAAGGTTGTCTTTAGTATTAACGCATACTTACGCTATTTTATTAGATATTAACGCATTAATAAATCATAATTACTCTTAAAATATGAATAAAGGCTTATTTTTACATATTTACTAACGCTTAGTTAACGCTTTGTTAACGCTTTGTTAACGCTTTAAATTAAAATTAACGCTTTTTATTTGTCTCTATTCTGTTGAAATGTGGTTTTACCAATAAGAATCGAGCTCCACATTATGCAGCCTTCACTTCCTAATTTTCCGCATTCCTTACAACCCGCCAACCGAACCCAGCCTCATGCCAATCGAAGATAGCAGGATGCCAGGCTTCCATCGCCTATCGCCCAAAGAACGTAGAGAGAAGCTCGCTGAAGCCGCTAATCTTGATCAAGATCATCTAAAAGCCTGGGAAGCCGGAACTCTGGATAGCGATACTGCAGACAGGATGATTGAGAATGTCGTAGGCACCTATGCCCTGCCTATCGGTGTCGCTACTAATTTCGTAATTGACGGAGAGCACTATGCCATCCCTTTCGTAGTGGAAGAGGCCAGCGTAGTAGCGGCTGCTTCAAACATGGCTAAGAGATGCCTCTCAAATGGTGGCTTCAAATCAAATAATGACGATCCGATAATGATTGGGCAGATACAAGTTGTTGGTCTTGATGATGCTGATTCCGGTGCGGAAAAGGTGCTATCTGCAAAAACAGAGATCATCGATATGTGCAATGATGTAGATCCAATCCTTGTTCGATTCGGGGGAGGATGTAGAGATATTGAAGCACGACCGATTGAGACCTCTTCTGGCCCCATGTTAATTGTGCATTTACTGGTTGATTGTAGAGATGCAATGGGTGCTAATGCCGTTAATACGATGGCGGAAACAGTGGCGCCGAAAATAGAGGAGTTGACCGGCGGCACTGTAATTCTTAGGATAATTAGCAATCTCGCAGTTCATCGCTTAGCACGTGTTTCTGCCATATTCACTCCAGAAGAAATGTCAGATGCTGGGGATAATGCATCCCAAGGGTCTGAAGTAATTGATGGGGTGATACAAGCATATCACTTCGCAGCAGCTGATCCATTCAGAGCCACCACGCACAATAAAGGCATAATGAACGCCATTTCTGCTGTGGCCATAGCCTGTGGACAGGATTGGCGCGCCATCGAATCTGGAGCGCACTCTTATGCCGCATATGGCCGAACGTATGGATCAATGACTAAATGGAGCACAGATTCAGATGGGAATCTCATAGGATCTATCGAACTACCAATGGCCGTTGGCCTAGTAGGTGGAGCGATACGCATCCATCCTGGGGCAAAGGCGAATGTTGCACTACTCGGCGTGGAATCTGCGAATGATCTTGCAAAGGTCATGGCTGCAGCGGGTCTTGCCCAGAATCTAGGGGCTCTCAGAGCATTGGCTACTGTTGGTATTCAAGCAGGTCACATGAAGCTTCATCTTCAGAATATGATAGTTGCCGCAGGTGCAGAGGACGGGGAAATAGAGGCAGTTTCCTCACTTGTCAAGTCAAGCGGAGAGAGGATAACGATGGCTGCGGTGGAGAAGGCATTGAAAGCGATAAGGAATTGATGTTGAATCTCACTCTTCTTCGTCTGATGGTCCGTATTCCATAATTGTGGCCTGGCCGCCACTCAATGAGGCTGCAAGTTCAGCGCCAGTCATTCCGGCGTCTGAAGCCTGTTTCCTAAACCATGCTCGTACTTTCGTAGACTCGACATCGGGGGCTCCGAAATATTCAGCGAATCTTCTTGTTGTCATCAGGCGTCTAGTCAATCCATCACGACGTCTGCTAATCAGGCCCATTGCAGATAGTTCGCGAACGTGGTCGTACGCCCTTTGCCCCAGCATACCAACCAAAGTCGATTGCGACATTGGCTGGTGGTATGCTATCAATGCAGCAGCGGGCATCAGCCTCTGAGGTATATCTGGACGTACCCCGCCAGGCATTCGGTCTGAAAGACTGGGTTTCACCTCCATTATCCACCTTCCCGATACCTCAGATACCTGTAAGGCTCCTGATCGTCGGCGTGATAGTGTTGCCCTGAGATTCGAAAGCGCTCCCTCAACTAGGCCTTCGTCTTCCTGGGCTGCGAATGCGATCTCTCCGACAGTCATTGAGCGGCCCGCGCCGAACAAGATTGCTTCCAGAATCGTGGAGAGTTCGGGCTGATCCATCAAACAGCCTCCTCTATCTCAGGGGGTGGATGCAGTCTCAAGGATAATTCCTCGAAGTCGGATTCGTCCGGGTGAAGATCAGTCAGAATCACCGATCCATCGATAGCGTCTTTCTGCTCGATTGAGGCATACCCCCTGTTGACCAGAAATAGTGTTGCAACCATTGCCGCGACCTGTGCTTCAGCATTTGCTTCCTCGCGTATTGTGCCGCTTTCCATGGATCTATCTGCCAGCTCCTCGGATATGGCTGAGAGAGTGCAGGTTTGATCTTCGGGGTTTGCGCGCATTCGCATGGCCTCCCACGTCCTCCGTATGTCTCCCTCCAAGTCTTCGACGTGCAGGCTCCCGCTGAATCTCTCACGTGCCATTTCAAGTGAGGCCCTCCGCTTCTCGGCAATCTTTAGACGTAAGTTCTGCTCTTCGGATATCCTGCTGGCAGCTTTCAATCCCATCAAGAGTTCTCCGAGAGTAACTGGGCGCCCCTCTTCCCTCTGAATTCTTCCAGAAAACATGTCTGGAAGACGTTCCTTGTGAGTTCCGGTTATTATCCCTACAGAGAAATTGTAATCATTGTCATCAAAATCAGACTCCCAACCACCATCGTAAATCCAAGGCTCATCGACTTCATCCTCGTGATTTTGTCTTTCTATGAGGGTTTCCGCCTGGCCTCTGAGCACCTGCCATGCCATGCGAATGAGACGGCCGCACGTGGGTAAGTCGATATCTTCTGTATCTTCGATTCTTGTTGAAAACATCTCAAGGAAAGCGGATAAATCAACGGCCCATGGATCTAGATCTTTATCCTGAAATAGTTGTAATACAAGTGCTACTGACCTATCAAAGGGATCATTCAGAAATTGATGCTCGGCCTCTTCCATCTCAGCTAATTCTAGTATCCTATCCAGATAGGCACTAGTCTCCAAATCTACCTCGTCAGTGAGTAATCGAGCTACGATATCGTCGCGTAGGGCCTTCGCATCAAGGATGCCCATGTAGCCTCACTCCGTCTCCGATACCTGTCCCAGGTCTTCTTCTCGTACGGTCGCATCAATCGATGCAGCGGGATTCCTCTCACTTCCATCGTCTGCTGCTTCAGCACGATCTCGCAATTCGCCCAAAGGATCGTTCTCCCCCTGCCCGATCTTTTCAGGGTCTACCCCTGCGCGTTCCATGACTCCCCCGATAGAGGATAGCGAGTCAATGGGTTCTGGCACAATTGGTCTCTTTGAAGGATGGGGGAGGTCTTCCGATAGCATGTCTGAAGTTGAGGGGGGGCCTTGAGCTTCCATTTCTTTCTCGAATGCTTCGCCGAGGGCCAATGCAGCCTCTCTGTTGAAATCGGTAATTCTCCTACTAACGCCATCTCCAGCATGAGTGATTCCAACGTGATGATTGGCCATTGAAAGACTGACTTTCCTCAATGTGACCATGATGAATTGAGCGGCCTCACTTCGCCGTCTACACAGCATTGCAATCCGTTGACAATTGAATGGATCGAGATTTTGATCTACTTCGTCGAAATAATAGAATGTACTTGGCTCGAAATCTTGTATCGAGAAAACAAGTGCTAGTGCAGCCATGGACTTCTCTCCGCCGGAGAGTTGTGATCTTCGTGTTTTCTGACTCTTACCCGGAGGGACACAATCCATCTCCAACCCGCCCTCGAAGGGGTTTTCTGGGTTCTCGAGCCTCAATCTTCCATTGCCACCTGGTTGAAGAATAGCATATACCCTCGAGAAATTCTCGCTGATGTGCTCAAAGACAGCGAGGAGCCTACTCTTTCTTTCATTCTCGAGTCTATCCACGATATCAACGAGCATGTCGCGTCTCTTCCTAAGTGTGGAGCCATCTTCGATGAGTTGCTCTATCCTATTTGCAGTCTCATCATACTGTTCGATTGCTAGCATATTGACATCGCCGAGACTGTCGAGTTTCCTCTCGATCTTCGATATGAGTCGTTCAACCTCGGCCAGGGTTGGCATCTCTTCGTCGGAATCAGGGATTTCAATTTCCTGATCGATAAGCTCCTGTTTCAGACTCATTGCAGCGCTTTTGGCTGACGTGATACCATGATCGAGTGCGTCAATTGTAACTTGTATTCGTTCTCTCTCGGATCGTTTGTTCTGAGCCTCGGTACGAGCCTGTGAACGCTCTTCGATGATTGAATCTCTCCTAGATGAGAGGATGCCAAGTTCCTCGCTTGCATGCTTTGCCTTGGATCTGAGTTCGGAAAGTTCGATTCCGGCATTTATCGCCGATGAGTTGATTTCTTCTATCTCCTTTCTTTGGGATTCACATCGCTCACTGAGACGATTCTTCTTCTTCTCGAGTTCAGTGATTCTACCCCTTAGAACATCGAGGCTGACAACGGCTGATTCCACTTTTGCAATGGCCTGCTGTCTTTTGACCAAGGCCTTGCCTTTCTCAGTCTCAGCCTCAGAAAGAGTTCTCGAGAGGTGATCTGGGGATTGCTTGAGGAGGTCTTCACTTGCTGCCTTACGTGCGTCTAATGCTTCCTCGAGACTTTCCTTCGCTGCGGTAAGATCGGAGGATGCCACTCTTCTTGCCGCCTCGCATCGCTCTAACTCGGATCTCGCACTTTCTAATCGCTTTGAGATGTTCTTCACATCAGCCTCTGCCCTATCCAGATCAGCTCTCCATTCCCTGACTCGGGACTCTGACTCGGAGCCTGAAAATTCTGCAATTTTGTCAGTGAGTTGCTGAACTGAATCCCTGGTTTCCCTGAGAGCTGCTTCCACGGTGGCTCTGACCAAACTTGCTTCATTGACGGCGCCCTCTAACGGCCTGAGTGAAAGAGAAGGATCGGAAGAGCCGAAGGAAGGAGCATTGCGAGATGAAGAGCCTCCTGTCATGGCGCCGCTGCCTTCCACTATGGATCCGTCGAGAGTGACTAATCTGACTCCCCCCATATTTCTTCGAGCGACGTCAAGGCTCTCCACGAGCAGTGTGCTTCTGCTTACAAGATGGATTGCATTCTCGATTTCTGAAGGATAGTCCAAGAGTTCGTGCACAAAACCGATCACCCCTGGATTTCTAGCAACCATCAAAGATCTGCCCTGAGGGCGTTGTCTTCCAAGTCGATTGAGCGGCAGGAACGTGGCTCTCCCACCGCCATTTTTCTTAAGCCAAGAGATGCAATCTGCTGCGACTTGATCGTCTTCGACCACGATACTCCGCATGCCTCCGCCCAATGCATGTGCGATTCCCTCCGCATGATTGTCGTCTTTCGGGGATGCCAGTTCTGCAATGGAGCCAAGTATGCCCCTCACAGACCCCTCCTGTCGAAGTCTGGTCAATGCTGCAGCGACCGCTGCTGAACCGTGTGTCTGGGCATCTAACCTGGCTCTTGCCTTCTCGAGCCTCATCTCAGCCTCCCTATATCTTGAATCGGCTCTGTCTCTATCCTCGCGCAACTGTGATTCGATCTTTCTCAGTCGCATTAATTCCTCGCCAAGTTTAGCTGGATTTTCCCTCTCTGCCTCTATCTGCATGTCTTCGCCGTATATCTCCAGATCATCTCGTAGAAGAGTCGCCTGCTCATACTCCTCCTCGAGAGAGACTACTGCCTCCATGGCGATGGCCGTGGATTGATCTGCCCGATCAGAAGTCAGCGTGGCATTCGAATGGGAATCTTGTGCGGCGGTCACTGCATCATTTGCCTTCCCAAGTGCTCTGCTAAGGTCCATCTGGATCTTGCTGCCTGTTTCCAGCGTGCTCTTCGCCTCTTTTATGGAGGCCTCATATTGCTCAATTTCAGCATCTGCATCTCGAATATCGTCAGAGGCCTCGGTCTTTGACGCTTCATATTCATCGATGGAGGTCTGAACGCGGTTGATCTCATCGATATCCGTCTCAAGATCGATCTGGGCCTCTTCAACGGATGTTTCGAGGTCACTTATCCTGTCCTTTGATCTCTCTATCTCTACCTCAAGAGTTCTCATCTTATCTATGATTTCGCGATTTTCGCCCGTTGAGAGTTCCTCTATTTGCCGGCCTACCTCAGCAAGTTCTTCTTCTAGGGCAAGTAGGTCTTTCTCCCTCTGACGCGCTTCCTCGAGGAGTGCGTACGATCGTGTTCTATATCCTTCTTGCTCGGCCCTCAGTGCGTCTGATTCGTGTATCTTGGCAAGATATCTGCATTTGGATAAGGCTGCACGATTGATCTCGAGTTCGTCTTTGAGATGCTTGAATCGTAACGCTTGCTCGCGCTCCTTGCCCAGGCTTTCGAGTTGCTTCCTTTGATCGGCTTCGAAGAGATCTATTGTCTCCATTGATCCTTCGACTTGCTTTCTTTGTGTGGATGCCTTCCGTATATCTTCATCATAGGCTGTTACCCCTGCGACGTCTTCCAAAATGGCCCTACGACGATGGGCGGTCATCGTGGCAAGAGTTGTCACGTCATTTTGTAGCACGACATTGTACCCGTCACCCCTGAGACCTGCTTCTTTGAGGATTCTCCTGAATTCTCCAGAAGATGTTTTTTCGTTATTTATCCTAAACTCAGATTTAGGATCGCCTCTTTCAGTGAGTCTAACCGATCTAGTGAAGGCTACCTCATCAGAATCAACCCTCAGTTGCCTAGAGCCGTCAGATGATTTTGGATTGGTGAAAGTCAGAGTTGCAGACATTCGCTTGGCTGCCCTTCCACTATTTCCCCCATTGAATATGAGTTGCTTGAGATTCTCGGCTCTGAGTGCCTTCGTTGATCTGGTTCCTAAAACGAATTGTATGGCATCTCCAGAGTTCGATTTACCGGAACCATTTGGACCTGTTATAGCAGTGAATCCTGATTGGAATGGGATGGATACTTCTCCTCCAAATGACTTGAAGTTGAGGACGTCTATCCTTACTAATCGCATTTCCCAATCCCCACAAAGCGGTTTTTTTTACCACTTCAGACGGGAAGCGGCTCTCGGCGGCATTATCAACATTGAGTATCAACGAGGGCGCAGCATGTCGATTAGTAGGGTTAATTGTAATCACCGTTTTTTTCCTGCCAAGGTTCAATTCAGTGGGTCTTTTGCGATGATCGATGGAGAGCGTGCGTGGCATTGAGTTCGATGTCGTGATTGTCGGTTCTGGTATCGCTGGATTGTTCACTGCACTGAGGTGCACGCAAAGGGGGCTAAGTGTACTGGTTGTTACAAAGAGCAGGATTGCATCATCTTCGACTAATTGGGCTCAGGGAGGTATCGCTGCAGTTCTGGATGTGGATGATGAAAAGGCAATAGAAGCCCATGTCCTTGATACGATATCTTCTGGAAAGGGCCTATGTGACGAGGAAGTGGTTCGCTCGGTCGTGTCTGAAGCCACCCACAGAATATCCGATCTGGTATCTTTTGGCGTGGGATTCGATAGTGGGATTGACGGTTATCACAAAGCAAGAGAAGGCGGCCACTCCGAGGCTAGAATTCTGCATTCCAAGGATCGAACGGGTGCCGAAATTGAGGGTGCGTTAGAAGCGGCAACATCTGGAGAAGGGATGACAGGGCTTGTCATAAAGGAAGATTGGATGGCAATCGACATAATTCAGAAAAGGCATGAAGATCCACTTTCAGGGATCTGCGGTATATGGTGTCTAAAGCCGGATGGGGTAGTGGAAACGATACGTGGATCTGCAGTAATACTTGCCACAGGAGGCTGCGGAATGCTGTATAATTCAACAACAAATCCTACAATTGCAACGGGCGATGGTGTTGCAATGGCGTCAAGATGTGGTGCTGATATTCGCGATATGGAATTCATACAATTCCATCCCACGGCATTAGAGGGTCAAGAACGACCTTTCCTGATCACTGAAGCAATGAGGGGGCATGGAGCGGTCTTGATGACTGTAGAAGACCACATCAGATGGCTCAAGGAAGGTGGATTGGCCTCTGATTACTCATACATGAAGAAATACTCTCCAATGGGTAGCCTGGGGACCAGAGATGTGGTGGCAAGGGCGACTGACGCGGAGTTGAAGATGAGTGGAGAATCGCACGTTTTGTTGGTAACCGAACATCTCGATGAGGATTCTTTGCGCGACTCATTCCCGACAATATGCAAGCGTCTTGATGAACAGGGGCTGAGTCTTGGACCAGATCCAATACCCGTTCGCCCTGCTGCACACTATCTTGTCGGGGGGATATCTGTCGACCGGTTTGGCAGGGGCCTGAAAGATGGAGAGGCCATTCCAGGCCTATATGCCATTGGAGAAACAGCCTGCACAGGGCTCCATGGTGCCAATCGTCTCGCTTCGAATAGCCTTCTTGAAGCGGTGGTTTTTGCTGAAAGATGCTCGGAGCATGTGTCTGAATTCGCTCCTGGGGCGAATAAAATCGAAGATGTTCCAGATTGGAGGGCTGAGGGACTGCCTGAGTTGATTGAGCATGCTCCTCTGGGAACCGATTTACTCGCTCTCAGGAACATGATGACGCGGGATGTCGGGCTTGTTAAGAGCGATTCAAGACTTATGAGAGCTAGGAGAAGGGTATCACATCTCGAAAATGAATTGGAGACCATATGGAGGGGGAGTCTTCCAACCAGGGAGTTGGTTGAGCTTCGAAATCTAATCATATGTGCTGGGCTCATAATCGAATCTTCAATCGAAAGAAGAGAGAATGTCGGTCTGCATTACAACATTGACTTGGAGTGATTATCTCACACAGCATTCGCAGTCTCGATTGCTTTCACCAGTGCGTAGAGTGTTGAATTTACAGGCACGGGAACTCCAGACGCCTCAGCCTCTTCGGAAATACGGCCGCAGAGCGAGTCGATTTCTGTTCTTCGTCCGGACATTAGGTCTTGGAGCATAGAACAGCGGTTGTTAGATGTCGATCTTATCACTTCGATTACCATGCTCTCGATATCGATATCAGGAATATCGACCCCCTTATTTCTTGCAACTGTTGCCGCTTCGGATGCCGCTGCTAGGGAAAGTGAAAGAAGATACGGGTCGGACTCTATCATCCCGTTCTCGAGACCTGCGATAGCACAAATGGGATTAATTGCAACATTGATAATCGCCTTCATCCATATCGAAGAATTGAGATCTTCGGACCATGATGGTTTGAGGTTGGCATTCTCAAAAGCCTGAATCAGAGACGTTTCGATCTGTCCGGGGGACTTTCTCTCAAGAGATCCCACAGTTATACTTCCAAAACCAGCCCAATGTATCCCCCCAGAATCGTCTTTCCAAGCACCATGAGTGGTCGAGCCCCCTAGTACCCTTTCTTTACCGATAATCTCGTTCAATTTCTCGACATTGCCCAGGCCATTCTGTAGACTCAGGACCATTCCAGACTGGGTGAGTACTTTGCGAGCAATCCGACCGAGTAGCTCGGTATCTCCTGACTTTCCGCATATTATTGCGATGTCGATCGATTTCGACACTTGGGACGCTTCTTCATCTATCGAGGTATCAACGACTTCAAATCTACCTGGAGGGATCATCTCGATTGGACCATCGTGACGATGTAGTACCAATCCCTCAGCAGAGAGTCGTAGCGCTGTTTCTGCTCTGGATACGGCAACCAGATCGTGATCTGTCGTACTGAGCGCTCCTAAGATTAGTCCGCCTATTGATCCAACGCCAAGTACGGCTATGCGCATCAGGTACATCCTCCCGATGGGCATCTAGCTGCGAGGTGAAGGATTGCTCCATTGTCATCAGTGGTGAGCCATACGGAGCCGAAAACTCCTCCGCCACTATCGAAGCTAACTGTTACCTCTGCGGATTGGTTTGCAGCTATCGAATCAGGGCCCTCGACATACCAGACGTCAAGAGATGGCACGTCTCCAGACCATTCCCTGCTCACTGTAACTGTCATATTCTCCCTATTCTCGATTGAGAATGTCTCCGAATCAATAGCTATGCCCATGCCTGAAACTGATGATTGGATATCTAGGCCCTCTTTTATCCTCAGAACCTCGATCATCTCACGACCTTCACACACAGCCACCCAACCCTCAGAAGGGATTGTTAGATTGACTGAGATGGGATTGGAGGAGAGTATCAATGATGCAGTTCCGAGATTCCAATCGATGGGTCCGTCGAGATTTGTATGGGTATCCATAGAAGATGTTTTTACGCAACTGGGATCGAAATCAGGGTTTCCATGGGATATTCTGACATTTGGAATGAGCATCCTATCCGGGACGCTCCAATTGCCACTTGGCAGGCCTAACCAGGATTCGCTCGCTTTTATGGGGAGTCGCCAAGAACGTGCATCCCCCTGGTCTTCTCCTTCAGGCGTGAATATGATTTCTGGGGCCATCGCTCGCCCTCTGTCGTCCCTATCGGCGCCTTCTATGGCCCCTGGTAGAGGTTCTATGCAATGCCTACTCCGAACACCGGGTTCCATCTCAGTGTTCTCCGATAACCAGAATGGGTGGTCCACGGACCAGACACCTGGGTCGTCAATGGATGTCTCGATATCGATACATGCAGATGTGGAATTTCCTTCCAACAACCAAGAAGACGAGAAAGGTGCACTTCCGCCTGGGATTGTGACGAGTATCGGATGCTGTCTGATAGTGACTCCGTCGTCGATTGTGAGAATTATTCTGGCTGGATGTACTAGATATGATTCAGGCGGATTGGATACCAGCTTCAGCGAAATCTTTTGCTCATTACTCTGGATGATATTCTCGAATTTGATCTCATCAACTGTGGTACCATCTGAATTCGTGACTTGCCAACCCGATTCAGAGGGGTCATCGATTTCAATCGCGATTTCCCCTGACAGGGGTATCGCCCCAATAGGAATGAGTGGAATTTCGAAATCTTGTGTGTCATTAACCTCGATACTTGATGGCCACGGTGTTGGGTCCAATCCCTCCGACCATTGTTCAAATTCATTGGCAGGGGACATTCCAGGAACCCCGAGAAGAAGTATGATGACTGTTGCAGCAGCATATCTCTCGAGAGATTCTCTTGGGAATCCATCGGCCAAGTTGACTACAAGAGGGGGTCTGAGCTGATCATTGCCGAAACGTCGCATACAGGCAATTGTTGCAATCAGTAACCATGGTACGAAGTCGCTTGAAACGAATACGAGGACCAAGGCACCCAGAGACGCTACAAATAGCATATTCTGAGAAGAAATATCCAGATGTCGCTCACTCCCCATTATGGCTGAAAGGATCCTATCTCCCGGGAGACCTGGAATCGGAAGTAACAGCAACCATCCAAGAACGCTCAAGGACAATCCTGCAAGACCCAGTGGGTGAATCCACTGAAGCCTGATTCCGACATCTGATTCGATTAGTAGCGGTGCGATTAGATTTGGTATGACGCTGCCGTGGAATACCAGTGGAGCAGATGCGAGATTCTCTGGGGGCGAGGAGGGGGTGAGGAGTATCCCTGCCAGAATTAACGGCTGACCTACTATGAATAGGATAGCAGGGATGGTTATCTCGATTTTGGCAAGTGTCCTTCTATCTGGAACGGGGGTGTGTTCGGAACTCTTCTGACTGAAGAGCCCAAAGAGTCCGAAAGGCCACCATATAGGTGAAATTTGAGGGATGGCGAGCGGTATTATCTGGCCAGACCTGATGCCTGCGTCTCGATTCATCCTTCGCTTACACTCGCTGGCGAATGCCAACGTGAGGATGAGCGGCAAGACGTAGTATAGTATCGAAGTGACATACGTATTTCCAGGGGCGCCGACATTCCTGGACCATGCGCTTCCTGCGAATATGGCCATGATTGCTGAGAATAGCCAAATCGAGGTCAATTGCCACGCAGGGAGTATTTCGGACCCGTAGGACCTGTCCCTGATTGTTAGAGTGGGGGGATCCATGGAGCTTATGGTTCCAATGAGTCCAAGTTCGACTAGTTCTTCATTGAGTCTTGAAATGGCATCTCCGTTTGAGTAGCCTGATCTGGCTTCGACTATCCAAGAGTATCGACTTATTGATTCGTCGCCGATGATGAAAAAGCGGGATGCCATACGCTCGATTAGTTCAGAACGAGACCATTCTCTGCGGTGAATGGCGATGGTATTCTGCCCTGCCAAGTGTATCTCTCCGGGAATGTCACCCCGGGGAGTCATTTCAATGACTTGTTCAAATGGGGGTCGGGGCGAGTCTATTTATTCTTGAATCGCTTTAGACGGAATGTCTCCTCGCGCTCCATTTCTTCGAGTCTTAATTGAATAAATGTCTGTGCCTCCTTCATTTCAGGGATGACCTTGAATTCAAGTGCATTCACTCTTCTTTTCGTGGCTTCTATTTCTGCAAGCAGTTTCTTGAGAGTTGCTTCCATCTCAGCAGCCTTTACGATGTTCTCGATTAGATTGGAATAAGCATCTGCTGCTTCATCGATATACGCCGATCCGCCAATGAGCCCTATACCGCGCTCTTGGATTGTTGAAGTGAGATGCTCCCCCGTTACGCTTGGGACGACGACGCCCATGATATTGCGCTTCGAAACTTCAACTTCGGGACGAGTGGCAATCGCAATAGCGGTGCTTTTGACGGGGAGCGCGCCCTCTATGCTGCTTGCAAGGCTGATTGACTTGATAGCGGCTCTGTAAGCCTCTAGCAGATCTTCTCGCGCTTTTATCATGTCTGCAAGGAGCATTCTGAACTCGTGAAAGAGTCCGTCCCTCTTCATTTTGAGAAGTTTGTACCCATTCTGGGTCTGCTTGATGCGTCGCTTGAGGTTGATTAGTTCACTTCGAGTTGGTTTGATATCCAAAGCCAAAACATCACCTCCAAATATGCCCTCTTTGCCTCAAATTCATTCTTTCTTCTCTTCAGGATGATACTTCTCGATGAGTTCTTGGTCAAGTCGGACGAGGTACTTTGTGTCGATATTCGTCATGAGTTCCCAACAGAGATTCAGAGTCTCATCGATGGTTCGGTCTTCATCCCTATCTTGCCTCAGGAACTTATCCTCGAAGATATCTGCGAACTTCAGAAGTTGCAAATCTCTCTCATTGAGTGCATCCTCGCCGACAATCGCAACGAGACCTCTCAATTCTCTCCCTTGTGCATAAGCAGCATACATTTGATCGCTGACTTTCTTATGATCGTCCCGCGTAGTCTTCTCACCAATACAGGACCCCATCAGCCTGGATAGGGATGGGAGAACGTTGATCGGAGGATATATTCCAGCTTGGTGGAGTTCTCTTGAAATAACGATCTGTCCCTCTGTTATGTATCCCGATAGATCGGGTATGGGGTGAGTGATATCGTCCCCCGGCATGGTAAGAATAGGGAATTGGGTTATGCTGCCCTTCTTCCCCTTCACAATACCTGCGCGCTCGTAGAGCATGGCTAGATCTGTGTACATGTATCCAGGGTATCCACGTCGACCTGGGACCTCTTCCCTAGCCGCTCCAATCTGTCGTAGCGAATCACAATAGTTTGTCATGTCCGTGTATATGACAAGAACGTGATAGTCATGTTCGAAAGCGAGGTATTCGGCTGCGGTGAGCGCGAGGCGCGGCGTGATTAGGCGCTCAACAGCAGGATCGTCTGCAAGATTCACGAATAACGCAGCATTCTCTAGAGCGCCTGTGCGCTCAAGATCCGATCTGAAGAAGTTGTACTCTTCCGCCGTGATGCCCATTGCGCAGAAAACCACGATGAATTCCTCATCGCTATCCCTGAGCTTTGCCTGGCGTGCGATTTGAAGCGCGATATCGTTGTGTGGGAGGCCGGATGCACTGAAAATAGGCAATTTTTGACCTCGTACTAGAGTCGTACAGCAGTCTATTGCACTGACCCCAGTTTGTATGAAGTCGTGGGGCGATTGTCTGGAATAGGGGTTTATCGCAGCGCCGATGATATCTGCATTCTCATCCGCGATTATTTCGGGGCCTCCATCACGAGGACGTCCCGCTCCATCCAGGATTCTTCCAACGAGACCCTTGCTCACTGGGAGCTTGAATACATCACCAAGGAACTTCACGCCCGCTTTACGATCTATCGCTTCCGTACCTTCGAAAACCTGTACTACGACCATATCGTCTGAGGTATCTAGAACTTGGCCATTCTTCTGAGAACCGTCACTTAGACGAATACTCACTATCTCTCCATATGCCACCGGTTCAGTCTTCTCTAGGAAGACTAGCGGTCCCTTGATGTCTGTGATTGTCTTATACTCCTTGCTTGTCATTCATCATTCCTCCTTCAGTTGGCCTCCGCAGTTGCTGCGATTTCGACCACCATGGCCTCGACGAGCCCGCCGATCTTCTCCAGGTAACCTTCAGCGAATCTGGCACGCATTAGCTCAGTACGGGCTGGTACGTTCACGACGTCTTGCAGTCGTGCACCGGCAGCCATTGCCTTCTTTGCCTCTTCCTGGAATGTTAGAATAGCCTGCGCCATAGCATACTGCTGCTGTACGCCGCTGTAGGCATCAATAGGATCGAAACCATTCTGCTGCAGGAAATACTCGCGAATCATTCGAGCGACTTCCAGTGTCAATTGCTGATCGATTGGAAGTGCATCTGAGCCTACGAGTTGAACGATCTCCTGCAACTCTGCTTCGACCTTCAGAAGTGCACTGATCTGAGTTCTGACTTCCGGGAAGTCGCTTGCGATGTTGTCGCGGAACCATTGATTCAGGCTCTGAGGGTAGAGAGAATATGAACTGAGCCAGTTAATAGCGGGGAAATGTCGCTGTCTTGCCAGACCAGCATCGAGTCCCCAGAAAACCTTGACAATCCTGAGGGTTCCTTGACTGACGGGTTCGGATATATCTCCTCCTGGAGGAGAGACAGCGCCTATCACAGTGACTGAGCCATCTTCCCCATTGAGGGTCTCGACACGTCCTGCACGCTCGTAAAACTCCGCTAGTCGGCTAGACAAGTATGCTGGATATCCTTCTTCACCGGGCATCTCTTCTAGTCTGCTGGATATCTCCCTCATGGCCTCTGCCCATCGGCTGGTGGAATCTGCCATCAGAGCAACGTCGTATCCCTGATCTCGGAAGTATTCGGCAATCGTGATCCCTGTGTAGACGGATGCTTCACGAGCTGCCACGGGCATGTTCGAGGTGTTTGCAATCATGACTGTCCTGTTCATCAGAGGCTTTCCAGTGTTGGGATCGATAAGATGAGGGAACTCATCTAGAACTTCGGTCATCTCATTGCCTCTCTCACCACAACCAATGTAGACAACGAGTTGGGCATCCGAGTACTTTGCGAGTGACTGCTGTGTAACGGTCTTGCCTGATCCGAAGGGACCTGGTATTCCAGCTGCTCCGCCCTTGGCGAGAGGGAATAGGAAATCGAGTATTCTCATGCCCGTAACCAGAGGTGTGTCTGGAGCATACTTCTGGGAAAAGGGACGAGGATGGCGTACTGGCCACTCTTGCATCATCTGAATTTCAGTTCCATCATCAAGTTTGCAGACCGTCTGAGTGACGTTGAATTCTCCTGATTTGATGGACTTTATCTTTCCAGATGCCTTTGGAGGCACCATAATCTTGTGAGTGATCGTATCTGTCTCTTGGACGGTTCCAATTACTTGGCCCCCAGTGACGTCATCGCCAACAGACGCTGTCGCAACGAACTCCCACTTTTTCTTTAGATCGAGTCCATCAGCATCCACACCACGCGTGATGAATACACCCATGACCTCTTCAAGAGTCTGAAGAGGTCTCTGTATTCCATCATAGATTTGGGTGAGTAGCCCTGGCCCCAATTGAACAGACAGGGTCTGTCCTGTACTCAGAACGGGTTCACCAGGACGTATTCCTGATGTGTCCTCATAAACCTGAATGACAGATTGCTCGCCATGTATCTCAATGACCTCNCCCATTAGTTTCTCATGGCCGACACGGACCACTTCGTACATTCTTGCTTCAATTCCAGTCGCTGTAACGACAGGTCCAGATATTCGATAGATGACTCCTTCATTTTTACTCATTTCTTCACTTCCGTTGTTATTTACTTCCATAGATCGACGCCTAGCGCCGACTTGATTGACTCACGAAGGGTGTTATCCTCCTGAGTCCCGATGCCCAAAACGGTTGGCGTTATGCTTTCCGCGATCCGCTCTCGGAGACGATCCGAAAGTTGGGCGAGATCTGAATTGTCCATGACTATTATGCCNACNGACGAGTCCTCCAAGAGATCCCTGATGGNCGATGCCATCTCTTTCTCTGANGAAGGNTGATACAGNCGNGTTACGCCTGCTAGTTGNAATCCAAGTGTGAATTCATGTGACCCTACNACTACGATCTCCATTTAATCACCTCATATGCTCCTCAATGACCTCGTTTGAGAGTCCAGCCGCTTTNCCTCTGACGAGTANNCGGAGGTTCTGGACCTCNTGGGTCTTGCTTTCGATGTAATGNACTACTGGAAGGACCGANACNGGGCTTCTGTGAGACATGCTGTACAAAAGAGCGTCTCGCTTCTTTGCGAGTAGNTGTATNACAGGNTCAAGCGAACCGCCCTCTGATGCTTCNATTGCTTCCNTCAATCCTTCTGANTCGAATCCNGTGGATCTCTTTGCAAGCGTCTCAACNACCCCTNGNCCAGTAGTCTCNCGAGTCATTGCNCGNAGTNCGTCCTTCGATATNGANCGNCCGCCGGGTATCATGATCTGAATGATGTTCTCTTGNTCGATACCTTGNCTTATCGATCTNAGNATGTTGATTACATTCTTGTGATCTATCTCCGATCTAAGNTATCGCATNAAGGTGAANTCNGAACCNGGNANTGAGACGGATTTGAGAGCNTCTGCATAATANGCGCGATCAAGTGCNTCTTCCATTTCTTGAAGTGNCGACCCCTCTGGCAATTTNGACAGAGTCTTGCCCCAGGGGGAGGAGCCCATCAGGGTGATTGCCTCNGNNAGGGTCTTCGATCTAGTNGCCATATCGAGCCATTTNCGNTTGCTAGAATTCTCTTCAGGGAGTATNTCCGTNCGNAGNACTTCATGATCTGCTCCNCTGTGAATGGCTCTCAACACNGTTTTGGCATTNGCGAATTCGAAGCGCANTGCGTAGATTGCAACCTGATCCCGGACTGATCCGGTGCAGAAATGGAGGACTTCTGCCANATCACGATCTANATTGTGNGATAATGCGGCTTCNACGAGNTCAGCGCCTTTCAAGCGNGATGCNTAAAGATCCAAATCNGCCCTNTATCCTGAATCTGCGATACTGGCNGAAATTGCATTNACATCCTGTTGCAACAGCTGTTTCATCCTAACTTGGTCGATCAGTGCGGACTTCCTTGATTTGGCACGGGCTGAAGAAGCTGAATAATTTGCNTTTCCNACCGATTGCGCCATTCCAATTCCCTCCTTTATCCAAATAGAATCTTATTTACTTCTGAAAGAGACTTCTTCCAAGCAGCGTCTAGTTTACCATCGAATCGATAGTCTAGCAATATCGANCCNTCAGAAGACTCCAGAGTGAATCCNCCGAGNCCNTCTATCGAATCTCCCATCTTGAATCCGGACTTCTCCTTCTCAATTGTTGATCTATCNACTTCNACGGGATGTANGACCATATCTTTGGTCCCTTCNGANTTTGCTTCCTTGATTAGAGTCTTGATNANTGCGTTTCTACCTTTCATTTTAGATGCNGAAACNGCTTCTCTAGCAGCTTGNTAGGTNTNATCGAGAACGGCTCTTCGNGCTATTAGGCCCGCATTCTGNTTCTGCTGTCTGACNCTCGCAACTACNTCTACAGATATTTGNTCAGCATCTTTNTCAGCNCTNGAAAGAGCCTGTTTCATATGATTCTCGGCCTCAGCCTCTGCTTCAGAGCGTATTCCCTTGGCCTGNTCTTNGGCGGCCTTGATAATCGCCTTAGCCTCTGCTTTNGCTTCNGCCTCAATTTGACTTGAAAGCGCTTCAAGAGACATAATACATCCTCATTTGCGTGTTCTTATCCATTCTAAGCTAGATGCTCAGAGGAAGAACGCTAGTAGTCCGAAGAGTACGATTGTCTCTGGCAGAACNGTGAACAGTAGNGCTCTACCGAAGTTACCGCCTTCAGCGACCATNCCCACTGCTGCGGCTCCGATCTGGCTCTGGCTCATACCAGTNCCNATTCCACAAAGTCCGAGAGCTATTCCAGCTCCCAACTTNGCAGCGTCCCANTTGTAGGACGTAGTTTCCTGGGCGGAGACCACCGAGGCAATCATTGCAATCGAGGTTAAAACCATCAGAGCGCTTGTTCCTTTCATCATATTTTTCTTCATTTTCTTTTCCTCCTTTTTTCCATGCTTTGCAGGAATATNATGTTGTNTTATCAACCTCNATGTATCTTTCTTCGAAACCGAACGGTTCGAAGGGNTCGCCATCGGCGAGATAGAATTGNTTCATCCATTCAACGAANTGTAGNCTNACTGCATGGATATTCGGNCTGACNAGNCCNAAGACCCATGCAAACATNTGGACNCCGAACCAGCCAACAAGAGCGNNGAGCCCCAACAAGATTCCAAGGCCNCCGTCTGCGAANTTTTCNATNGCTGCCGAGTAGAGCATNTCGTTGCCAGCNTAGGCGATCTTNACACCCACAATNCCCACNGCAAACAGNCGGATGTANGAAAGNGTGGANGAAAGTANACCGATGGCCTCTATCGGAGCCANNANCANGGATATNGCAANNGGCATTCCCTCGTGCATCAAGTGGACNACTAGCAGAATCANACCGACTGAAATCAGGGCCAATCCNGGNGTANTGATCGAATCTTCCCTGTAGAAATCGTAGCAGAANAGGAAGCCNCCNACCATGATGATCATCCANGACACCTTGCCNTAGAGTGCTCCCTGCCANCCGTGTCCGACTCTNACCTCGTCTATNGCNCCGAGAATGAAGCCTACCATCAGGTGGAAGATTCCGATATATATTGCGATAACGATCAAATTCATCAGGTCAGATGATACACGATGGAACGGGAATGCGAACGTTAGGCTGTAGGGTAACTCGAGTACGTAGTGAATTCTGCCACCATCTGGATACAGAGCGGTCATCCATGAGACCCATGCAGGGATATCGTATGCATCCTTGAAACAAGCACCGTGCGCCCATGTGTATTTGCAAACATCTTCTGTTGCATACTGGGCTTCTATATGAGGTAGGAACTCAAAGCCTGCGAATTCTCCATACATGTATCCGAAGAATACCGTTGCTGAACCGATATAGATGAGGAGCATCCCGAAATACCTCATTAGTTGATCTGTTTTATCACTGGGGAATGATCGCCTGATGAACAATCCAAGAGATATCGTGAGTAGGCCGTAAGCCATGTCCCCAAGCATCAGACCGAAGAAGAGCGGGTATGAGAAAAGCATGAAGACAGTAGGGTCCATCCTTCCATAATCCGATCTTCCTATTGCATCCGTAAGCAGTTCCATCGGGGCTGATGCTCCATGGTCGCCAAACGCTACAGGAGGTTTTGGTTCGGATGAGTGGTGCCCATCATCATCGTGATGGAAAATAGTTGGGCGCACCGCCTCATATTCTACGTATGTGCAATATGGGCTGAGTGCATCTATGACTTCCTCTGATCTGTCGTCGGTAATCCAGCCGTCTATAACGAAAGTGTGATCTGTAACTGCTATCTTGACTGGTGCCTCGGACTCTGAGAAATCAAGTTCCAGAAGTTCGAGGCCGACGCATAATTCTGCACCGTTCTCTTCAGTCCATGCATTTATTTTGGATTGAATTTCTTGTCTTTCTTCATCCAACTCGGACCGCTCCTTATCAGCAGCCTGTATCATCAAAGGTATGCTTCCCTCGCCTGCGGGGACTTCAACTGCCTGGAAACCTGCTGACTCCAAGATCGAGGACATCATTGCTTCATGCTGCTTGACACAAAAGACTGCGACGACATCGTCCGCGACCTCCGCGTAAGCATCATCTGGAAGATTCATCTCAGAGATTGCCGAAGGGCTGGAACATGTTCCGACAAAAGAGGAAATAGAAGTGTATCCCCCCAGTAGGTGAAGGTCTATGCCAAGAGGTTCTAGAGTCCTTAGAATCTCAGTACTTGCTTCAATTGAGTTAATCTCATCTTCAATCTGATCGATTCTTGAGAATGACTCCATTACTTGCTGAACCGATGAATAAAAATCACCATCAACTATGTTCCTTGCCTCATCGAGCGGGACAGTATCGGAAGGTCCGGTTGCACCTGTCTGCATGACAATCGACCTGTATGTCGAAACCTGGCTTCCGAGGACATCATTGCGGGAGGACGGCGACCCAAGACTGAACCCCTCTTGGTCGTCTTCATACTCATTCATGTGTATCGCCTTCAATCTTGATACCACGCTGACGACATCGTCGATTGCTGACCTGGAGCCGGCAGCGATGAGTCGGCCAACTTTCTTGTTGGTGTACTCGCCAGACATTTTTTCGGCCACCGGGATAGAAGTAATTATTCGACGAAAGAGTTGATTATTGCGTCTACGGCAGTTTTTCTATTCGCTTCTCCTTCTGAGCGAATCTTGTCTAGTTCTTTCTGCCCTGAGTTCCTTGTTTTCTGAGCTTTCTTCTCAGCTTCTTTTCGAGTGGATGAGATTAGTTCTTGTGCTCCGGCTTCTGCCTGTACTCGTCCTTTTGCGACGATCTCAGAGGCGTCGCTTCGTGCTGTTGAGACGATTGATGATGCCTCTTTGCCGGCTTCATCGAGGATGTTTTGAGCTTCTGATTCTGCTTCTCTTATGGCTTTGAGAACGTCATTCTTGCTCATGGTGACCGCCTATTCGTGCGGACCCATCGAAAGGGGGTATATCATGTTGACCAATACGTCGGATAAGTTCTGTTAGGGTTGTTAGTTTCACAATGTGCCAAATACCCCCCATCTCTAGCGGGCCGTATGGACGCGGAGGGGATGGGCGAAGTTGACTGGAACGAGCTCCAAAATAATCTCGAAGCGACTATTCCCGTGTACGACCGAATCAATCGTTTTGCCACTGTTGGTCAAGTTAGTAGATGGAGGAGAATGGTGGCTAGCCGTCTGCCCGAGGAAGGTAAAATATTGGAAATTGGCAGTGGGCCTGGATCTTTTGCTGAAATTGTCGAAGGACGGGACTTGGTTTGTCTCGACCCCATACCCTCGATGATCGCAGCGGCGGAGCCTCGTGTGAATTCAAAAAGAAGGGAAAGAGGTGATTCCGACGCGTCTTTTGTCAAAGGTGAAGCCGAATCTCTTCCCTTTGATGATTCGACCTTCGATGGCGTTTGTTCCCTCTTTTCCTTCAGAGACTGGTATGACAAGCGTAAGGGTCTTTCCGAGGCTCTTCGAGTTCTGAAACCGGGTGGTACGATCGTTATAGTGGATCCAGCGAAAATCAATCGATTGCATGGATGGCTTGGAAAAATGTACATGCAAATATGGGTAGGGTCCTATGCAAGATGGGTCTGTGGAGTTCAAGACCATCCTTGGAAATGGCTTACGAAAACCTACGTGCACTTTGGGACAACTGGGGATTATGTCAGGATGCTTGAGGAAGTTGGATTCAAAGACGTTTCTTCAAAGGTCATATTCCCGGGCATGGCGACCATATGGCAAGCAAAGGCCTAAGAAAAGGTAAAGGCGGACGTCGATAACCGCTCATTATTAGAGTGTGACATGAATGCAGGATAGCAGGGTAACGTTTCCAGGTAACCGTATCTCTGGGGCATTCTTCACTGGTTCGGCAGTATTACTGGGAGTGATATTTATCCTATCTGTAGTAGTTCTGTTTGAGGGCTGGTCTATTCATGAAGTCGCTTTGGAATGGTGGAGGCTTCGATTTGGAATAATCGCGCTAGTGGCTGTTGCAACTTTATCATTTCAGCATAGGGCTGTATTCATGAGAAAAGCGAATGAAAATGAAATTCATTTTTGGAAGCAATTTACATCCTTTTTCATATATACGAAAAGAGAGTTTGACGTTGAGAAATTATCAACAAACACACGAACTTCCACTAGTACTAGTGATAATGGCAATAGAACCACAAGTTACACCACATATGTATACGAAGGCGGAAAACAAATTTTCGTTTTTGATGGAACAAAAGACGACCTATGTGATTTGGTGCCTGAATTAACTCGCAATTCTAACGAAAAATCTACAGTAGCCTCAGATAATCCGATTGATGGCGATAAACCGGTTGAGAATTCAGAATCCAAGGAATGGTGGAACTAATGTGTTCGAAAGGGTAACCATGGCCGCCGCTGGAATTCATCAAACCCTCAATGCAAAGAGAGATCTGCATGTTACTGCACGCCATATGAATGGCTTTGTGAGTCTATTGAACACCAAGTCCACAACACGATCGGGTAGCCTGAATAGGATGGAGCCGAGTGCAAATGCTCGTTTTGACCTAGACATTACTGACCCCATCTGATGTTTCCATTCACGCTCGTAAGATTCGAGAGGGACTCCATCCAGTAGATGGTCTGCGATTGCGTTCCCGGCGATTCTGCCTCCAATCATTGCTATTGTTATTCCCGCACCATTGGAGGGGAGGACCATCCCTGCTGAATCGCCCACAAGTACGTGTTTTCCATTGATGAAGTTCCGAATGGTGCCGGACATCGGCAGTGCTCCGGCTCCTTCGTATTCTAAATCTCCATTATAGGAATCTATGAACTGTTTAGCAAGAGTGTTCAGGGAAGTCCCACGTGCGAACTTGGGTTGGATTCCTATGCCTATGTTAGAGGAGCCGTTCTTCGGGAATACCCATGCATAACCCCCCGGCGCGATTGCTCCGAAATGCAACTCCAGGGCTTCAGTGTGGACTCCCTTTTTTATCGCAAACTTGACGGGAATGTTGAGAGATTTCTCAGACCACCCAGTTCGCCGAACTATATCGTGGTGTCCTCCTGCTCCCACGATGACTTTGGCCTCGAATATGCGTCCATCGGACAGGGTGACTGACTGACTCCCGACATGTTTGACACGCATTCCGACTAGATACTTGGCACCTTCACTTTCTGCGCGTTGGACAAGTGCTTCGTCATGTGCTACACGATCAAGTACCATGCCTTCAAATCGATATTTCAGACGCTTTCCTGAAGGAGTTACGAGATGCATCTCAGGTACTCGTCGGCATATGGCGTAATCGGGGGTCTGGAATAAATCGTCCATATCGGGAACCTTCGGGCAAAGACGGCTCATCTCCTCGTTGCTCGGTACAAGTTCGCCGCATTGCAATGGTGTGCCAATCGGGTCTCTTCCGTCAATTACGAGTACATCGATCCCTCGACGTGCGAGATACAGTGCCGTTGTCGATCCCGCGGGCCCTCCGCCCACGACAATGACGTCGTGCTTCTTGTTGGCCATGGCGCCGCCTCAGAGAGTCCTTAGAGCAGATTTACGAGCAAATTTTGCCATCAACTGCAGTTGATTCGAATTGGGGAGGGGTTCCAGGGCTTCGATGGCTCTCTGTACGTGCGAGTCGATGAGGCTTCTCACATAGTCAATTGAACCCGCAGTATCCAAGAGGGAAATCAACTCATCCCACCTATCGTCATTGAAATCCATCAATACATCTGCCAAATTCTTCCTATCATTGCCGTGAAGAGAAGTCAGTGCGTGTATGATGGGTAGAGTCATCTTGCCCTCGTAAATGTCAGTCCCTCTGGGCTTTCCCATTCTCGGATTCCCAGTCAGATCAAGGAGGTCGTCTACCATCTGGAATGCCCGGCCGACTTCCCAACCGAAATTGTCCATAGCATCAATGACTTCTGGGTCTGCCTCTGCAACCATTGCAGCGACTTTGCACCCGCATGCTATGGGGCCTGCAGTTTTGCCGTCGATAATCCGGTAGTAATCCTCCGGAGTAGTCCCGAGATTCCCGATATGGTCGAACTGCAACAACTCTCCATTCGCCATAGCAATGCAGCTGTCAGCAAGTGCTCTAATCACTTCAGGGCCTTGTTCAGAACCCAGCCAATAACCGAGGGTGAAGAGATAATCTCCCGCTATTATGCCGTGGGCAAGTCCGTGCTGAGAATGCAAAGTAGGACGTCCCCGACGGAGTTTGGCCTGATCGTAGATGTCATCGTGTACGAGGGTAGCAGTGTGTATGATCTCCGCGGCAAGAGCTGATCTGAGCATCTTATCGTCGAGTTTGGCGCCTGCTGCTTCGTAGGCCAAGCACCCTAAAACGGGTCTGAACCGCTTTCCTCCAGCAAGGAGTATGTCTCGGGCGTATTTCATCGCAGGATCTTCGGACCTTTCCTCGACATAATCCCTGAGGGCTTTCTCGACGATGGACTGAACCTCTTCCAACGACCTTCGGGCGAGTACCCCCCTCACACCGCTCATGGGCTGAAGACAAGGGGAGGGATATATCAACGGCTGTGCCTGCGAACACATGAGGCACGGCACGTGTCTTCGAGGTAACCTGATGTCGTCTATGTCAATCGGTTTCTTGAACGACGACACATGTTGGTGTGGAGACAGGATCAGCGAAGCAGATGGACATGAGTACACTGAGATTCAGAATATGGCCGAAGGTTTCAAGTTACTAGAATCAAGTGACTTAGACGCTGTTATCATTCCATCTAGAGCCATTCATGGGCGGCAAATCGAGATGATTTCATCAGGTCTCTCAGTGGCAGGCGCGATCAATCAACACAGGCCCTTCCACGTGGTTGTTGCAGGCGATAGGCCCTCGCATCTTCCCCGATCTGCAGTAGTCATCAGTGGCTCCAGAATCGTTCGAAGACAACTCAGGAGATTTAGAAGAGACCTCCGGGTATTGTCTCCAAAAGCGTGGTCAGGGATACAGAACGTCCCCCTTCCAGAGGAAAATGTCGTATCATGGCTGGAAGATATGCGTCAAAATGGGATTATCGATGCGTATACAATACCCCGGGAATCATTCGACCGTCTCAACTTGAAGACGAGAAGGTTCGCTCTCTGGCCGGATCCCAAAGAGGCAGGTGGGTCATTCTTCCTCCCGCCCATGTACTCAGACCTCCCTATTGTCATCGCCAGAGAGGGCTTTCCAAAAAAGCGCCTAGAAGGCTTGTTTGGGAGAGAGGGGGGGGCGGCTTGGCATGTCATGAACGAGCTATTTGGAGCTGAGTCGGAAGATGTGGCTGATGGGATTGGCGTTCTGGTACAGCATCGTACTATATCCAGTCTCCTCCAGCAAGCTGAAACGACCAGGGACCTAGCTCTCGAACAATCTTGCAGAGACTCAGAGGGGGATATCCTCCCAGAAGGTTCTCGTCTTTTCATAAGAGTGGAATACGTGTCAAAAGATGGAATGCGTACCTTCAGAATGGATCGACTGATTGATCCGGAAAACCTACACAGCGGATGCGTAACAATGGGCATGGAATGGCGAGCGATGTTTTCCACATTATCAGAACCTCAGGATGAACATCCAAGGCTCGGCGCCGGTTCTCCGGCATTTTTTCAGCAATGAATGATTAGTGCCTTGCAGAGCCATGAGAGTCGGAATCGATATCCGCCAGCACACATGCGCGAGGTCATGGCGATTCCGGAGGTAGACCCCCTTGTTCTCGATCGCCTCTACCGATCTGACCTTCGTAGCCTGAGAGAAAATGCAGAGCATGAAGGGATCTCCAAGAGGGGCTCTGTCGAAGTGCTGCGGGCATCTTTGATTCGTCATCACGTCCTATCTGACNTCGATCTCTCTTGGGAAGGGATACAGTCGTTTANCAATCGAGAATTAGGAGATCTTCTGAGGATTTTTGGAGTCAAGGCATCGGGCTCCCACAAAGAGAGGAGGCAGAGAATATGGCTCCATGTTACACAGGATGCAAATCGCCTCACTGTGGAGTCCCTAGCTACCATGGAGCGTCAGAAACTGGTTGATCTCTGCAGGAATCTGGAGATTCCNTCGAATGGGCCCCGTACTGTACTGATGGGGCACGTGGCAGGAGTTCTCGCAAGTCAACGAAGAGCATGGGGNCACATCAAAAGGAGCCTTCGGAGAAATGGGCTGCTGGGNNATCCCAAGCTTGAGACGACTAAGGTCANAACATCGGAAGGTGACTCTAANATTGGGGTCAGAGTGCCTGATGTGGCCTCTCTTGAAGATGTCTCAGATCTTCTATCGCNCGCTTTGGAGAATGGNGANCCTGAAGATTCGAGAGTTCTTCAGACTCTCTCATCGGACCCAGGGAAGTTTGGGAGGATGGTCGGAACCGTGGGCCTGGTGAGGGGTCCGATATGGGGTCAATCCTCGACCGATCTCCTAATCTCAATCATGAGTGTTCGAGGTCTCAAGATAATCTCGGAAAGGGCCCGTAGNGACATACACCTAGCAGCTTCCAGAATCGCTGAGTGCTGGGTNGGGGATTCCGANGAGATGCTCGAAGGAGTCGATGTGGAATCGCTNAGATACAGATTCGACGATATNGGGGTTGAAGAGCTAGGTTCGATGATCAGGAAGAGTCGCTCTGAATGAGCCTGAACCATCCGAAACGATGTTCCGAGATCTGGCCACCAGCCGTCCTTAGGGAGTCGATTGCATCTTCTGCCTCCTCCCTCGAGTGGCCATGAACGCTGCATTGTCTGACGATAGTATCGTAATCTACGCCCTCTCCACGATCACCTGCTGCAATAGTAGCAACTACAACCTCTTCGACGGACATATCGCTTGTTGCAGGGGAGGGNGCTTCCACAGGTTGGTCGGGAACGGCAGAATCAGATTCTGATTCATCTGCCGATTCTGGCTTTACAATCTCCACNGATCTTCCCAATGCTGCATTCAAAGCTTGAAGCACGTCCAGCATATACACCTCAGTCTCGAAAGGCGGGTAATGCGCTCTGGAAAGTAGCATCCCATCGATCAGATCTTCCGGCACTCCTGCAGATCTGAATCCGGCCATACTCTGCTCAGCCGCCATAGCAAGTTCGTGCGCGTTTATCCTGCGAAGGGTTGCATCAGCGGTTTCTGCTAGCCATTCAGCATACCTGGGCTTATCGATAACCGTCATCTCCTGCGCATTGTATGACGTGAATACTCCGCCGTCTTCAGTTTGGAATGATCTCTGCTTTGCAACGACCATCATGAGGAATCTGTCTCCTCGCTCGAANCGNGCATGAATCTCNTCNGCTTCCGGATGTAGCTCCGGATTGAACGGTGAGACCTCGACCCTATGGATGCCTGTAACGTCTCTCAAATTGAATCTGTAGCTCTGGCCGCTATCGCTCTCCCTCTTCTCCGAACTATCGATCAAACCGCAGATAAGTGCACGATTTATCTTGGCTCCGAGTCTCGTGACCATGTATCCCGGGTCATACTCGCCCGAGCCCTGGTCCGGGAGACTTGCATCACGATACTCGTGTGCGAAGACTCGAATCGCGGTTTGTCTGCCCACTCGCATTGTGCCTGACATTGTCAAAGNACCACCCCCCATCGATCTATGGCAGCTTTTGCAATTCCTTCCGGGTCCACTNCCATGATCTGTACCTCATCAGCCTGAATCATGCAACCTCGATCATCATTTATCGAGCGGCCCATAACACGCACACGATGCCCGAGGAATCTGTCCTTCAATGACGAATGNAATGCCTCCTTCCCATTCGAAGATACCTCTTTCCGGACATCATCGAGATTCATCTCAATCAATGCTTCAGTGGGTGCGCGAGAAACAAGAAGAGACGCATTGGACACTCCTGAATCTACCACCATCATCATCCTCAGATCTTCTTCACCAACGTCTTCCCCGTGTATTCCGCAGACACCGTCTCTCAGTACTCGCCTACATCCTTCTTGGGTGCATCTCAATATTATTCCAGAATCAGATCTCAATGACACTATCCTTCCAGTCGTGGATATACCTCTCCTCGAACCACCGGAAGTGAGGTCGTCAAGATCTTCCTCGACCCAGTGGTTTGAGGCGTCTATGGGTCCAAATGGGGCCTCAGTCAGTATCTCTACTTGCTCAAGCTGATCGATTACAAGATCTGGCGACCCCTGCCACGCCTGAACTCTTGCGCGTTTTATTCGGATGAAGGAACCAGCCTCAAGATCTACCACTCCCCATGACGTTAGGCGGCATCGACCGCTTGGGTCTTGTACCTCTCCGCTTCGGACTACGCGCTCTTCACCGGTTTTGGAGGTGAATGAGCGGGAATTCCAATCAACGACCTGGAGTGTTATTTCTACATCCCTCATTCCATCCCTGAGGTCTTTGATGGCGCATGATGAATTTGCTTGCAGTGTTTCTGCTTCGGGGAATGCGCCATCGTGATATGGCTCTATTTTCGTGAAATCGCCAATATTGATTTCAGGGGTGTCTCTGAATCTCTTAACCTGTGCGTTCTCAATCTTAACGAGATCACCCTCGGAAATGTCCAACGCCTTCCATGAGAGGAAGCCCATCGTCCCGGTTTGATCTCCTAGCCTGCCCCGCATCACATCTATGCTTCCCGAACCATCTCTTCGGACGATTTGATCAGGACGGACAGCGAGTACGCGTGCCACGATTGCGACTGTTCCTTCACCCCGTGAAGCGTCCTCTATGGTTACTGGTTCATTGGTGGGAGCGAGCGTTGGCGCCCCCCCTTCCTTGAGTACTGAAACTCTTGAGGTCTGATTGATATTGATCGATTTCTTGTCATTCCACTCATTGACAGATACGCCCTCTAGACGAACGACTGAGCCGGCTGCTAGATCCTGGGATTTGTTTCCCCAGTCTTTGAATTCCCATCGCTGACGCTCGCCGTCCCACGGGGAATCCTCGATGAAACCAAATCCTATCTGGCGTTCTTCTCCCCTTACCTGCTGGGCCCTTGAATTGTAGGATACCACCAGAACCTCGATCGTTACATTTCGATCATTGGAGCCGAGTTCTGAGAATTTTGACACTTTCTTGACGGATGGAGCGGGTGCTCGGACGGTTTTATCTGCATCCGAGCCAGGTTCCATGAACTTCCTGACGACTGAGCGAAGTGCATCCCTGGGGGGTATGAGGAACTCATTTTCGTATCTTTCAAACTCTTTTGCTACTTCCTCAGGATTTGCATCTTTGCATTCCTGAAGGACCAACCTTACTTCAGTATCGTACTTATCTTCGCTCATTCAATCACACTTCCGTCGAGATTTCAGCATCGAGTCTGCTGAATTTATTCGACGGACCGGGGAATCCTCCGGATTGGGTCCTATGGAGGGGGGAAACCTGTGCAGGATGGGGCAGACTCGACACTTCCTCGCCTCGGGCTTTCTAATCTTGAGAGGCGGTTCTTGAACATAGCCGACGAAATTTGTATTTTGAAGGGAGCCGTTTATTTCAGTTAACTGTCTCTTGCACAAACATGGATTCCTCCGAGCCAGCGAGGATAGGGGTTCTGACAGCCTCGGATAGGGCCTCTTCTGGAGAGTATCAAGATCTCAGTGGGCCGGAAATAGAAGACTTTCTGAATGAGGTTATGTCGACCTCATTTGAGATTCATCGACGACTCGTGTCGGATGAAGAGGAGGATATTGCGAACGCGCTTGTGGAGCTCAGCGATCATGTTGGATGTTGCCTCGTCATTACAACCGGCGGCACGGGGCCTGCGCCTCGGGATGTCACTCCAGAGGCAACTGAATCTGTCTGTGACAGAATTCTTCCCGGGTTCGGGGAGAAGATGCGTTCGATATCCATGAAGTATGTTCCCACTGCCATACTTTCCAGACAACTCGGAGGAGTCCGTGGGGCTACGCTAATCATCAATCTTCCAGGTTCTCCAAAATCGATAAGAGAGACTCTTGGGGATCTCTTCCCAGCCATCCCGTACTGCATAGACCTGATCGGAGGGCCTTACATTTCCACATTCAAAGACAAGATGGACGTGTATCGCCCACCCCACGCCAGAAGGGAATGATTGATGGCACTCCGGCCAAAAGATGCCTCATGGCGAAGATGAAGTCGGGCGGAAAGGAAGATGGAAGAGCGCAGAAGGAAATGCGTAAGATAACAGTGGATTTTGACTTCACGCCGAATGCTCTTTCTTCGATTCTCTACAAACAGGGCGAGACGATGGTCTTGGCCACCGTTACAGCGGACAAGGGCCTTCCTAGATGGTTTCCAAGAAATGCGACTAGAGGTTGGATACATGCAGAGTATTCTCTTCTGCCCGGTTCGACGAACACACGTTTCAGAAGGGAGCGAAATGGTGCGAAGGGGAGGACGCATGAAATTGAGCGTCTGGTGGCTCGATCGCTCAGGGGAGCTGTCGATCTAGAGGCGCTTGGGCCCATCTCCATGACTGTTGACTGTGAGATACTCAATGCCGATGGCGGGACGAGATGCGCATCGATCACCGCCGGGAACATTGCATTGAGGCTGGCGATACGTCGACTAATCGCGTCAGGACGCTGCCTGCCGATCAACCTGAGGGGGAGTGAGCAAGATCTCAAGGATGGTTGGACGCCTCCGGATTTGACCCCCGAAGAGCGTGCCAAACATGAGGCTGCAGTCATGGCGAATGATGTTGCAGCCCTTAGCGTGGGAATGGTCGATGGCAAAGTTCGAGTGGATCTCGACTACGTCCTAGATTCGAATGCTGATGTCGATATGAACGTCGTTATGACGAGCGAGGGTTCCTTCGTAGAAGTTCAGGGGACCGGGGAAGAGGCCACATACACGAGAGATGAGTTGGATTCACTCCTAAATGCAGCAGTAGAGGGGATAGAGAAGCTGCATCAGCTTCAGACTTCGCTGCTTGAAGGTCTGGATTGATGGTGGGACTGGCCGGACTTGAACCAGCGGCCTCCGCATCTTCAGTGCGGCGCTCTCCCAACTGAGCTACAGTCCCATGGGCATGATGCGGCAGCCCGGTTCCAGTATCAAGTCTTCCGAGCGAGCCATTCAAGTCAGAGGATGCCCGCGCGTAATCCTAGGTGGATGCATGTCCGTTGCTAGCAGAGCAAAGCGTGTCACGACAAATACCCTTCAGGAAATGAAGGTTAATGGCGAAAAAATCGCTATGCTGACCGCTTATGACTTCTCATTGGCGCGATTGGTTGATGCCTCGGGTATCGATGTCATACTGGTGGGTGACTCGGCTTCCAATGTGATGGCAGGCCACGAGACTACTGTCCCAATCACTCTTGATCAGATGATATATCATGCGCAGAGCGTCGTTAGAGCGGTTCAGAGAGCATTGGTTGTAGTCGACATGCCTTTCGGGACGTATCAAAGCGATTCGAATAATGCTCTCAAATCCGCGATACGAATCATGAAAGAGACAGGCGGGCATGCTGTCAAGTTAGAGGGAGGGGCCGAGGTTCTATCCTCGGTCGGGAAGATCATCGATGCAGGGATACCTGTGATGGGGCATCTGGGCCTAACGCCCCAGTCAATCTACAAATTCGGAACATACAGCGTACGAGCTAAAGAGGAGGAGGAGGCTGAACGTCTATTGAAAGATGCAAAAATGCTGGAAGAGGCTGGCTGCTTCTCAATCGTTTTCGAGAAGATTCCGGCAAGTCTGGCAGCCAAGGTGAGTTCCTCACTTTCGATCCCCACGATAGGCATAGGAGCAGGGGCCGACTGCGATGGACAGGTGCTTGTTCTTCACGACATGCTTGGAATAACGCAGGAG
>PAUH01000011.1 GCA_002712645.1 Methanobacteriota archaeon
ATTAGGTAGTAATCGCGTCTCAAAAAGGCGCGGTGAATATGCCCCTGCTCCTTGCACACACCGCCCGTCAAACCATCTTAGTTGGGGGTGGGTGAGGCTGCCTTTTAGTGGGGTAGTCGAGCCTGCTTTCGACAAGGAGGGTTAAGTCGTAACAAGGTATCTGTAGGGGAACCTGCAGATGGATCACCTCCTACGTAACTCTGGAAACCGGGATTGGCGGGGTGGCTTCGGTCACCCCGCCGCCCAACTTCCAAATCTAAATATTCAAAATAAATTTCCAATTTCGGCCCCCATATCGTCATTTCGACGCACATTTTGCCGAATCCCTATATATGGGTCGCAACTGAAAAGGGGCGATGCAACGACTGATCGCTGCTACACTAATGCTGACAATGATGACTGCGGCCTTCGCTGGGTGCACCGGCGGAGACGACGATGATGATGGCTACACTCAGGCAGAGTATGACGCTGCTATCGCAACCGCCACTGAAGAGGGGCGACTAGCAGGAGTTGCAGAAGCGACACCTGTCAGCACCCTGGACACGGTCCTTGACCGCGGTTCCCTAAAGTGCGGTGTTAAGGAGAGCCAGTGGGGCATGGGCTTCTTGTCCACCGACGGCGTTCGCTCAGGACTCGACATCGAGTACTGCAAGGCAGTAGCAGCTGCTATCGGCCTGAACCCAATGACTGACATCGAGTGGATCCCTGCTTCCTCGCAGGACAGATTCGAGAAGCTATCGAGCGGCGAGATCGACGTGCTGATCCGCACAACGACCTGGACCACATCCAGAGACGCTGACTTGAATGCTGACTTCGCTGGAATCAACTTCTACGATGGCCAGGGCATCCTGATCCGCGGCGACCTAGTCGCCAACCCAGGCGCAGCTGCCTACACGCCTGCATCACTAGACGGCGCTACAATCTGCGTCGGCACAGGCACCACGACCGAGGGTAACCTCGCTGACTGGAAGGCCAACAACGGACTCGACAATGTCGTTATCTCCGGTGTCGCCGACGCCGCTGAGGGTACTGCAAACATGGTCGCTGGCCAGTGCGACGCGTTCACAATGGACATGTCCGCTACAGTCGCCAAGAAGTACGTCCTCGAGAGCGACGGAACTTGTGGCGTAGAAGCAGAGGATGCTGATGGCTGCGACGACCTATGGATAGCCCCAGAGCTTCTATCGAAGGAGCCTCTGGCAGCCGCAGTCCGCGACAACGATGACGACTGGAAGGACGTCGTCGAGTGGGTTTGGTTCGGAATGGTAACGGCCGAGGAGATGGGAATCACCTCCTCGAACTACATGAGCATGGAATCCTCCCCTGCTGTTGACAGACTGCTTGACAGCAACCTCGGACTAGGGACAGATGCTAACCCGCTACCAGCTACCTGGATGCGAAACGTTCTCGGTGCCGTCGGCAACTACGGCGAGGCATACGACAACTCGTTCTGCGACGGGAACTACGACGGTGTCTCCGGATCATCGGCTATGGCAAACTGTGTCCTAGCTCGTGAAGGAACAGACAACGCACTCGTCTCAGAGGGCGGACTCCAGTTCGCTCCTCCAATGCGCTGATCACTAGCTGAGCAGCACTGAAGAGACAAACGTAACCCCTGAGGGGGGCCTCGCGGCCTCCCTCGGGGACTCCAACTTCTTTTCCCAACAAAACACGGACGACTTTTGAATGGATTCTTCTGCCCTCCGAGACTTCCCTCTCAAAGCACTTCAATCCCTATCAAAAGACGTTGATGAAAACATCGTCAAACCCTTCTCTAGAATGCGAGAATCCGTTCGCAGGGAATTCGTCCACGCAAGAGACAACCCTCTCGATGGAGCTCGGAGGGCCTTTGACCTATCCAAGAAGGCACTGATAGCAGCCCTCCTGCTGTGGGCCGTATGGTCATATTGCACGAAAATGCTAGACCCCACTGTCTCAGCGATAACATCCTTCGCCTTCTCCATCCCACTCTCTGATGGATCCAACCTCAATGCTGCTTACTACGATCCGAAATTGGTGGCTGCATGGCTATCAATATCTATTCTGACTTTTTTTCTTTTGGCACAGAATGAATTCAGAGCATTCCTCAAACCCCTTGAATGGAAAGGGTATATCACATCACTAACCGCAGTGGCCATTGCAATCCTCATTCCCTTAATGGTTGATAATCTCGAATTCAGCCCAGACAAGGGTCTTCCGTTCCTACTTCTGGGAATCCCCGCCATGGCCGGCTACGCATTGTCGACAGGAGATTTGCCCCTTATTCTCACTTGGAGGGCAAGCACTTACCAGACTATCAGAACAGGTGTACCATTACTCATTTTCGCCTATTATGCACTCAATGTGGCCATGGCTCCCCCTATCCTGACCGAAGATCTGGTGAATACATCCTCGGCACTCATTGTGGGCATGGCTGCCATATCTTGGATACTCATCCAGACAGAGGCGGCAAATCCGGAGGATCAAGAGAGAAGGTATGCCGCATTCATGTTCATCCTCGCAACTCCATTGATACTCTACACGGTGACTAGGATCATATTCCTACTCAACAACCCCGATAGCGTCACGAGAGACCGCTGGGATCTCGATTGGTCATTCATGACCGAGCTCAATGCATTCGAGATTAACGTGTGGCCCGTTGAAGCCGTTTTCGGCGAAGACTCGCGATGGAGGTTCTTCACTGCTGCCGTAATCAATTCCGCTCGCGTGACGCTGGTCAGCATCGTTCTTTGCACGCTATTGGGCATAATCATAGGCGTCACTCGATTATCGAGCAATCGTCTAGCATCGAGCCTCGCGACGATCTACGTCGAGGTATTCCGAAACCTCCCCCTCGCAGTACTTCTGTTCCTCGTTTGGACACAGATGGGCGAAACTCTGCCTCTATTCGGTGACGAGGCCAACATAGGCGGTTGGATATATTACAGCAACAAGGGATTCTGGATCCCCCTGGCGGAGTCCTGGAGAGTATACGCCTTCCTGGCGACCTTCATACTGCTGTGGGCGTTCACACGGATTAAACAGACCATCGATACGAGGCGGCAAGATTCAGTTGTAGACGACTCAGACAGGGCAGTTTTGATGAGATCCGGCATGTGGGGCGCCGTAATCGTGATTGGAACAGTATTCGTACTCGGGGACATTACTACCCCTGAGATTCTCAAACTCAGGCCCGATAGCCCTGGCACATGGCGAGTAGTGGATGGCACTGCATTTGAGATAACGCCGATGTTCACTGCGATGGTATTGGGTCTGACGCTATTCACCGCATCTGTGGTGGCAGAAATAGTGAGAGGAAGCATCCAGGCACTTCCAAGAGGCCAGGTGGAGGCCGCTGTTTCTCTAGCCCTCACGCCGTATCAAAGACTCAGATTGGTAATACTCCCACAGGCCCTGAGGAGCATGGTGCCTCTCCTAAACAGCCAATACATGAACGTCTGGAAGAATAGCAGCTTGGCAATCGTCGTTGCATACAGTGATGTTTTCTACGTCATTTTCGTAATGATGAACAACGTCGGAAGACTGATTCCGCTGTTCCTTCTCCTGCTAGTCACGTACCAGGTCGGTAGCCTCCTTATCTCCGGCATTATGAATGCCTACAATGCACGAGTCACGAGGGTGAAGATATGACGGGTCAGCTATCTTTTCCCAGATTATTTGAGGCGGAGAACGCATTCGCAGGACGGTCCAGCTTCGAAGGGGAAGATACGGATCGATGGCTTTCCATAGCAGCGTTATCGATTGCTGTCTTCTACTTCGCATTCAAGTTCGTCACAGAGATGGACATGTCACTCGATGATCGAGTCACTGCAACCGATCGGCTGATCTACGTAATAGGCGTGTCATCGATCGGGGCATTCGCTGCGTGGATATTCTCCGTCGTGTTACTGAAAATGACCTTCAGGCGATCACTATCCACGGCATTGCTCGGTTTGATCTCCGTCGTCATCGCAAATTATGTCCTAGAGCTCGTGCTGGATATCGCACTCTTGACAATGAGATGGGACATCATCTGGTCAAACAGAGTGCTCACATTACTCGGCGCCAAGATGACTGAGGCGATGACGCAGGACTACATACCTTCTGAGAACTGGAGATTGTGGCCAATTGTGTATATCACATGGGCCCTAATGGGTGCTGCATACGGAACTTCTACGACAACTGTAAGATCCTTCGCAGCATGGTTCGCAGTAGTCACAGCAGTCGTTTTCGCCTACGCCACAAACCCGCAACTCGCTAACTATAGTGTGGACTCGGTAAGAAACAAACTCGTCATCTCCACGATTCTTGCCGTATCCGCATTCGGACTTTCCAGGGCGTATTCGATACGATCCGAGGAATACAAGGTCAACCGACTCAAACGGATTTTCGCAATTCTCGCTGTCGTTGACTTCTTCCTTGCAATCCTGATAATGGACCCTCCAGAGTGGCTACAGGCCTTCGCCTCTTATTGTTCCAATATACCTCTTCTGGGCGATCTTCTCTCACCACTAACCAGTCCGGGCGTACCCGCATCCGTATGGGGCGGACTATTCGTCAATATCATCGTCGCAATGGCTGGCTGTGTTCTCGGGCTGGTCGTGGGAATATTCCTGGCATTCGGCAGGCAGAGCAGACTCCCTGTTGTAAAGTGGCCATCAGTTTCCATCATAGAGATAGTACGCTCCGGCCCTCTAATCTGCTGGCTATACTTCGCGATGTATCTTCTCCCTGACGTTGTCGACCCTCTGTTCACAAATCCCGAAGATTTCGATAACATACTCCGTATGATGGCAATCTTCAGCATATTCGGCGGAGTATACATCGCGGAGGTGATTAGAGGCGGCTTGCAGGCAGTGGATAGCGGGCAGAAGGAAGCGGCACTGGCGCTAGGTCTCAGCCCGATACAGACCAAGAGATTGGTCGAACTTCCCAATGCAATCAGGACCACTCTGCCTTCGATAGTCAGCGTATTCATCGGGCTTTGGAAGGATACAACGCTACTATTCATCATCAATATACTCGATTTCTTCAAATTGGCCAAGGATATGCCCAATACTGATCTATCCTTCCTCGGCTATTTCCTAGAACCGCTCTACTTCTCAGCAGTTGTATTCTGGGTTTTCGCATTCTACCTTTCCCGCATATCCATGAGCGTCGAACGCAGTCTTGGACTTGTGAAAGAGGGAGGAGGAGACAAGGCATGAGCGAAGAGAAAGACATCATTATCAAGACAAAGGGCGTAAAAGTCAATTTCGGAGATTTCTGGGCACTGAAGGGAATCGATGTGGAGGTCAGGAAGGGCGAGATCATCGTGATTCTGGGCCCATCTGGATCAGGAAAATCCACATTCATCAGAACATTGAATCGGCTTCAGCCTCACAGCGCGGGTAATATCGAGATAGAAGGAATCGAGATAAGTGAGAAGACCAGTGTCGCCAATCTGAAGAAGGTAAGAGCCGACGTAGGCTTTGTTTTCCAGCAGTTCAATCTATTCCCTCATCTTACAATCATGGAGAACATAACACTCGCTCCAATGAAGGTGAAGGGAATGACAAAGGCCGAAGCGGAGAGGAATGCCATGGAACTTCTTGAGAGGGTGGGCATACCTGAGCAGGCGTACAAGTATCCCAGCGGCCTTTCAGGAGGCCAGCAACAGCGCGTTGCGATAGCAAGAGCACTGGCAATGGACCCAAAGATCATGCTTTTCGATGAACCAACATCAGCACTTGATCCAGAGATGATCAAGGAAGTCCTCGATGTGATGGTGGATCTTGCCAAATCCAACGTTACGATGATTGTGGTCACGCATGAGATGGGATTCGCCAAAGAGGTTGGTGATCGCTGCATACTTTTCGATGAAGGACATCTGATTGAAGAAGCGCCTCCAGAGGAATTCTTCTCCAATCCCAAGCATGAGAGGACCAAGCTCTTCCTCAATCAGATACTGTAGTCCAGATTACTCATTAATCCACTTGGACACCCTGGCATATATGCCGTCGTCGAAGGTGGCTAGATTCAGTTTGGGGCCATCGTTGCTCACAGTGATCCTGGCTCCTCTGGTGAAATGTATCTCATCCCATCCGTCTGCCACCACGTACCCCCTGTGCATATCGCTCGTGAGGATGGTCGCCTCATTGGTCCACGCCCAATGAGATCCATTCACTCCTCTCGATGGGTGTGGGAGATCCCTGGATAGCGCAAGATAATGATCATCAATCTCATCCCTTGGAAACCTCGAATCTTGTATATCCACTGCATGCCTAAACCATGCGCCCTGGCCAAGGAATGTGGAAAATAGCATTCCGGAAGAAGATTGACGAAGATCAAGACTCGGGTTATGCCTGTCAGATGCCCGCTCAATACGGTATTTCGATGGTTGGTACTGATGGGTATTCGCTACAAGGAGGTCATTCAGAGCAGGGTCAGATCTGAGGATATTTCCAGATGTGGTGAGAATTTCGGCTTGAAGGCGAGGAAGTACATTTACGACGCAGGTCCCGTCAAGCACTCGTCTNAGATCNGATGAGAAGTTGNCGGCGTTACTGCCCATGTAGAATCCGAATGATCCTTCGCCATCCCCCTTCATTGGATGGCTATTGACCCCCATTACCAGAGCCTTATCGTCAACTGAATGTGCTATTGATGTCAAGGTCCCGTCCCCGCCAAGGACGATAACNACGTCAGGACCGATGAAATCCTCTCTTNAGACGCTCTCCCTNGCGACAGTTCTGTATTCGATCTCTCCAGCCTCACGACTATCTTCCAAAACAGAAATCACCGTTCTCAATGCACTGTCGTGTACCTCCTCGTGGTTTTTCTTGAATACCACCAGTAGACGTTTCATACTCGCTCCCAACCATACGAGCGGTGGCACCNCTTTGAAACGAACGCACACCGAGAACACTCATGCCTATGTCCCTGTACGGTAACANGTGCGCATCTGGGCGACCCTCTTCATCCTCCTNTCATCAGCCCTCGGGGGTTGCCTCTCTCCCGAGCCACAGTGCACTGAAATGTGCTGGGTACTGAACGAGGAAGAACTCGANGATTTTATTTCAACACCAGGGGCCCTAGACGTCTTGGCACTCTCCGACGCCAATGATAGGCTAAGGGTATCCACCGTGACAGAGGTCTACTCCTCGACGGACGGGCAGACAGGGTCGATCTCATGGGATGTCGCCAAGGATGANGTCCTCCAGATATCTTCNATTGNGATGGCAATCAGTCTCGCAGGCACTCAAATGGATACTGAAGAGGTTGTTGCTGGCAACGTAACAAACATACGCGTCGGATCTGCATGGTTCGAGGGAAGGGATGCCAAACCCGAACACGTCGACCCATTCCATCTTCTAGCACTCCAAGCTNCTTCAGACCCATTGGGAACATACCCTCCNTTCGGATTTGACCCCTCTATCTTCTCAGGTATGGACTGGACGATAACCGCCGACGAGATATCTCTGCAACAGATAGCAACTGCCACTGATGATACGGTAAATGTGATCCTAGAGATAATTGGCGAACCACCTTCCTTGGTGGGGGTGCAGATGTACAACGTGAATGATGGGGGATCATTCCGATTAGATGTAGCCACTGGAGATGATGTCAACATCGATGTGAAGCAGGGCATAGAACGCCTTCCNACGAGTTTAACGTTCCCCTCACAGCCGTATCTCTTGCAAGATGCAACTGAATGGACAACTGTTGTAACCCCNGGNTTCATTCTNGANGTGGAACCATCAGAACTNCAGNTACACGGCCTTCATACCGAGGGAGATTCTNTGATAACGGCAGCATCCGCGGTTATTTCNGAGGCTCCTGTAAATATCACTGACCAGAGAGGTCACTGGTGGAGCCTAGAGTGGAACGATGCGGACATGGACCAGTTGGTGTCTGCTGGAGATCGNATCACCCTGAGGACAGATGCCGAGGGCACCATTGGCGCAGGGATTTGGGATANCTGGGCAGATGGCTGGTCCGGTACTGCTTTCAATTAGGCGTCAATCGCTCAAGATGGTCAGGAACGTATTCTCATGGAAAATAAATCAGAAAGTAAGCGACATCCTCTAAAGAGGTTGATTTCTCATCTTAGTNAGCACAGGGGAACAATCATCCTCGCTTCGATATGTTCNATTCTNAACAAGTTCTGGGATCTAGCCCCNCCCGTGCTCATAGGCATGGCTGTAGATGTTGTAGCTCTCCGAGAAGAGTCATTCCTTGGAAATATGGGTTGGACGGACCCTCGCGAGCAATTCCTAATTTTAGTCGCATTGACGGTGATAATATGGGTGCTTGAATCGCTATTCGAGTATTTTTATGCGGTCTTGTGGCGNAATCTCGCNCAAACTGCCCAGCACGAACTCAGGATGTCTGCCTATTCACACATACAAGATCTCGAGATGCGGTGGTTTTCGGAACAGACGACTGGAGGACTCATGGCAATCATGAATGATGATGTGAACCAACTTGAGAGATTCTTGGATCAGGGCGCAACAGACCTCCTTCAGGTGGCCACTACGGTATTGGTAGTCGGCGGGATAATGTTTGCAATAGCACCCGAGGTAGCAATATTAGCAGTAATTCCTGTGCCCATAATTGTCATCGGCTCATTTGCCTTCCAAAGGCGAATCGGCGAGAGATACACCCTTGTTAGAGAAGAAGTAGCAGATCTAAATGCATTGCTCAACAATAATTTGAGTGGAATAACCACCATCAAATCATTCACTGCTGAAGATCGAGAGGTCGAACGTGTAAGGATGGCTTCTGAAACATACAGGGAGGCCAACAAGTCAGCCATACGACTCTCAGCTTCCTTCGTACCATTGATTCGAATGGCGATTCTCTTTGCTTTCACTGCAAATATGCTCGTAGGGGGGTGGATGGCACTGGACGGCGCACTTTCGATTGGCGCATACAGCGTAATCGTTTTCATCACTCAGCGTTTGCTATGGCCCTTGACCCGCTTGGGCCAGACTTTCGACCTCTATCAGCGTGCAATGGCTTCTACAACGCGAGTGCTAGATCTGCTTGATACAGAAATCGGAATCGTAGAAGGGGATGTTGAGATTGAGAACGTTTCCGGAGCGATAGAATATCGCGATGTCTCATTTGCATATCCTGGTCGTAGTCCGATATATGACGATCTTAACCTCTCGGTGCAACCGGGCGAGTCGATTGGGATAGTCGGTTCCACCGGAGCTGGAAAAACCACCATGATGAGCCTCATGATGCGTTTGCACGACCCCGTATCTGGAGGAGTGTTTCTGGATGGTCACGATGTAAAAGGCCTGACTCTGAATTGCCTACGTGGATCTATCGCCCTAGTCTCTCAGAATACCACTCTCTTCCCCGGTTCGGTAAAGGATAACATCCTCTACGGGAGGCCCAATGCGGATGATGATGAGATATTGGAGGCGGCCACCGTGGCAGAGGCCATTGACTTCATTCGGGCCTTACCCGACGGGTGGGACACAGAAATCGGGGAAGATGGGCATCGACTTTCAGGAGGCCAGCGACAACGTATCGCCATTGCAAGGGCCGTGCTCAAAGATGCGCCAATACTCGTTCTCGACGAGGCCACAAGCAATGTCGACAATGAGACGGAGGCGGCTTTACAGCGCTCCGTAGAGATTCTATCCAANGATAGAACNACGATTATCATAGCACACAGGCTCTCAACTATCAGGAATGCTGACAGAATAGCAGTTCTCGATGGNGGGGNGATATCCGAGATAGGGNCCCATGAGCAGCTTGTTCAGGCAAAAGGACTCTACAGNAGACTTTGGGATGTTCAAACAGGACAGGCATAAGGGCCAAACTCAAGCCATGTAATGCCTTCGAAGGNCANATGCCNNCCGACGGATCTCGTTCATACCCGCATCTNGGGCCATTNCANAGATCGATGGGNATCGAGCTCAAGATGATGGAGGACGGCCGCTGTGCTGTGTACGTAGATGTGACGGATGCACACCTCAACAAGGGCGGCGTTGCCCACGGGGGNCTCCATGCAACCCTCCTCGATACAGCAATGGGGGGCGCTACGGTAGCCGCTCTTTCCAAGGAAGAGTGGTGCGCTACCGCTCAGCTGGATATCTCATATATCGAGGCAGCCCGGGTNGGTACGAGANTGAACTGTGAAGCTAGGGTTTTGCGCAGGGGCCGAGGAATAGCCCANGTCGAGGGCGAGATATCCGATCAAGAAGGCNCAGTCATCGCGAAGGCAAGAGGNACATGGGGCATCTGGCCCNGCAGGCCCAGNCATCTGAAGAAGTAGCAAACCGTACAACATTTCATGAGCAAAGCCCTGCAGTCAGGGGCATGGCCAGGAGCGACTCCATACTTCTAGGGCTCTTCGCAATAGCGCAGTTGATGCTTTGGCAATATCTGGAAGANAGTGCNATCAATTTCGCTGGAGAGCTATTCGGAGTTAGCGGCGCGACTACTGCATTGCTCGCAATTTACTTCCTAACGTCCGTGGGNCGTTATCAGAANGAGTTCGATAGCTCTTATTCGAAACTAGAGAAAACTCGTCTGGAGANGAACGAANATGGTGCTTTGGAGAGGGTCGANAATCGGACTCTGACCAGGAAGGCTGGCTGGTGGGCAGTACCNATAATACTGATTCTATTCGGGTCCATGAACGTGTTGGGCATGATCATCTCATGAGGGCGGCAACATGTCCCGTGCAGCGGAACTCATCGACCGTGCNACNGACAACCCTGCGTTCGATGGCCTTGGNGGTTACTACATATTCATACGCAGGGTCGCCATTCCTCTCCTCCTGATCGGCGTTTGTATGTCTTCATACTACATGTCANTGACTTGGTTTTCACACGGAACATCGATCATATTGGCGGGAATGGTCACCGGACTCAGCCTGGGCCCGATAATGGCGTTAGAGCAGATGTATGGCATTTGGGTCAATAAGAAGTGAATCCCAACGTCGATAGCACTATGGGGAGACGCCTTCTGAGGNATAGCATGGCTGCNATGATAGACTTCATNTTCGGACTNCTCGATGCAACTGGTTTGGAACTGATGTTTGGCATCTCCGCATTGATCGGGGGAGTCCTGTTTCTGCTCTGGTTAGTTCTGGTGGTAGTGCTTGGCGGAATCGGGGATGTGGCAGAGGGAATTTTCGGCATCGACATCGATGCGATGGGTGCTGACGCGTCATTCAAGGCACTGACATTCCAAGGTGTGATGGCATTCATGATGTTCTTCGGATTGACCGGAATCATTGTCATGCAGTCGGGAGGACCGGAATTCCTCGCAGTAGTTGTCGGCGGCGCATCAGGTGCTGCCTCGATGTTTGCTACAGGCAAAGTCTTCCAGTTCTTCATCGCCCTCCAGGCAGAGGGGACGATNGAGATTGACGATGCTGTGGGCTCCATTGGAACAGTATATCTTCGGATACCAAAAGGTGGAACCGGACAAGTCAGCGTCAGCATAAAAGGATCNCTTAGGCAGTACGATGCAAAGTCTGCCGATGGATCTCTGATTAAGAATGAGGAAACCGTGAACGTCAAGGCAGTCGTAGGCACAGTTTTGATCGTTGAACCGGCTCNTTACACTCCTTCNGAGGAAGAATGAGACTGTTCGAACTATTGCAAAGCCGGCACAGCCTTCATATTCACCCCCTCGGAGTGCCTCCTATGACCCGTGGCANGCGAATGGCTTTTCTGACAACGTTGACTGTACTAATGTCGACCCCTCTGGCAGCCGCTCAAGAGAATGACAACAGCGCAGCTGCAGGCATAGGCGTCCTGATGTTCGTGACAATACTACTGCTTGTCGCAGTGGTCATTTTCTTCGCACAGCGATANAAGCGCTGTCCACCAGATAAAATCATGGTCATTTACGGACGAACTGCCGGTTCCGAGGCCTCCAAGGTGATTCACGGTGGCGCGACCCTNGTATGGCCATTGATTCAGGACTANAGCTACATCTCTCTGACTCCGATGACCATCAACATAGACATGCGAAATGCATTGTCGCAACAGAACATCAGGATCAACGTCCCGAGCACGTTCACCATCGGTGTTTCGACGGACCCCAGGATAATGAGTTCAGCCGCCGAGCGTCTTCTCGAGCTGGATTTGGANCAGGTCGAGGAAATGGCCAAGGAGATCATCTTCGGCCAACTGAGACTCACAGTCGCAACACTGACGATCGAGCAGATCAACCAAGACAGGGACGCTTTCCTAGACCTCATCAGAACAAACGTCGATGCTGAGTTGAACAAGGTNGGGCTATANCTNATCAACGTNAANATNGTNGANATCACNGANGAGTCNAACTACATCGAAAGCATTGGTAAGAAGGCCGCTTCTGTAGCCGTCGAGCAGGCACGTGTTGACGTTGCCAACGCAGAGCGAGATGGTGCAGTAGGGTCTGCAGAGGCAGTTAGAGCGAGAGAAATCCAAGTTGCTGAGAATATGGCTGAGGCTGAGAAAGGTAAGAAGGCTGCAGAGGCGGATCAGCGTGTTTACGTCAATGAACAAGAAG
>PAUH01000012.1 GCA_002712645.1 Methanobacteriota archaeon
TCGTTCTCGTAACCATACTCGTATTCGATCCGTAGGCAGTAGGTGGGATGCCCATCAGGTTCGCGGTAAGATTCCACTCCGCTGGCGATGATTGTCCCCCTCACCGGGGTCCAGTCCCTCGCGTCCAAATCTGCCCTAGCATCATCTACAGCGTCGGCAAGAACAAACGCGATCACAATTATCATAAGAAAAGTACCAACATAGAAGACACCCATAAAGAAAGTGAATCCAATCATCTGTGGTCCCGATAAGTTAGGATCCCGCCGGTCGCCATCATTCTTCTCCCGGGCCATGTACAACGATAGTTGGTGCCCTCTTTATTGATTCGTCATGCACCTTATGCATCTTTGCATACATGTAAAGAAGCGAGCCTACGACCCGTATCATGGAGAAAACATGGGGGGAGAAAATGAATGAAGTCCCCTGGGGGGACATCAATGAAAAAGTCTCCACCATCGATTACAGCGGGTACTTCACATCGAGATACTTTCTATTCTGGTTCCTGCTTATGGCTATGATCCCCCCGATATTTTTTATTTGGTTTCCTTTGCAGGTTTACTTTTTCTTTTTCCACTGGCCAGATCATCAAATATCGGCGGGCGAATCTCTAACTGACCGCAATCGAGATGATGGGTCAAGCCCTTCCTTCAATGCCGACACAGACAAGAAGGATATCGCAGAGGAAGGAAAGGACTCTTGGTGGAACTTGGATGAAGCCTCCGTTGTAGGGCAAGACGTGGCAGATGACGAGTGGTGGAAACGAATATGATGTGCGCGTCAAAGCCGCGCTGGATTGGTTAGAGACCGACCCTTTGCAGAGTGATTAGTGGATCGGGCCCGAATTGGTTCGAACCACTATCTCCCGGTGCGAAAACCGTGACGATGAGTGGAATTGCGAGGACGAATGTGGCTATGTCGAGGATAATTAGGACTGCAGAACCGTAGGGAACGAAACCCCATATCGCAAGCAAGAAGGTGTAGGCTTGGAGGTAGGTCGTCCATCCATTCCCCCAATTCATGTCCTGCAACCTCTTCACCGTGATGGCGTAGGAGCAGTACCAAACGGGAATCAATAGGACTCCGGCCCCCAATTCGAACAAGAGCCACGGGAGCCCCGAAATCCCAACGAACAAGCTGAGGAGAGAACCGGCTATCAGGCCGTAGAAAAAAGAAGAGAAGAAAAGTAGTATGCTGATACCGAGATAACGGAGTCGGTTCAATCGACCATGTATGCTGATCATCTGGTCGATGATGCTCATGTTCCACTCCTCAAGAACCGTGAAGGGTTCTGGTGCCAGGGCCATTGGCTCCGTATCGTCCATGCCGTTCTAGCGGGGCTTCTTCCCCTATATGTGCATATAGTTCAGGATTTTCCTATGCCCATTATTGATATTGAATATCTTCCCTGATGCAGATTCGCATAGGGTCCGCCGACGAAGTGGCCTCGAGGGTGGGGTGGGGTGTGAAACAAGACATCTCAAGAGCCCCATACGCACAGCATAAGATACTACGAAAGTATGTTAAATCGGAGTACAATGATTTGATTTATGGAGGATAATTGGTGGGAGGATGATAAGACAGAGGAATCGTCCCGAGACGAGCCAACAGTTGTTCCTGGGGACGGCGAGATATTGGTACTCAAGGCAAACAGGTATAATTTAGGCGTCCTACCAATCTTTTTCCTGTCGTTCTTTTTATCGGGCTTCATAATCAACTCAATCTCGGAATTAGATTTCTTTCCGGACCCCTATGTATTCTACATTGTTTCGTTTTTCGCAACTGCCTTACTTTGCACGGTTGGGCTCTCATACATTTGGACTATATTCGATAAGCACTGGACGACCATTATCATAGACGGCGATAATGTTGTCCTGAAGAGATATCTTCCTCTAAAGATTAATTCAATTTCATACAAACAACTCAAATCAACGGATATAGAGATGGTAGTCATGGAGAGAGTCTGGGTGGAACATACTGACCATGACGATTAATGAGGCGATTGTATGGGCGGTCACTGGAGCTATAAGGTCAAATTGAAGGATTCCAACGGGAAAACAATTGCCAAATTTGACCTCGATCAGGAGAAATGGAAGCCCTTCGCGGAGAAGGTATCAAGCAAACTAAACAAGAAATTAATCGGAGACGAATGATTAGAGTTGGCTTTGGCCGTAAGATCTGGGAGTTCACTGTACCCATTATTGATATTGAATATCCCCCAGCATCCGTATATGGATCTGGTACTGATAGGCTCTTTCATCCTATTCATGTCCGCATTCGCTGGAGTCGGCCTAGCTAGTATGTGGGTCAAAGAGGACACGACGGATGACTATCTTGTAGCAGGGCGCGGAATGAATCCGGCCTTAGCCGCATTGTCCGCAGTGAGCACTTGGAATTCTGGTTACATGTTCATCGGTTACATCGGATTTACCTTTACTATGGGCTATTCCATCATATGGATCGGCCTTGGGAGTATGTTAGGGCAGATTGTGGCATGGGCGTGGTTGTACAAATTCATTCAACAGTCAGCGAATGAACGAGGGGTACGATCCCTTTCTTCATTGGTATCGGATGTCACAGGCTCACCAGAAGCCAAACTCGCTGCAATTCTTTCTGTGCTTTTCCTAGCAGTATATGCCGCAGCCCAACTAACCAGCGGAGGAAAAGCCCTGTATGTAATGCTCGGATGGTCAGAAGTTTTCGGCATATTGATCGGTTTTGTTTTGGTCGTTGCCTACTGTTATGCAGGCGGGATCCGGGCTTCCATCTGGACAGATGCCGCCCAATCTAGTGTGATGATAATCGGTTCAAGTCTACTTTGCTACGTAGCTTTACAGGAGGTAGGAGGATTTTCAGGAATGCACAGCGGCTTGGCCGCTCAAAATGCGAATCTAACTAGCGTNGTNCCTGCAGATCTCANNTTTGGAGTTAGTCTGTGGATTTTCGCTTTCTTTTTAGGTGGATTAAGCGTTGCTGGCCAGCCNCAGGTAGTNACTCGAGTCATGACTTTGGGAACCGATCAAGACCGAAAGACAGCCATGCTCTGGTTCTTTGTCTGGCAGACTCCATTTCTNCTGATAATGACCTTAATTGGATTTGCCAGCCGGGTTGTTTTCNCTGNGNCNGATTTNGATCCAGAGCTCNGNNTNCCCATGNTNGCTATGGAAACACTAGGNCCCATTTGGGTTGGCTTAATTCTGGCCTCTATATTCGCCGCCACNATGTCNACAGCGGATAGTCAAGTTCTAGCCTGTACCGCNGCATTTACCGATGATGTGATGCCCAGTATTAGCCAGGATCACAAAAAGACCAAGATCGTGACTTTGGTTATTGCNGCATTTGCAACAATGATTTCGATTTTCGGTTTGTACGTGCCCGGCGGGGATTCCGTGTTTTTGTTAGTCGTACTGGCGGTTTATGGCCTGGGTTCGATCTTCGTTCCGATACTNATCATAAGATGGGCCGGTTATCAACCTGATACGATACACNCTATGGCAATGATGTTAGCAGCACTATTCTCAGTATTATTGTGGTCCATTAGTGGATTCGGCGAGGACATATTCCCTTCTGTCCCGGGCATGGGTGCCGCTTTCATCACGCACATAGTGATGAATCNATTACGTAGCTCAGATGTTTCNCCCCTTNGTCGTTATGAATTACCCGACCCCAGAACTCTAGCAGTGGGTGCAATGGTAATTCTAGTACCAGTTACCGCAGTAGAGGCTACCTATTTTATCTCAGGACCGGACTCTTTGGAATCGAACGGCGGCCCATCCGGAAATTGGCTGGTTGAAGGTAACTTCGGCAGTGAGCAATTATCTGATGGAATCGAGTACGTGAATGACGGAGAGACACTGGCGATAGATATGCATACAGATTCAGTTGCAGGATACGAGAATCTGAATGTGGTGGGCGTTAGAGTTACTCTGCAATACTCGGAAGATGAGTCCAGCTCAGGATTTGGGTGCACAATTCCTGGAGCCTCTGACCCCGATCCAGATACAATAACCGGGACTATTTCCAATAACGAGAACAATGGAACATCCAGTGGACAAAATTCAGGTGGTGGCGTATCGTCCCATTCGATTGAAGTTGTGTGGTTCAATGAATCTCTAATTGGAAATGTTAGCGGCCTATCTAAATCAGATATTATTGATGGCCTAGAAGTCGGTGATTCTGGATTCGGCGCATATGTTTTGGAGATAAGTGTCACAGTAGAAACAGGCGGCTCGCCCGGATGCTCTCACTCGGATGATGGCGAAGAGGTAGAGTATCTAGTTGAGCTTATCACGCTGGAATATACGATTGAGTCGGCATAGGCTAGGGGCATTACAATCCCTAGCCTTGTTGCGGCTCAGGAGTTCGAGGTAATTATCGCGCTTGCTTCGATCTCAACAAGCAACCTATCGTCTATCAAGGCGCTAACCTCTACGCCAGTAGAGACTGGCATTATTTCACCGAAGAATTTCCCATGTACCTTTGCAACCTCCATCATGTACTCCCTGTCTGTAACAAAAATTCGAGTACGGACGACATCCGACATGGCACCGCCTGCCTGTTCTATAGCATGCTGGATTTTCTCAAGGACATACTGGGTTTGAGCGCCCACGTCCCCCTCGCCAAAGAAATTTCCATGTGCATCCACAGCAGTTGTTCCGGCGACCTCTATGAATTGGCCGACTCTGACCGCACGGGAGCATCCAGCAATAGGCTCCCAAGGCGCACCTGAAGAAATCTTGATTCTCTCGCTCATTGAAACAAATCGAATCTCAAACAGCGTATGACACTATCTAGCTGAATAGACTTCCAGAGCTGAATACAGCGTAAAGTGCCAGTAAGACGAATGCTGTTATCGCTACGGTCAGAATGATCGCTATCCCGGTCAGCCCCACGCCGAACCACTGCGCCATCGATTGGAGCATCGGTGCGATGCCGGATTCGAGGGAATCCTCCGATCTCTCTCCCTCAGGATCGACACTCCTGGATCTGGCCTTCCGCAGAACTACCCCGGCAGTAGCCAGTAACATGGAGAGGGGGGCGAATATGCAACAGGCCAAGAAAAGGCGAGTTAGGATTCCATTCCACATCCCCGCCCCCTCACATGAAATTACGGTCTCGCCATCCACGGTGATCTCGCTCTGATTCTCTTCTGGGCACCATGCTTCCAAGGTGAATGAGGTCATGAAAACGTAGACTGCAATCAGGCCAATCACTCCTCCCAAAGTGGATAGCCCAAGCGACGCTTGCTTCTGCTTATCCATGTTATATGCAATCCTGAATTATGTTTGATATTTCACCCGGCATTATTGAAAAAATTCATTTTTCAGTGGTTGGAGGGAATCCCATGTCGGATAACTCGGAGTGGGATTTTATGAATCAAAAGAGTCCTTCGAACTCATCACGTGAGTCGAGAATCACAATAGATTACATCTTCGGAGTAATCTGTTTTCTGCTAATAATTCCTGCCTTAATGGTCGCTTTCGGCGAATTTAGGGATATTATTGACTTTTTTGAATACGGGGGCGATATGGGTGATATTCTGGTTTGGGTATTGTATACGACCACGATACTTTCGATATTGCTGATCTCAGGATTATACTTCATAGACTCAAATTTCATGAAATCTGATTCTATCAGAATTGGTTCTGGAATTTTCATCATCATAATCTCAATTGTAAATCTAATTTNNAGACTCTATGACTTTCAACAGGAGAGGNGGAATTNNGGGTTCGATGAATTTTGGTTGGATCACCTCTATTGGCCAAGNACCCATGAAAGATTAGAACTGGTTTTCCTCGGAATTATAATCGGATTCATGATCATCAAAAAAAGATGAACATATGTCGGACATGTATTAATCTAAACTTCTTAAATTATTAGTTTATTTTAAATTGCTATTAATTCACGATAGAGCATGGGAAAGCAATCCGTGGTAAGCGAGAGCTTGGAATCGAAAGAGGATGCNTCCGCGGTTTTTGATGTCGTAATCATCGGGGCCGGTGCAGCAGGCATAGGGGCTGGAATCGCCCTCGCCCATTCGGGAGTAGGTAATTTTGTCATCCTTGACAAAGGGTCTGTCGGCTCTTCCTTCGCCTCATGGCCTGAGGAGACTCGATTCATCACGCCGTCGTTTCCGAGTAACTCGATAGGCATGCTGGATCTGAATTCCATAGCGATCGGCGTATCTCCCGCTTACAACATGAAGATCGAACATCCAACGGGAAGCGAATATGCAGAACATCTGCAGAGTCTCGCTGAATTCTTCGAATTACCTGTCAGACAGAACGTAGAAGTCGTGAAGATCACTAACATGGANGGAGTGTTTAACGTTGTGACGAATGATTGGACTATCTCTACGAAAAACGTGATTTGGGCTGCGGGAGAATTCCTCTACCCAANNTTGGANGGATTCTCGGGAAGTGAGNTGTGCCNGCACACCGCAACTCTGGCGAATTATGCCGATTTGGATGGTGACGACTTCATGGTCATTGGCGGTTACGAAAGCGGGTCTGATGCGGCTTACCACCTATCCAAACGCGGTAAGAAGGTCACGATGTTCGATAAAGGCGATCCTTGGGGGCTAGATGCTTCGGACCCAAGCACTTCACTGTCAACTTTCACCTACGAGCGGATTAGGGAAGCAAGCTTCGAAGAGAATGTCACTTTANTTCCAAAAAACGCCATTAGTTCGGTAGAGCTACTAGATGGGATATATGAGTTGAAATCCGAAGATGGTCGGACGTTTAAATCTGAAACCCAGCCACTCTTGGCCGGCGGATTTGATGGCAGCCACACCTTGGTTTCGCACCTTTTCGAGAAGCGAGAAGATGGTTTTCCACTTCTGAACGAGCGTGATGAGTCGACAATAGCCCCAGGGGTCTACCTCTGCGGCCCTTCAGTTCGACACGACAATCACGATTTCTGCTTCATCTTCAAATTCAGGCAGCGCTTTGCAGTCGTGGCCCAGAGNATAGCGTCGTCTATGGGCCTCCCCACTGATGAGTTTGTAGAAGCGTACAGAAACTGGGGAATGTATCTTGATGATCTTTCATGCTGTGGACAGGAGTGTGTCTCATGTTGAGTGATGGTGNAAATTCAGATTCAGGCGAAATGGTGCTAATGCCTGTAGCGAATCGGGGCAAGATGGAGAAAATCATGAGTTTCGGATGGCTGGGACAGACGGTCGCCAGCCTATGTTGGATCCTAAGTGTGTTTTCATATGGCATCGAAACTACTGGAGATTGGTTGCAATTATTCGCCGCCTCATCTTGGATGGTGTCGAACATAGCGGGCATCTTCTCGATAGAATGACCAGATGCTAACTCTCCGATATGCACAACTTCAATTGCGCCATTATGAACAGGACTCCATGGCAAGGAAGTCGTTGAGTTCACTGTCATGGAAAAGCCAGTTCATTGACGGGACTCCGGGAGATAATGAAACAGGAGGGGGGCCTAGGCAGGTGCCTGGCGCATGCTGGTCTAGGGTAAGGCCCGAACCAATGCCGAATCCAGCATTGAGAATGTGGTCTTCTGAGGTGGCCGATATGCTCGGCTTGGAAATAGCAGAAGAGAGAGTCCTCAGCGGAAATAGCATTGTCGGGGGCATGGACCCCTACGCACAGAGGTACGGAGGGCACCAGTTCGGAAACTGGGCCGGGCAACTAGGGGATGGCAGGGCCATAACTCTGGGCGAAGTGGATACAGGTAAAAGAGTCCTGGAACTCCAACTCAAGGGCTCGGGGAAGACGCCGTATTCCCGTTTCGCCGATGGGAGGGCNGTACTTCGGTCATCGATCCGGGAGTTCCTTTGCAGTGAGGCGATGCATCACCTCGGGGTGCCTAGCACAAGAGCGCTCTCGCTGGTCACTACGGGAGAAGAGGTCGTCCGCGATGTGATGTACGATGGCAGGCCTGCGCCCGAACCCGGGGCGATTGTATGCAGGGTTGCTGATAGTTTCATCAGGTTCGGGAGTTTCCAGATTCATGCCATGACGGGGGATGTCGCCACTCTGCGGGCATTGGTGGAGAATACGGTGAGGCATCATTTCCACAATCACTCTGCAGACTCCGATAATGGCTTGATAGAGTGGTTGAAAGAAGTGTCAGAAAGGACGGCATTGACCATTGCCCATTGGATGCGGGTCGGATTCGTACACGGCGTCATGAACACTGACAACATGTCCATCCATGGCCTGACCATAGACTACGGACCGTACGGCTGGCTAGAGGGATTCGATCCGAGTTGGACCCCAAACACAACCGATGCCATGACCAAGAGGTACAGATATGGCCAACAAGCTGAAGTCGGCGCTTGGAATATCGCTCGCCTACTGGAGGCCGTCGCCCATCTGATGCAGGAGCCCATGAAGCTGAATGATGCCCTCGACTCGTACTACAACGCCTATCGCGAACATAGCAGCCGGATGTGGTCAGAAAAGCTGGGTCTAGGAAATTTCGAGGAAGGCGATGATAATCTGATTAGCGATTTGACGTCCGTGCTCCGACTGACAGAGACAGATATGACGATCTTCTTCAGGTTGCTATCGACCATTGAGAAACCAGAAGTTGATCATCTGAGGCCATGCTTCTACAATGAGGGGGAGATTCCCTCCGAGGAGTGGAACNCATGGCTAGCCAGGTGGTGGGATAGAGTGGACGGTGCTCCTGAAAGGACAGCAATGCTTCAGGCCAATCCCAAGTATGTCCTCAGGAACTGGATGGCCCAATTAGCGATAGATGCCGCAGAGAAGGGGGATTACTCAGTGGCGATAGAGCTCTACGAGATGCTGAAGAATCCGTACGATGAACAACCCGGTCATGAAGACAAGTGGTTCAGCAAGCGACCCGAGTGGGCTAGAAATCGGATAGGGTGCTCGATGCTGTCCTGTTCAAGTTGATTTCACTCCTCTTCTATCCTCGATGTCACTTCTTCAGCGCGTTCAATGCAAATCTGCATCAGTGACGATATCGATTTCTCCGAAAGCATCCTTTGCTGCAATTCGACATCATAACAAAGGGAAGAACAAATTTTCCAGATGAAGTCCGACTGTTGATCAGCGTCTTCCACCTGCGACTCCCTTTCAAAATCTAGAGTCTGGCCCCTATACATGCAGCTCATCTCTAGAATTGACTTGATTGGCGACAAAATTTCTTTGAATTCGAGATATTCGATTGTAGCATAATCCCGTCTGGGCGGATCGTTTACTGTGACGTTTGCTCTGAGGTANAATTTGCCATCAACAGGATTNCCCGCCCGCTCCATCAATTCCTCGACACTGGGGTAGCTCTCGGAGTCCATCACGTTGGGTAGAACTGGTTGGATGATCTCATCTATCTGAAAAACAGATTCTGATTTTATTTCTATTATCAGATTCGAACCGGATTCCTCGTAATCCGAAACAGTGCACAGCACCCCCATTTTAGCAGGTTGGCTCCAGCCATTCAACTCGCCTGCTTTTGGTTCTGCAGATATGTAGCCGAATGGCTTCGAATCGAGTATGCAATCATTCATCATCTGCTTGTATCGGGGCTCGAAGACTCTCAGAGTACCATTAAAACCCGGAAAGAAATCTGGTCCTAACAAGAATAATGGGACGTTGCTGATGCTTTCCATATTGAGATTAGAGGACTTTGAAATTTAATCATCTGTATCCTAGTGATTCTGTATTGCCAGGTAGGTGAGTTGCAATTTAAGAGAACCACGGATGTTTTCCAAAGTGATTGCGGGGGGTTCTTTTCTGATTTTTCAAGTAGTATTGATATCCTGAAAGTACTGATCTAAGATATTTTTTGAGTCGGGGTCTGACCCATGCCGCATGTGCAAAATATGCGAAGGGATACGGTATTTTGGCCAATATGTAAGGATATACTGTTATCGTTAATTTTGATTTACCTCCATCAAGGGAATCAATCTCCCATACCACGTAGGATTTCGGTCCGTCCTCTTCGCCGATTAGAAGGGTGTACCCTAACCCTTCGTCCCAGGTTGTGAAATTTCGAATGTAGTTGAGCCCATTGAGGTAAACGAGCCGGTCGGAATGGTCTTGTTTATCCCATTGAATAACTTCATTGGATTTGCAGAACGGATGGGAGTGATTGAGGTTTCCCGGTTCGCTGATCATACCCCATATTTCGTCAGAATCAAAGTCAAATTCCAGTGATTCCGATACTGGAAGCCTGTCTGTGAACTCTTNCATGGTTCATATCCTCTTTTTNANNGATTTTTTAGGCGTGAAGATCTGNGANGTCAGGACTTCAGGCATTTCGCAGCCATTACCCCTCTGGGAGAAATCACAAGCCCATTCGACAACTGCGNCGTAATGCGAATCGCTACTAAGTCCGCCNAGCCANATCTGACTCTGGTCAGTCTCCAACAACACGACATTTCTCATACTGCAAGGGCCGAGGCAGCCGGATATTGTCAGCTCAACAGAGTCTTCGAGGCTATTCTTCTCCCATGCCTCAATCAATGCATCAACTGGCACCTCATCATGGCCCTTTTCGAGATTGCCACAACAGCACCCACTGCACACCACTACATTTGCCGACAATTACAGACCTCCAATTATGGATGACGATTTTGATTTGAAAGATCATCCGGATATGACGAAATCATTGTTATCGATCGGGACCCATACATTGGTTTTCTCANTATTCTGGATTTCAACCCTGTATGGGTTTCCTTCGTCCCAGCACTTCAGAATTTTTCCCTGTGTGAAGCCTCCAGNGACATTCGCATAGACGGTATCTCCGACATTGAATCGTAGTTCTTCCGCGACGCATTCCATCAATCCCGCCTCCAGAGCTTCATGATCAAGATTGCGTCCGATGAAGACGAATCGGCACTCACGCTTTTCACCCTCTTTCCAAAGGCCGATTTCCTCGTTGAAGGCCCCTCCGAAGAGCATGTGCACGCCCTGGAAAACAAATTTCTGGTCCATTCCCTTTACGGCTAGGACGCCTTTGTATCGGAAAAGGTCCTCTGCCTTGTTCTGCATGAGGCTTCCAATCCACCCTTCCAATTTGTTTACATTGAGTTCTCCCTCGAACTTTGAGCTCACCGATGTGACGCGCTGATCGTGCTCATGCTCTGCATCGGTATCAAGGAATTCAGGGTCCATCTCCAAGGTTNTCTCTAGATCGAATGCTCCGATATTGATTAGGTTCTCCGGATCGATTAAACTGTTCTGAGTACGGTAGATAGGGGCCGATCCATTGATAGATCTGATTTTGNTTTCGACTTCTTTGAGATCGTCCTCGGAAACGAGGTCGATTTTGTTCAATAGGATTCGATCGGCAAAGGCGAGTTGCTCGACGGCCTCGTTTTCAACATCTTCCGGCTTTTCTTCCTCTACATGCTGGATGATNTGTTTGGCATCGACTAATGTTATGATCCCATCNAACTTGTAGCGATTGACGACCTTTTCATCGACGAAGAACGTCTGTGCCACTGGAGCTGGATCGGCTAGACCCGTCGTCTCAATCAGAACGCCATCGAAATCTTTGATTCTATCGTNCATCTGATCGAGTAGCTCTGTGAGGTCCCCCCTCACAGTACAACATATGCAGCCATTCATGACCTCGATTATACTCTCCTCGGAGCTTTCAACTATGATNTTCTCATCGATACCTATGTCTCCGAATTCATTCTCAATGATTGCGAACTTCATTTTGTGCTCCGTGCTTGAGAGTATATGATTCAAGAGTGTGGTCTTTCCCGAGCCCAAGAATCCTGTCAAAACTGTTACTGGTATTCGTCTCTCACCATCTTTATCGCTCATTTANTCAACTCCTNTCTTGACGCCTGATGGTGATTTATTTAGTTGGAACTAATATTTGATTAGAATAAAATTATTAAATTAGGCCTTGTAAAGCANATTTTCTGAAACTCTATCTTCACNTCTCAGGCATAATGTATACGTGTGAAACAGTACGCCATACATTCCGTTCAGGATTGATTCTGATGCGTGTCGCACTGCTTCTTGTTTCACTTATGGTGGTATCTACGGTGCCAGTTTCTGGTGAAGATGAGNTATTTGTGATGTCTCAAACCATCGAGGAAGGGCAGTTGANAGTCACTGCCACTACAAATCCAAATTCCTCATACGAATTCATNCAAAATGGCGCATTATGGGAATTGGACCTTTCGACTCTGCCTGATGGAAAACACACGATTGGCTTGAAATCGNACGGAGATGAGCAGTTGGCAATATTCTGGACTGGGNCTCAATCTGAATTTATCTGGGAAGACGCCCTAATTCAGATGGTAATGGTTGACCGGTTTGTCAATGGGAACACAAGTAATGACGGCATATCAAGCGGATCCTCGTTCGAGGCCGACTGGCATGGAGGAGATCTGCAAGGTGTAACGCAGATGATCGAATCTGGTTACTTTGAGAATCTAGGGATAAATGCTATCTGGCTTTCACCACTCAACACTAATCCAAATGGTTCATTCATCGCCAGAGATGGAGTTCACCAGGTATCCGGATATCACGGGTACTGGCCGATTGAGCCGCGACAAGTCGATCCCAGATACGGGGGTGAGGAGGCGCTTGATGAATTGGTGGAGGCTGCGCATTCACGAGGAATACGGGTTATGGCTGATTTCATCATCAACCATGTTCATGAAGATCATGTCTACTTCCAAGAGGAACCTGGGTGGTTCAACGAAGGATGCTTGTGCGGTACCAGCGGATGCGAATGGACTGAGAGGAGGCTCGATTGCCTGTTCATGAGCTATATGCCAGATATTGATTGGAGCAATGAAGAAGTTCGTGAGCGTATGGTATCAGATGCGCTCTGGTGGATAGAGAGATTCGATCTCGATGGTCTGAGAATCGATGCCGTCAAACACGTTGATGACGAGGCGATAACCGCTTTGGCCACTGCGATAAAACAACGCTTCGAGGGCACTGGCAATGATATCTACTTGAAGGGCGAGACCGCGATGGGCTGGGCTGGTCATTCACTGGAAGATAATTTTGAGCAGTATGATACAATCAATCGATACATCTCTCAAGATGGGTTGGATGGACAGGCTGATTTCGTCTTGTACCATGCCGTTGTTGATAATGTCTTTTCAAATCAGCATATGGATTATCAACACCTAGATTACTGGACCAACAGAAGTCAAGATCAGTATGTTCAGGGAGCGATAATGACGCCGTATATCGGTTCTCATGATACTCCGAGAATCATCTCTAGGATAGAGAATGATGGTACTCAATGGAATCAGTGGGCGGAGCAAGAGACACCGGGAATCCCGTCAGATTGGGCGTATTCCCGTCTTGAGCAGGCTCTGGGATGGTTACTAACGACTCCTGGGGCCCCAGTCATCTACATGGGGGATGAGTTCGGAATGCATGGTGGCGCTGATCCTGATAACCGAAGGATGCTCGACCACAACTTGACATCACAGCAGCAGGAATTGCATGACTTCACAGCACTACTTGGTAATTTCAGACTCGAGAACGAGGCTTTGCGAAGGGGCACCTATTCAACGTACTATGCGGATGCTAATCTTCTTGCATATGAAATGATATCAGAGAGCCAGGAGTTGCTTGTTGTGTTGAATCGCGGAGGTTCGACGACCCTCGATGTGGAATATGATACAGTACTAGTAGGTCAAGCAGATTTGACCGGTGGAGTCCTTGGAATACCAGCCTTCTCAGTCAATATTATCGGTTATGAATCTACAGCGGATGATGGTCAGTCTATCGAAGAAGAGGGGGCTGATGACATTGTTTCTGAAGAAGGTCTGGAAGAAGTTGAGGGGAGCGATTTAATGAGTTCAACAGCTCTTCAAAATGGCCTAATTATCTTGGTTTTCATCATGCTGGCTCTGTTAATTCAGACCATTCGTAGAGTCTGAAATAAGCCTCAGCCTACTTCCTGTAAGATTGCGATACCTAACAGCAGGACTTCTCGACGCTTTCCTGGGCGCAGAAGCAAGTCTTTGCCGGTTTGATGTCTGCTCTAACGCTTCTTTCCTCAAACAGCTTGGCGACCTTCTCGAGTTCACCAGTGTCATCGCCACGAGCCTCGAGACAGAGCTTCAATCCGAGTAAGCCCCACATATTGTCCTTCCATAATTCGATATCAGCACGATACACTTCCTCGGCTTCTTCTACCTCGCCTTGCTCAAGGAGCAGTGCACCAAGGATATGGCGAACGGGCTGCATTTGCCCCCATGGTTCGTTGTAGGCCAGGTTGAGTGAGAGATCGACTCCGCGTCGTAGCTCTTCGAATGCAGCGGTGAAGTCGTATGATGATCCGTTTTCCTTGGAGATGTACTGTCTCCGGTATTCAATCTCGGCTTCGAGGATTGCATCATTGACATTGAGGATCGAGGGGCCCTCATCAGGATTCTGATACATGAAATTGTTATGCATCACACGACCTGCGAGTGCTGGATTCTGAAGTGCCTGCTTGAAGAGAATCTGTTCAGCCTCTGCCTCCTTAACCATGCCCTTGGAGGCATAGGCCACGCCACGAGCATAATGCTGAGTAGCGATAGTGGCTGGGAAGATGTCCTTGTCAGAGTACATTGGTTCAGCTATTATGTCATCCCACTTGCCGAATCTAATCATCACGTGCCAAGGCATTGTAACATACGATTCCAAGAAAATAGCACCCATGGGAATTATGCCGGCGAGCATGAACTGCACGCCACTGTTCTCATCTCCCGCAGGGAGGGTGTCGACAGCCTTCCTAGCATACTTCAACGCGGTCTCATATTGGCCATCGAACATCGCGCACCATACGATGAAGTGATGGTTGTGCATACGATAGAACTTGTAAAACTGCGATTCATTGCCGGTGATCTCGACATATCTGTCATCTGCCTCGACAGCAGCGATATTACACTCTATGGCCTCTTTCCACTGGCCAACCCATGCGTCGATATGGGATGGCATGTGAACCAAGTGCCCAAGACCGGGCATACGAGTTCGCAGAACGTCAGCAGCTGGAAGAGCCTTCTCCGGGAAGGGCGACAGTTCCAGAGCGTGGCAGTACAAGTGGCACAAAGCAGGGTGTATCTTCGCTTCATCGCTGCTCTCGAAGGCCTCTTCCATGATCTTCACAAGCAGTAGCGTGTTGTCATCAGCAGGGGTGATTTCCCCCGTAGCTGTATTCTTGTCCCATAATTGCCAAGCCTTCAGATTCATCAGAGCCTCCACATAGATGGCAGTCACGTCCAAATTGCCCTCGTACTTCTCGTACAACGGCGCCATGGCCTCGGCAAAAGCGATGTTCAATTCAGGATCATTGCCCATATTCAGCACAGACGGATCTGCTGCATCACGAGCCTCCGCCGAGTGACGGGTTGACAAAGCCCGGATCAGATCTTGTTCCAACTCTGTGCAATGATCCATGACTGAAAGAGCCTGTTGAATGGAATCATGCCCTGATCCGAGGCCTGGGGCCCAGTTATAATTCGAAGATACGCAGTAAGAAATACCCCACCAAGCCATAGCGCAGTTCGGGTCCGCTTCTGTGCATGCCGAGAAACAAGCAATTGCCTGCTCGTGGTTGTAATTCAACATGTGGCCAAATGCTTCGACGAACATTTTCCGTGCTTCTTCATTGGCACAAGTCACGTTCATTGCGAATGAATAATTCTCTTTTTCTCCGAAATCGTATCCTTCAGGTGCTAAACTCATGTCTGAGCGCAACAGGGGGCCAATATAACTCCGACTAACATATACTATATGTGAGTAAAAATAAAATCTGAAATTGGATATGGGGAAGTATGAATTGGAATAATATGTGGAGATATATCCATTTGGGATTTGGGCTGGTATTGGTTGTCTACCATTCCAGGATTGCGTACTTCCACTATGGGCTGATAGACACAGTATGGGATGCATCTATTGACAAGTGGGTATCAATGACCTTGATTTTCATGGTCATGTGGACAGGATTCGCCAAGTGGCCAATTTACCCGTGGTACAAGAAGCGTCAGAACAGGAAGAAGCGCGAGGCAAGAGCCGCATTGAAAGCGGTAGAATGATCGTACTTATTCTTTGATAGAGCCACTGTATTCTCTGTCCTTTTGGAGGTCTCAATTTACAGAAGTGTAAATCAGATTACTCTTCATCATCCGGAAGGGCATTTTCACCCATCAAACGATCCAAGTCCTCAAGAGCCTCTTCGGATGGCTCTGTGAGTTCCTTGGATCTCAAATGTTCAGGAATCCTCTCATCAGCATCCTCTACGAATTTTGGTCTTCCCGAGAGGATTCTATAGGCTAGGAAAATAGCAACCATGCTGAGGACTACCAGTGCAATGTCTGCTGCTGCGCCTTCGCCTAGAATCGTGACCATGTCCTCATGGTGGGCATCGGCCGGATAATCACTTTGGTTAGGAGGGCATTTCGGGAGGCAATCTGGCGGTAGTATCTGGTGGCCCTTCGGAAAGTGGTTTTGCTATGTGCCTCCTGTGGCTGGGAGGTGGTTCAGCCCATAGGCCTACGTTTCGAAGGGGCTTAGATACCCATGACCTCTCACGTTTCTTATCGCATTTTGAGCATCGAAGCATAGATCTCTTACCCTCACTTTTCATGGCGGAACCACAGCATTTTGGCCGGTTTTCGATAACAGGAACTGGATCAATTAAACACACTCTCTCGAGATGTATTGAATCATCAGGTGAACGGAGACCGACCCAACGTATGATGTCCCCAGCATGCATTGACCGAGCCTCTGCATTTACAGGGCCTCCTTCTTTGAATGCGAGAATAGTCTCGTTCTTTCCCCTCGATATTGCTGTCAAAGAGACGTGCCCGCCTGGGCCGATAACGGGCTTACTCGTCACAGTCCCGACGAACATATTCTCAAGATGGTCATCGCTGCATTGATTCGTCCTGTGAATCCCGTATTCGATACTATCCTCGATGGAATCATGAGCTTGCAGGTCATTATGCGCGTCGATCACGGAAGACTCGTTGAGGCCCCTGATGCCATATAGGACTGGGCAAGGCGTCCTTGGGGCGATCAGGCATCTTCCAGTGGTAGGGTCCCTGTTGGCAAATGTGCCTGGATGTTTGACAGATATCGATCCGATGAGTTCTGCATCGACGGCCCTTGGGCTGCCTATGCGATCCGGGTATCTCCAAGCAACGAGTTCCCATGTAAAATCAGAGGCTGGCCATGCGATGGCTGCAGATGCACCAATTGCGCCATGGGGCCTATCGCTGCGGGTAATTACTCGATAATCGGATGCTTCGATGGATGACAATCTATCGTCGAGAGCGACGTAACCCCTGACTGTTTCCCAGTACCACGACGCAGGGGCGCTTCCCAGCCCAACTACGATGGCTGGTCTTGATGCATTCTCAATTTCTGAATCATCTGGCTCTGGTATCCAATGCTGAAGGGTTTCGTACAGTGTCTCGATATCTCTGGAGTTGATTGAGATCAAGAGGCACAATGCGGCATTCCCCCTGGTTCTCCGTTCAGCGAAAGGCCACAACCTAACCAGCCTCCTCTCCATCTCTTCTGCAGAGTCGATGTTGCGTATGAGCAGCCTGGATAGTTCATTCAAGTCGTATGTCGTGCAACCGCCTTCCGGATGGTCTGTATCATCCAACCCTATTCTCACAATGACTCGTTCTGAATCGGACATCAGGAACGCTCCTTGTCATCGATTGCTACGATTGAAAGAGAGCCTCTCAGAAGTCCCCACTCAGCTTTCATCATCCCCCACCCGTAAGCCAGATGTGCCGCCGGTATGGTGATGCAGGATGCGAATACGGTGCTTACAGACCTATGGGGGGAGGTTCCCATGGCAGCACCAATTAAACACACTAAGAAGTAGAGTGACATTGCTCCCAGGGAGAAGTGAAACGATGCTCTTGAGAGGTTCCATTCGCCTTCAAGCGTGAACCAAAGGTCCCACTGTGCTCCGCCACTGGCTGCCCCGTAGGTCAAAGCTAAGGCAGCAATAGCAGCCAAAAGGGGAAACATCTGGACGGCTCTATGAGTGGGAGATCTGAGCGAGGGTTCCCTATCGATTGCAAGTCTGCGCACATAGCCATAATTTCGAATCTGCCTCATCATGGGGATGATGGCCGGACGACGTCGATGGGGCATGATGCATGACGGATCCAGGAATAGTCGATGGCCGGCACTTACTATCTTCGAATCGAGCAAGACGTCCTCCGCACCTATAGCGCCTTCATCAAAACCTCCGACTTCCCTGAGTACTTCTGTCCTATATGCGACATTCACGCCGGGGTTGTGTGTAACTTCGACGAGCTCTGCATCCGGCCTTGCACCGTACCTGGTTCCGGCAGTCATGACGCGTGCTCCAAATGCTACATCAGTGCATTTAGACAGCCAAGGGTCTTCTTCAGGTGCAAAATTCGTACCGCCTACGCCGGCTACATGTTCCCTATCGAACCATCTAATCAAGCTCTTGACCCATCCTGAGGGGGGTATGACATCATCATCAGTGAAGAGCGTGTAGGGGGTTTCCACCACAGAGAGGCCGTTGTTACATGCATCTGCCCTAGTACGGCTGGAATCCGCGATTCGTTCCACCCCTAATTCCAAACACAAGTCGGATGTTTCGGAATTGCTACTTGAATCGATGACTAAGATGTCATAGGTTCCGTCTGAATCCTTGAGAAGATGCTCGAGCACAACTCTGAGTTCTTGTGGATTATTGATCGTTGGAATCAGGACCGTCGCCCGAGAATCCCCCTCTTCACCGTGTTGCACGGTCATCGGATTCGGGCATCCTCTATACGCCTTGAGGGTAGTTGAGTAGCATGAAGGAGCCTATCGGCCTCATAGTCGACCGCTTTTCGGAGGCTGTAGGTGTACATCCCGAGATGATGCGAATCTTCATGACCATGGCTGGCGCTCTCTTTCTAGCGATTGAGTTTCACAGTAAAAAATCAGAGGGCCGCTCGGTGTATGCTGCGATTGGATGGCTACTATCGGGGATTTCCGTGTATCTCTTGGCAGAGCANTATGTCGAGATTGAAGACCCNGTCCTTGTGATCATGACTTCGATTTGCCTCCCTGCNAGTGTTGTTCTGGCGTATGTCGANATGAATGGTTCTCGNTTGGATCCGACTCTCGTTTGGCTGAGGGGCGCAGTTGCTTGGAGTGTCATTCCATACTATGTCGTATACGCCATACCCGTACTTAACATGGGCTTCGTAGAGATGACGGGTTCGATCACAGTCTGGTGGCTAAAGGCCTCCGGGGCTGGTTCGTACTCATTGGGCCCAATGATGGTTGATCTAGCTCAAGGNGGNCATATACTAACTTCAGACTGGAGCGGCAGCAGGGCCATCCTAACTGAACCTCTTGGAGAAGGGGGTTTCTACCTCCCGATGTTGAATTCCAGTGGACAGCCGGTTAGTATCGGATTCATACTTTCTTGCTCGGCGTTGCAATCGATGATTGTCTTCGTCGGAGCGATAGTTGCATTGTCTGGCGTTAGTTGGAAGAGAAAGGCTCGTGGCCTATTCATCGCAGTTCCAACGATATTCATTCTCAATGCTTTCAGGAACGCGGGCATAGTGTGGTTGCATGTAAATTACCAAGATTGGAGGTGGCTGGGGATGGATATCTTTGAATTCGCACACAGCTATGCTGCAAAGGTGGCCAGTCTGGGAGCCATGTTCTTGATGGCATTGGCACTGTTTGGGCTTCTTCCGGAACTTCACGCCCATGTGATGAGGATTCTCGAGTTACCGCTGAGAAAGAAGGATTCACCTGGATCGTAGTCTCTCGTATATCTTCCCGGAGAGGGGCATGTCGTGCTCCCATGCGAATTCCTTCATGACTCTGAGAGCCTCTCGCTCGAGGTCTGAGTCGCCGACGAAATCCGTGACTTCCAGCAACCCTTCCCTGGTATTTGCTTTGAATGCTGCAATAGGCTCTTCTTTGTGGAAAACGAGGTATGCTGAGCCGTATCCGAACCGGCTACGGAGGATGCTCGAGAAGTAGTGTATCAGAGCGTCGCTTGGAGGTATCACTAAGTCGCGAGTCTTGACCGTGCTGCTTCCGCTTTCCAGGAGCTCTAATCTGCCCCAACATACATCTTGCATATCATCTACGAGGAAACCTCGAGTGAGCACGCCTTCTTCCTCGAGCCCTCTCATAACGTCGGATATCTCCTCTGCGGAGAATGCCGATCCTGCAAGCCTCTCGGTTTGTTTCAAGGTCAGTATGGGGTAGTTCTCCACGAGATCTTCGATATATTTCCGCTTCACGTCCCAGAGATCGACGTTCTTCAGAGGCTGTACGGTCCTGAATCCGCCCCTGTAGTCTTGGACGATGTGCCCTGAGCGGACGAGTGGGGATATTATCTTCCTGAACTCAGATCGTTTCAGAGCATGGCGTTCCATGAAGAGATCCGCATCGTGATGTTCGTCGAAGAATTGTATCACATCCATATCCTCCTCGGGGGGCTCCGAGTTTCGTATTGTGAGTAGTCGCTGGAAATGCCCATATCTCGCCCATATCAGATGATGTCTGAGATTTGTACCCTGATGGAGTTGATGCGCGGAGGCCATCGACTGTAGATCGACGCGATACATTTCGCACCTTCCCCTGAGAGCAAAGTCATCCCTCAGCTCAGTGATATTTTCAAGTGCTATGGTCTCATTCTCCCATCTCGTCTTTTGATGCATGTTCTGATGATGGAATAGGGCNCTGTAAGCATCTGACCTGGGTCTCGGCTGGACCACTCCCCCNCGAAGATATCGCTCTCCGTCNCCCATCGAAGAGAAGCCGAGATCAGAGAGTACCGATTGNATATTCTCGTCACAGTCGTGGACAGGTACCCCGTTGAAAGCGTGCAGTACCGAGATGTCGACGAGTCTGTCACGATAGTTATCGAGCATCTCGCCGAATGCATCTTTGAATTCCTCTAGGTAGCTAAGAGGCACATGGACGTCTTTTATTTCCAAGTAGTCATTGACTACGAACATCAGTATTCGACCAACTGGATCTACACCCTTGAAAACGGGGTTGTACCATCCCTGCCTGAGTACTAGGCGTACTTCCTGGATGAATCGGCTACAGAAAGGATCGGACTGGGAGAGTATTCTCATCGACCTGTCTTCCTGCATGGGTGCGAGGAGTCTTTCCGCATCTTTCGGAGAGGCGTAATAATCAGTAGGATCGGGCTGAAGTGCGACGACCTTGGAAACCCTGCCGCTCGACTCCAGTACCCTCAGGGCTTCTGCGAGTTCCTCTACCGGTCTGCTGACGTAGAACCTGAGTATCTGCGGCTTTATCGGGCCGATTCTCTCAATCAAGAGGTGTATTGAATCTTCGAAGCTCATTGGCTCTACAGCACCGTGTACCTTCTCGATGTACGACACTGATCGCTTCCTATTGGGGACCTTCTCATATCTCTTTACCGTGGCGAGTTGCCTTTCGAGATTCGATAGCGCACTCTTGACTGTCCTCTGGACGTGCTGGTTCTCCTTTCCAGAAGGATACATCTTCAGGAGTTTCGTCCTCGTTATGCCCGATTCTGGGATCTTTTCCAAGAGTTCCATCTCCATGGGGCCAAGCCATGGTTCTGCTCTGAGCCCAAGAAGCAGGGGTATCTGGTTACGGTGCGTGTATCCGACTCGATTGTGGAGTAATCGCCCGTTTACGATGTCTCTGTCATGCTTTATATCGATCCAATC
>PAUH01000013.1 GCA_002712645.1 Methanobacteriota archaeon
GAATATCCTTGTGGCTGCCCCCTCGGAGGGGGATGGTGAAGGCATAACTACAACAGACGTAGCTGGATCTTCAGGATATAACGGAGGAGATGTGACAGATTCCTTCGGAGGGACCTCGAGTGCCACCCCCCTAGTATCTGGTGTTATCTCACTCATGCTTGAGGCGAATGGAAATCTATCGTGGAGAGATGTCCAAGAGATCATAATTCTAACCTCGAAAAAGAATGATGTTAACGATGTGTCTTGGGCAACCAATGGTGCAGGTCATCTCGTTTCGCACAAGTATGGATTTGGAGTCATAGATGCAGGAGCAGCGACCTCCATGGCGTTGAATTGGTCCAACTTAGTACCTGAGTCTAACGCTACGTATGGGCCGACAACGACGTCTCTATCAATCTCTGAAGAGAGCGGATGGGTCGAATCTCAATTCACAGTCACAGACAATATGAGTATCGAGTCGGTAAGTATCATGGTGGATATATCACATTCGAACAGAGGAGATCTCGATATTGAATTGGTGTCGCCTGCCGGGACCACCTCGGTTCTCCGGAGTTCAAATGGAGATACTGGAGATGATATCCAGGATTGGATTTACGGAAGTGTCCATCACTGGGGGGAATATTCTGCAGGTAACTGGACATTGAGGTTAAAAGACTCCTCACCAGGGGTTACAGGGACTCTGAATTCATGGAGCCTGACCCTGCATGGCGTTGATCTTGAGAGCGATCATGATGATGACGGCCTTCTGACAGTGGATGAGATTAACCTTCACGGTACGGACCCATATGATTCGGATACTGATGACGATGGTCTCGATGACGCCTTCGAAGTTGGGAGTGGTACTGATCCACTCGTGTCCGATAGTGATATTGACGGATTACTAGATGGCGATGAAGTGGAAGTTTTCCTCACAGATCCATTGAACTCAGATACTGATGGGGATGGGTTACTAGATGGACAAGAAGTCGCAATCTATGGAAGTGATCCATTGACATTTGATCCGGATGCTGATGGTGATTTGTACTATCATTTCGATGATTGTGACGATTCAGATCCTGGGGTAAACCCCGGTAGACCGGATATTCTGAATGGTATCGATGACGATTGTGATCAGGTAATCGATGAGGGATACAATTTCACCGATAGGGACGGTGACGGATTGAAGGACTGGCCTGAATTCCATATTCATGGTACGGATTATCTCGACCACGATACAGACGATGACGGACTCTCGGATGGAGACGAGATTCTGATTTACTTCACGGATCCCCTGCTTGCTGATGAGGATTCAGACTCTGATGGCAGATATTGGTTCGAGGACTGTGATGACTCAAACCCCCTAGTATCACCAGATGCCTTGGAATATTTGGATGGAATCGATAATGACTGCGATGATGAAATCGATGAGGACTATCTCGATGCAGACTCCGATTCAGATGGCCTTTCCGACTATGAAGAATTCAATGTACGATTCACTAATCCATTCCATCCCGACTCGGACGGGGATGGCCTTTCGGATGGACATGAAATCAGCATAAGTTCCACGGACCCCCTTGTTTTCGATGATGACGAGGATGCCGATGGTTTCTATTGGTTCGAGGACTGTGATGATCGAGATGCGAACTCGTCGCCCGTTGGAGTGGAAATTTTAGATAAGAAAGACAATGATTGCGATGGTTTTTCCGACGAGGACTTCATTGGCTTGGATAGCGATGGAGATGGTCTTTCAGATTATGATGAGGTACATGTCCACGATACCCAGCCATTAGATCATGATACAGATGATGATTTAATGAGTGATGGAGATGAGGTATTGCTATTCGAAACCGACCCCAAATCATTCGACTCCGATGAAGATATGGACGGATACTACTGGTTCGATGATTGTGANGATCTNGNNCCCGNGATAAGNCCNGATGCGGATGAGCTTTGGGATGGTTTAGATCAGAACTGTAATGCNCTGGTGGATGAGNNTATCNATCGNTTTTCAGAACTCGGGCATNCTATNGGNGCTGNGATNGTGTGGGAGGCNTCTAATGANTCNNTGGNCATAATGGCCCCGANNATCCCAGANGGAGTCNATGCAACCATGTATTGGTCTTTGAACGGAATTCCACTCAANCAATATGAAACAGGAGATCTTGGTTCNATNGAAATCGGCCCNCTTAGNTGTGCTGAAGAGAANNTNCTGAGTANCCTNTGNGAATCGTCCGAATCACANNTGCTTGAGCTCCGNNTAGTTGATTCNGGAATTCAGACGATTCTTGTATGGANTCTCGATGTTCGNACTTGGTCTGAACCCCCGACTCTNTCTGAGCAATTGTTGGATNNGATTAGCGGGCCTCTTGGATTCGCNATTATCGGTTGCATNNTACTANTTCTNGCAATATNCGTTGCAGTNACTGGAATGGTCTCTAGGAGAAGAGCTGTTCTGAAAGAGGCACTTGAGNCGTATGGATTCTCAGAACANCATATTCACGAGNCNNCGNCNCCGCNNAATATACCTCGTGCTCCAGATTTCNATCGTNACTGAANTTNTNGTTTCAATCATCTTCCTCTTCGAGCATCGGATCATCAACGCTCGTCCATCCGTCGGGAGAAGGTTCATCCAATGACTCGAGATCTATGTCTTCTGTATCTTCTTCTCGCCAGATTGGGTCTTCGAGCACTCCACTGAGCATTAGGACATCGTCTTCATCTAGTCTACTTTTTATCGTCGATAGCCCTCTCTTCAGCGGCAGAAGATGTCCTATGGGAGTTCCGGATGTAACGAATGGGTGAGTTGCCATTCCAATCAACAGACCCCTTCCTGGGGAACGGATCTCTACAGATTCTCTAGCATGTTCTGGATCGGTTACAGTAGCAACGACTTCATCTGCTTCTATTAGAGATCCTACAGGAGCCAGTACATCCAGGAGTCCTCCATGATCCGATCGTATCCATATTGAGCCGGATGCTAAGAGTCTAAATCTTGGGCTGCTCGGATATCCGGGGATCATATGCAGATGTCGTAGTATGTTCAATATACCATATGTTGCAACCTGTACAGCATCTGAATCTAGTGAATCTGCACCGCCTCCTTCGAATGTTATACATCCAAGATCATGCTCATTGGAGACTCTTCTCAAAGAACCTCTTGGCCCGAGGCCATCAAGAAGCACTTCAGTTCCGAATGCCCTTGCAAGCATGCTACTGGGGGGATGTGCAAGATTCGCCCGTATATGAGGCATATTTGTCCTGCCACTTGCTGCTGAATGTAGATCGATTATGAAGTCACTAGTCTTGGCGATATGTTCCCACAATCTCAAGGCTATTCTCTGCGTGGTATTCCCTCCATCTCTACCTGGGAAGAATCGATTCAAATCTCTTCCATCTGGAATATATCGTGTTCTCCTCCTGTAACCGGGGAGATTGACGATCGGCACTATCCTCAGTGTTCCTGCCATTACTCCTGCATCAATCGCCTTACCTTCCCCGAGTATCTGGCTCGATTGAAGGAAGGTGAGTGCCTGTGGGCCTACCAATTCATTCCCATGCACAGCTCCGAGAAGGGTTACTGTCGGGCCCGGCCTAGCCCCATGAACAACGGTTATTGGTATCGACCAAGATTCGCCAATCTCAGTATCTATCAAGTCGAATGGTACGGTACGGACTACGCCCGGTTTGGTCATTCTACGTTCGATCTTGTGATTTTTCTGGCCAGATTTTCGAGACCATGCCTCTGGGCTGGAAGATTTTTCTTCAGTTGCGTCTTCGATTTCTCTTCGTCTCCTCTTCGGTATCTGGTTTACCACCTTCAAGGGGGATCTTCGCCTCTTCGAAGCGCGTTTGACTCCTTTTTTGGAATCCTTAGTTCCAGAATCGTCACTCAACGCCCATGGGAGGTGGGGGTCCGAGATAAGTGGCACTGAGGGAGGATTAGTTCCGCAATGATTGAATTCGTATTCTTTTAGACATCGAATATGAGTGATGTAGGCGACATGTCTGTTCAAGAAAGGTATGCTAGTAACAGCATCTGCTTTGGTTGTGGTCCTTCCAATTTAAACGGCCTAAGAATTCGGTCTTTTCGTTCAGAAGATGGCCTCGTAATGGAATTCGACACTTCGCCCGAGCATCAAGCATTTCCGGGCATGGTAAATGGTGGCATAATAGGGACTCTGCTTGATTGTCACGGGAATTGGGCTGCTGCTATCGCAATCATGGACAGAGATGGTTTAGATGAGCCTCCATGCACAGTAACTGCTAGTTACACTGTCAATCTAAGAAGGCCGACTCCTTCAAACTCAAAATTGGTTATCAGGGCGAAAGCAGTGGATGAATCGAAATGGGATGATCGGATGAAAATTGAGATGACTCTCGAGGCAGATGGGATTCTATGTGCGGAAGGCAAGGGACTTTTTGTTGCAGTTAAAGAGGGCCATCCGGCATTTCACAGATGGTCTTGATTGAAAATAGATGTCTCATACATTCGGCATCCTTTAGCGCCCTGACTTGAAGCATGGTCACAATGGAAGTTGGTTCGCAGGCCAGAGTTCGCTCTCTCGGCATCGATAGCAGACTGGCTGATTCGATTGAGAATGTACTCGGAATAGATTCTCTTTACCCCCCTCAAGAGGAAGCCCTCAGACATGGCCTGACAGGCAGGAATCTGATGCTATCAATTCCTACGGCAAGCGGGAAATCTCTAGTTGCACACATATGCATGCTTCAGAAGGTAATTTCGAGCGAGGGGGGAAGGGGCATCTATGTGGTTCCGCTGAAGGCATTGGCTAGCGAAAAACACGAAGAGATACATGCGCTATGCGAAGGAGTTGGACTCAAAGCAAGTCTTGCTCTTGGGGATAGAGGAGAGGAGATGGGTTCTCTACATGACTGGGATGTTCTTGTCTGTACTAGTGAGCGTCTTGATTCTCTAATCCGAACCCGTCCAAATTTTCTAGATAATGTGGAAGCGGTCGTGATTGACGAGTTCCACCTTCTTGATGACCCTGGTAGAGGCCCTACACTCGAGATCATAATTGCCAGGATAAGGCATGAGAGGCCTGGATGTCAAATCATAGCCCTGTCTGCTACTGTTGGAAATTCAGATTCAGTGGCGAATTGGCTCAAAGCTGATCTGGTAAAATCTGAATGGCGTCCCGTAGAGCTTCAATCGGGTACTGTGAATGGGCTAGATTTGAAGATTCACAGAATAGATGGGATGGTTGAGAGAGATCTGCCCTCACCTAGAGAAATATCTGGCAACCCCAATCAGAATCTTAGGGCATTGGTACTCGATGCGATGGAGACAGGGGGGCAAACTCTCATATTCGTAAATTCAAGGGCTTCAGCACAAAAAGAAGCTCGAGAATTATCTAAGCATATCAGGCGTATTTCCGAAAGAGAAGGAAATGAAGGTATACGATCTCGAATAGAAAATTGGGAGAGTATTTCGAAGTCGGTCACTGGTGCTAGCGAGGGGACTACTATGAGCAAGGCATTAGCTGAATCTGTTTCAAGAGGAATTGGATTTCATCACGCGGGACTTTCCTCTCGACAGAGGAGAATCATAGAAGATTCATTCAGAATGGGTAATTTGACGGCACTTGTGGCCACTCCGACCTTAGCACAAGGAGTGAATCTACCTTCAAGAAGGGTCGTGATAAGGGATCATAGGAGATGGAATTCCGCTGCAGGGGGATCTATGCCGATCAGAGCAATCGAGGTTCGTCAGATGCTAGGGAGAGCTGGTAGACCCGGTTATGACCCTCATGGCGAAGGCATGATATTAGCCAAGAATTCAGATGAGGAGCAGTTTATCGTGGATCGATATTTACTTGGAGGAATTGAGCCGATAGTCTCCAAACTTGCAAATCCTAATTCATCCATCGCTGAGGAAGACCCGGCTCTATTGACCCATCTGTTGGCATTGATAGCGACAGGGGGTTTGAATGACAGATTCGCACTTGGCTCATTCCTAGCTCAAACATTTCTTGCAGATTCCCTGGATAAAGAGGAGATGGAATCGAGGATCGACCGGTCAATCGTATGGTTGGCAGACAATGGCATGATAGAAAGAACTGGGGAAGATCGTAAAGTCGCTGAGAGAATATCTGAGATTGAATATTCAGAGGAGTCGGAAGAAGACTGGGGGGATGATCTTCCGGATTGGGCAAAGGTTGCAGGAGGGTTGGTAAGAGTTGAGAATATTCAACGGGAAGCATTGGAAAGACGCGTAATAAGTCCGAGAAAAGGACCTGCTGTCTTCGGATTCAGTCGTGCGAGTGATGTTGAAAGGACAGTGCCGGAGTCACCTGAATCCCTGTCGATGACGTATCGGGCAACAGGACTTGGAAGAACCGTGGCAAGACTGTATCTCAATCCGATTTCAGGCCGGATAATATCTGATGGCCTGTCTAGAGCTGGCGCCATTCTCTCAGGTGTCGATGATGTAGGGCAGATTACTCCGTTCTCACTCATCCATCTAGCGATTTCAACGCCCGATTTTCAGAAGCTATGGGTAAAGCGGAGTGAGCTTGAGGATATGGAAATTCGATCAGGTGTCCATGATCGAGAAAGGCTCATTGCGCTTGATGTTACTGAGGAGCTTGAACGAGTTAAATCTACTTCAATGCTATTAGATTGGATTGAGGAACGATCGATGGGTGAACTAGAGTCCTCGTGGGGAGTTCAACCAGGAGATATTAGATCTCGAGTAGATGGTGTGGAGTGGTTAATGCGGTCGTCAATCAGGATACTTGCAGAGTCTTCTGAGAGTATTGTGGATAGTGGTTCAATTGCTGATTCGTTGACTGAACTTCTTGGGGAGGTACAAATCAGAATCAGACATGGGTGTAGATCTGACATAATTCAGCTGGTTTCAATTCGTGGAGTTGGTAGGTCAAGGGCTAGGGACATGATTGAGAAGTTGTCTCTGGAGTCAGTTAGCGATGTTGCATCGATGACTGATTCGGATATCAACAAGCTATCTACGCTCCAGGGTTGGAGTGTCAAATTGGCCACCAATATCAGGAAAGAGGCGTCTTCAAAAATTAAAGGAATGAGTGGCAAGGCTTGATTTTGAGTGACGTTCTGGGACCGTCATGACTACCATGGTTCCATGGTTCCCAATATGGGGAATCCGCTTCCATGAACCTATTATCATCCATGACCTTCTTGGATCCCTGCATGAATGGAGGGCCAGTGAAAGGTGGGGTTTGATAGGCGATGGAGTCGTTGCCAGTGAGAATCATGCCTGGTCAGCATGGACGGCACTTAGGAGGCTGGAATCCCGTGGAGAAAGTGTGGCCAGAAGCCCTGAAACAGAATTTATGAGAATTGTTGGCGGGACAAGACAAATCACTGAAGGAATCAAGCGTTCGGGTTTAGGCGAGGGAGATTCACGTGCTTGGCTGTTCTATCTTCCTGAAGAGTCGAATGGTTCGCCACTGCATGAAATGAATATCTCGCGGGAATACTACAACGATCTCAGCGACGATGCTGAGTTATTGATTGGGCATCTAGGAGGGGTATTGATTCCTGAACGTCCGATTCCAACAATTAGTGGCCTAAGAAAGATCAAGGGTTCTGTTGGTGAGAGTGAGTTTGTATCTCTTGAGGAGGCATTCATAGTACATCTTTCTAATTCAGTCATTAACTGAATCAGTCAATCTGATAGGTGAGTCTGTTCTGGGATGTACGATGTCCAGATTCCTTGGCTATGGGAAATGCTCTGTATGCAGTGTCGGTTGCACTCCTAGCAACTATGTTGATCACGCTGGAGTGCGCTATTGCTCCGCTTGCTGGATTGAAAAGGAGAATCCCGAACATCCAGACTTGGAAAAAATAAGAGAAACGGTTCAAGAAGCGGCCAAGAAATGGAAGCGTCAAAAGTATTCTAGAGAGGATGGGCCACTTCCGATCGGACCCTACTCCCATCGCAATTGAGGAATGAAGATGTTTCCTCTCGCAGATGATTTCAATGCCACCTCATGGAATGATTTGGAGCCTGTGACGACGAATCTTCTGGAGCGTCCGATTGAAGATGCAGATGATTTGGAATCTCTTTTCAAAGATATATCCGACATGGCAGAGCATGTCTCGGAAGCCGGTGCAAAATTGTACATCGGGATGACTTGCGATACTGAAAACGAAGAGAAGCAATCTGCTTTCATGTCATTCGTNGAAAATNTACGTCCAAAAATGTCAGAGGTTTCCAATAAGATCGATTTGAAAATAGCANGCCTTGACTTCCTAGGNAGCCTTCCAGAACGTTATGANCTAATTCTNAGAAGTATGCAGAANTCGATTGANATATTCAGGGAAGAGAATATCCCCCTATCCGTGGAATGTACGAGNCTATCNACGGAATATCAGAAGATTACTGGTGCGATGACTGTNGAATTCGANGGCATGGAGCGTACGATGCCTCAGATGAGAAAATTCNTGGAATCNAATGATCGNGATATTCGACGTNTGGCATGGACGAAAATCAGAGAGAGNAGAATGATNGATTCNGAAAGAATATCTGAAATCATGGACGACTTAGTCCGCATAAGGCACANTATAGCCATTAATTCAGGATTTGAAAACTATGTNGACTATGCATTCCGTTCCATGGAGAGGTTTGATTATACTCCGAAAGATTGTCTAGCGTTTCATGAGGCTGTAGAGATTCATTGTATGCCTTTGATTCACAGNATAAATGAAGAACGTCGAAATGGTTTCGNNTACGATGAGTTGATGCCCTGGGACGTTAANGAGAAGTCNGGAGATTCTCCCGATATTTTTGGANGGCCCCCTCTACAGCCTTTCGAAGAAGTGGATGATTTGGTATCAATCACNTCGAANGTCTTCNATTCGCTNTCTCCTGAATTGGGTGAAATGTTCAATCGACTGATTGAGGGNGAAGTTCTGGATCTTGACAGCAGGAAGGGNAAGGCCCCNGGGGGNTACCANTATAATTTGGAAAAAACNGGACTNCCTTTCATTTTCATGAATGCATCNGGTCAGCANGGNGATGTAGAGACCATGATTCATGAAGCTGGACATGCTTTCCATACGATGTATTGCAGTCATCATGACCTCATACAGGATCGTAACTATCCAATCGAATTTGCAGAGGTTGCTTCGATGTCAATGGAACTTCTTACTCANCCCTANTGGGNNGAGTTCTATGACTCGAAAGAAACNACNGATCGTGCGAGGAAGATGCATCTTGAGGCCATTATCGGNCTTCTCNCATGGATATGNAGAATTGATGCATTTCAACACTGGATGTACTCAAATCCAAACCATACACGCGAGGANCGCTCGNAAGCATGGCTTGANCTTAGNGCGAAATATGGGCCNNNGACAAACTGGAATGGATTCGAAGAAGACGAGGCNCTCTTTTGGCANACTCAAGGCCACTTATTNGGGGCGCCTTTCTACTACATNGAATACGGCATNGCTCAACTTGGGGCTTTNCAAATNTGGATGACTCAGCTNGANGATCCGGAGAAGGCTCTGAATGATTATGCGAATGCCATGAANCTCGGNAATACGCGTACGCTTCCTCATCTTTTTGAATCAGCAGACATCGAGTTGAGTTTCGANGAGNGGCATATTGGGANTCTCGTAAGTTCNGTCAGAAANTCGCTCTCTGAGCTTTCTGTTTNACCGGTTACTCNCTGATTCCTTCTGCTGTGACTGTGAATACAGCTTCGCCCTCTGGAAGATTNGGGCTATCAATTAGTCTGGCTATTCTCCTGCCGCCCTTTGACTTACGCAAGTAAAGCCTGAATGTGCTTGCATGNCCCACAATATGTCCNCCAATCGCCTTAGTTGGATCTCCCCACATTGTNCCNGGATTCGACATCACCTGATTTGTNACAAGTACGAGTGCGTTGTTCACATCGGAAAGTTGCTTGAGTTCTTTGAGATGCTTGTTCAATTTCTGTTGTCTGTCTGCGAGCATNCCTCTCCCAACGTACTCAGCTCGGAAATGGCTGGTCAGTGAATCNACAATGACCATCTTAACATCGATGCTTTTCGACATTCTCTTNATCTCGTCNACGAGTAGCATCTGATGGGCAGAGTTGTATGCTCTNGCAACATGTATTCTGTCCAATACAGCATTAGGNTCTAGTCCCGCNCCTTCNGCCATNTGAGCAATTCTTTCNGGTCTGAATGTGTCTTCTGTGTCTATGTAGAATACTTCTCCATCAAATCCTCCTTGNGCAATTGGCAAGATCGTATTGACTGCGAGTTGGTGNCCTATCTGNGTCTTNCCACTGCCAAACTCTCCGAAGACCTCGACAATNGCCTGGGTCTCNAAACCACCTCCGAGNAGTTCATCGAGAGCGGCGGCTCCAGATGTCAATTTTTGGACTTGNGAACGGCGTTCGAGAAGAGANACCCCNCTTACGAAACCACCGACATTTACCATCTTCTTAGCNCCTGCAATTATTTTNGATGCNACAGCTTCGCCTAATTCNGCTTGNTCGCCGAGTTCTTTCGGNCTCATGACTGCAATAGTCATGAGTTCGTCGAATCCTGCTTCTCTGAGTTTCTCTGCAGTTGCTGGCCCTACGCCNGGTAAATCTTCGATGCCTGGTTCTTCATCTTCAGCATCGATTACTATCTCTTCGTCTTCGATTTTCTGTGTNGTCTTCTTTGNTGCCATATCCTTCTCTCAGCAACGAGGGTATATGAAACACGCATTGACCCTTGTTTACTAGAATTGTATTTTTCAACATGNAGATGGCTCTGAGTCTATCGAATATTCACTTTCAACTCACGTTCACTTTGAAATGGATGTGGTAGCGGATGGTGGATTTGAACCACCGGTCTCCGGGTTATGAGCCCGACGAGATAACCTGACTACTCCAACCCGCTGCTTGTTCGCTGTGCNATCGCTTATTTGAAGCGAGCGGGGAGATAGAATGTTATTCTCATAATGAAAACAGTATTGTGATGGCTGCATTACGGTGACATTGGAACCACACATGACCGGCCATATGCTGATTCAAAATGCATCGTTAGTTTTGCCTGATGGAGTNACAAGGGGNGACCTTCGAGTTACTAATGGTTCAATCGCCACTATTGCGCCTGGNGGNGGTTTAGANCCGCAAAATGGCGAGTANACTATCGATGCCACGGGATTACATCTACTNCCGGGCGTTATTGATCCACATGTNCACTTCNGGGAGCCTGGTCAGCCNGAAAAAGAAGATCTTCGGAGNGGGAGTCGCGCTGCTGCTGCCGGTGGTGTNACTNCATTCNTGGATATGCCAAATAACATACCCAATGCNACTAATCGGGCAACTCTCGANGCAAAAATTGCCNTGGCNGCGAAGAANACTGTNACTCANCATGGTTTCTTTGTNGGTGCGACTAAGGANAATGTGNGNGATTTNCANNACGTAGAAGGGATGGATGGNGTTTGTGGAATCAAGGTTTTCATGGGGAGCAGNACAGGAGATNTGCTTGTCCATGANCAAANGCATCTGGAAAATATCTTCTCNAATACGGGAGGNATCATTGCAACNCATGCGGAAGATGANANTCGNCTCCAAACTCGAATAAGCGAGTANGCACATCGCACGGATATTGCNGCTCATGCNGAATGNCGAGATGTGGAGTGTGCTTTCNTNGCNACGAAGCGCGCGGCNGGTCTGGCNCGCGATTATGACCATCGANTACATATCGTNCATCTTACCAGCGCNACAGAAGCAGATTGGTTAGTNGGAAATAAAGGNGATTTNATCACAACCGAAGTTTGTACCCAGCANCTAACCTTTGACCAAGATGATGTTGAANAACTNGGCGTTAGAGCCCTGATGAATCCNCCAATCAGNTANACAGAGGATANGGAGACCCTCTGGAAGCGNCTCAAAGACGGCACCATAGATTGNATTGTGACAGACCATGCCCCGCATACATTGGAAGCCAAATCAGCTGGTTTCCCCAGAGCTCCGGCTGGAATGCCNGGGGTTGAAACATCNCTGCCTGTGATGCTCACTCACGCAGTNGGNGGGAAATGTAGTGTCANAGACGTAGTGAATTGGATGTGTGAAGGGCCAGCAAAAGTCTACGGAGTNGAGAAGAANGGATCGATAATNGAAGGATANGATGCTGATTTGACACTGGTTGATCTGGAGACNCACCGNATCATCTCTGATGAAGATACATGGACAAAGGTAGGATGGACGCCCTATGCGGGAAGAGAGCTNACNGGNTGGCCNATATACACCATCGTAGATGGAGAAATAGTTCACAGACGAGAGGTCGGNGGATCTCTAAAAGGGATATCTGTGGCTGAACCTGGTTCTACTGGAAGGGTATTGAAGTTCAACCNATTCTAATCTTGNCAGGAATCTCCTTCAGAGCCATCNGGACATGGTTCATCTTCTCCCGAGGACNCGTTTGACTCCTGTTCAGACTCTTCTTCCCCTACATCTTCCACATAGTGCGATCCGGGGATTAGCATATCTTGCATNTGAGTCAGNTCAGCGGTNNTGTGGATTGTTACGCCCAGAGTGGAGAATGCATAGATGTAGTCNCCCATGAATATCGACCGNCGNATACTGGTGCTATAGAACCACCAATTNGGTCCATCNTCGTCGTTNTAGAACGATGAGTGGTCTATTTCNCCNTGTTCAGATAAGCTCAGATTTTCCGTATCTACNTCAATCAACTTTAGCATCGAAATGTGTTCATAGCCGCCGTCATAGTAGTTTTCNTCATACACGTATCGATAAGTGGATAGAGGTACTGCAAGCATGTTTTCTGGCGCCCAATATGTGAATGCCTTGTGTTCGTATGTTGCTTCCGACCATGACCATGACCATCCGCAGGTACGGATATTTTGGCAGTCATCATCCGCGTAAACTGGCGATATCGGCAGGGGGTCAGCCAATGTCGGATTCGTTGGATCGCTGACGTCGAAGAGTGAAATTTGAGTCATGGACCAATCGAGTCCAAGACCGTCATCGCCCGGTCCGATTCCGATTGTCAGAAGGGTGTTCTCATCAACAGGATGGATGTATGTTGAGACTCCGGGAACCTCCAACTCACCCAGTATGATGGGGTTGACAGGATCAGACAGGTCTAGAACCCAAAGAGGGTCTATGGTTTCGAACGTGACGAGGTATGCTCTGTCTCCCATGAATCGGGCACTCCATATTCTCTCTCCATCGGCTATTCCCTCGATTATGCCAATCTGATCTAAATCACCAGATGAAGTTGGTTCTAGAATAGTGACTCTGTTGGATGGACCGGTGAATACGGGTTCGTCAGTTTCCGAATCTATAGAATCCGATATCCACCAACGCCCCCACACATCGGTAGTCGAGGCAACTCGGACGACCCCTTGAAACTCGGATATTGAAAACTGATCTTGAACGGTTCCAGATACTCTGCCAGACGCAACATAGGATGTTGTTCCTGGTTGGGAGATATCGAATACGTGGATATTAGTTGCATCCTCATATTCGTCGTTGCCCCAAAACCACCACCAGTCATTTGCAGGTTCAGCGAAAACCAACGCGTCAGGTGAAGCATACACGTGGGCCCATGATGATGCTATATGATCGACCTCCATGGACACATAATCGTTTGATATGTCGAAGGTTGTAATGGATAAGAAGCCCCGGGCCACGCTGTCGGACGATGCCGCATACTCGTTGCATTCACTAACAGAATATGGTAGAGTGATCACATTGTCCCCGTCCATTACATATCTCTGAGGGAGAAGATCTTCGAGTGTTAGCATCAGGATTCTATCACGATTATCGGACAATGTCTGTAGAAGAGAAGAATTCCAGACGTCCATTCGCTCATACACATCTTCAATGGACCAGTATTCGTCTGGAAGAGTAACGTAATACTCCAGACCCCAGACATCCATCTGTGCATGGGTAATACTTCGTACTGTGCCGTCTACCAAGCGAGCAGTGTTGTAGTTTCCTTCCAGATACAGCTCATGTTGGATGGAGGGGGAATTTCTATCGCTTATATCGATGATTGAGTACTTTACCAAATTAGATCGATAATGTTTGTAGACATAATCAGAATTCGGATAGGTGTATTCCCTGGTGAGGATGGGCATCAAGGGATGGCCTTCTTCTAGCTGCCATCCATACACGGAGGAGGCGACCACCATGGTATCTCCTTCAATCATCATTGACATCGGATTTCCTTCGATTTGCATCGTACTCAGGAGGTTGATCTGGCCAAATTCAGGTATTCCCATGATCAACAATAGTGGTCCATTGAGCATGTATGTATGGAAACCATCTGTCTTCAGGAAATCCGCCTCATCTACACCAGATTCCTGGTTATTGGTTCCTGAATACTCGCCTTCCCTTGATGGAGATGATTCAGTGTTGCTGTCCAGAGCGGTGTCTGCTCCTTCCGCCATGGCATCGTCAAACGGGAATCCTCCGAAATCCCGTAGGATTGGGTTAGCCCAGTGCCAGTAAGATTCCTGATCGAGCCTTACGGCCATCTCATCTAGGAGGTTCTGTTGGAGTGTCTGTAGCAATGAGTCACAGTCATTGAAATTTTGAAGCACGGCGCTGGATCTGGATTTTTCTGATAATTCGAGTCTAGGATAATCGTCATCAGAGGGCCATATTCCATCATCAGAATCCACCGATGCGAGACATCCTTGCATCATAAGAGCGAGTATCACGGCGATTGTCGAGATGCGCTTCATAGGAATAACTAGGAACTTGGAGGATATGAACAACTTGGTATTATGATTTGATGAATTTAGTGTATTTTGATACAGACGTTTTACCAAGGTCGACCGTGAGCCAACGTTGTATCGGAGGTATTGCGAGCATGGCTGAATCAAGTGGAATGGATGTTAGTGAGGAAGACTTGCTGATATCTGCGAGGACAGTAATTCATTCCTGCATGGAGGTTAGAGAGCATGAGAACGTGCTTATCGTAACCGACACCAAGACGACTAAGATTGCAAGAGCGGTGTATGAGGCGTCTTCTGAAGTGACTTCAAGAGTACTAATGATGATGATGCCGGAACTCGAAGAGCAAGGGATTGAGCCGCCTTCCCCGGTATCCGATCTGATGAAGAGGCAGGACGTGATATTCCTCCTGACCACGAAGTCGATGACACACACTAGGGCAAGGGCTGCGGCCTCAAGAGAGGGTGCAAGAATAGCATCAATTCCAGGAGTTGGGGTTGAGTCATTTGCCAAAGGCGGATTTACAGCGGATCACAACGCAATGGCGACTGAAATCTCGAGTATGGGTTCCAGGCTTCGAAGAGCGCGTGAAGTCAGAGTCACAAGTTCGCTTGGAACTGATTTACGCTTCCAATCGGGAAGTAGATGGATACTAGAGGATACAGGTATTTGCACCCGTCCGGGGCAAGTCACAAATCTGCCTGCTGGGAGAGTATTTGTCATGCCCAAGGAGGGCACTGCCCAAGGAAGGCTCATTCTCGATGGGTCATGGGAAGGCAATGAGCTTGAGAAGCCGCTGCAGATTGTGATCAAAGACGGGTTGTTATCATCTGCAACGGGTGATTCTATTTCTGCAGACATTGAATCAGAATTCGAATTGGCATCGGAGGGAATGCGATCGGGCAGGGGGCATCTTGTCAGAACCTTCTCAGAGTTCAGTTTCGGCATGAATCCAAGGGCCAAGAGGGGTCTCGGTCTTCTTGAAGACCAATGCTGGAGAGGGGGTGCTATGTTTGCGTTTGGCAATAATGTGGGTCTTGGTGGCTCTGCAAATGTTACCAACAATGTCAGGGGGCTCCTCATCGAACCAACGATTGAGATTGATGGTAAGGCCCTCGTCGTTGATGGAAAATACGTATCGAGGTCTAGGTAATGCGCGCTGTGTTGTGGCTTAACTCCAATGGGCCATCTGAGGATATTCGGAGATCGATTATCTCTGAAGCCGACCTGATAGTGGGAATCGACGGAGGCAGTGACCGGGCACAAAGGGCTGGCGTCCAAGTTGACCTTATTCTCGGCGATTTAGATTCAATAGAAGATTCACATGAAGGAGTTGAGAAGATTAAATTGAAAAATCAGGAGTCCAGTGATTTTTCAAAGGCGATTCAATATCTGTACGAAAAAGGATATGATCAGATGGATGTGATTGGGATAGAGGGCGGATGCGAAGGACATCAACTGGGGATATGGGGGTCAGTCGTTGAGGCACCGGATGAAGTCACAATGAGGCTTCACTCCAGTCAAACTGTGAGTCATAGAGTTGCTCCTGGTTGTATTGATTTTTTGATCGATATTGAACCTGGAAAACAATTCTCAGTTTTTGCTCTTGAGCCTTGTAAATCTGTTACCCTAAAAGGTGGAAGGTGGTCGATCGAAGACGAGTTTTTCTCACTCTCGACAAGAGGGTTACACAATGTCTCGGAATCGTCACTGCTCAGAGTCTCGACTGATGGAAACATGATCGTTGTCGTCCACAGATGATGGTGGATTTCTCGATAGCATAATTGCAATTGGGAGTGTACGCTCATCTGACTCGAGCAGAATCTTCATTATGACGGCCAGTGGTACGCCGAGGATCATTCCCGTGAGACCCCACGCCCAATACCAGAAAGCCACCAAGGACAGCAGGACTATGGGCGACATATCCAACCTCTGTCCGGCTAACTGGGGTTCCACGATGCTCCCCCAAAGCTGTTGATTTGCAACTAGGATGAACACGACTGCTAGGAAACCGGCTGGTTCCAGTATGATGAATGCAAGAATGACTGGTGGTATGAATGAAAGAAGCGCGCCGAGATAGGGTATGAAATCTAGAAGGAACACCAAGAAAGCCCAGATGAATGCCCCGGGTATGTCGAATAAGGTCAATGCAACACCTGCAATGACTGCCTGTCCGAAAGCGACGGTTGCCTTTGTTTTGATGTATACGTTGATGTTTCGCTCCGCCTTACTGGCAATATTGTCGAAGCGTGCCGATTCATCGGGGAAGGCGGCCATGATTCTTCTTGGAAGGGATTCGGCTTCTAGGATGATGAAAGCCAAGAAAATCAGGACAGTTAGAAGATTCGCAGTGAATGAAGCTAGAGAGCCTATGAACTCAGTTACTAGACGATTGATCTCTTCAATTGATACCACTGTTTTCAAACCAGCAAGATCAATGCTATACCCGTAGAATTCTACCCCTTCCAACTGCTCGATTCGTTCGTTGAATATGGGCGATAGACTGTCAACCTCGCTTGAGAATTCAGATAGACTGGAGTATAGTATCTGACTAACAAGAAGTATGCCTCCGAGGAAAGTGACTAAGATTGCGCTATACGACAACAGTGGATGCCCGAATCTATCTTCAAGCCATGATGCAGGGGGGCGTATTGCGAAAAACAGGAATATAGCTACAACCATTGGCTGAATGATTGTTGAGAGTTGCTTGATAGCGATTATTACGACGAACAGCAAGACGGCCAAGTTGGTCGCAGTGCGCAATCTGAGTCCGCTTGTACCTAGCCGCGTGTCGCCACTCATACCACTGACTCAAGGCGTGAAGAAATGAAGTGTTCGCCGGCATAGAGGTCACCACTAGTCGTTAAGTGGGAGAAATCAGTGGAAGGGGCATGGCCGACGACAGCGTAGACGTGCGCGTCGATGTTGTTATACCGACGAGGAACGAAGAAGCAGCCATTGTTGATACAATCAAATCAGTACCCACTGGAAAATGGTGTCGTGAGCTTGGATTCATAGTTGTGGATGGAAACTCAAAAGACAAAACAAGAGAGTTGGCAGAGAATGTGGGTGCCAGGGTTCACTTGGAGGAGAGGAAAGGGTATGGACGGGCCTACAGAACAGGATTTGCTCTCTCTGATGCGGACATAATTGTGACAATGGATGCTGACTGCACATATCCTGGAGAAGAGATTCCTTCTCTAGTCAAGATGCTGATTGACGAGGATTTGGATTTTATCACGTGCGACAGGCTCTCAAAGGCAGAGGATGGCTCTATGTCGATGCTCCATAGTCTCGGGAATAAGACTCTCACCTTCTTTACCAGGCTTCTCTTCTTCGCACCCATTTCAGATTCACAGAGCGGTATGTGGGTCTTCAGACGTAGCATTCTTGATCGCAAGGATCTCCGTCCCAAGCACGACGGAATGGCGATGTCTCAAGAGTTCAAGATTCGGTGTATGACGAAATTAGCAAGCAACCGAAGAAGAGAGATTAGCGTGCCATACAGGTCGAGAGTTGGCGATGCTGAAATTAACACATGGAGAGACGGGCTTGGCAACCTTTTGTCACTGTTCACCCTTAGAATGGGGCTAACCAGGGAAAGGACTCCATGGGGTCTTGACGATATCTGACTATTCGAACGCTTCATCATCCGGATTAGAAGTAAATCCGCCCCATGATTCGATCATTTCTATGTCTGCTAACGTAGAGGCTCGTCTTGAACGACTGACGGCCAAGCCGATTACCCCAAGAAGGGCCACTGCCGCAGCACCCCATGTCAGAATGCTCTGAATTATTTCTGAATCCGAATCATCATCCTCTATCGGGATAGTGACTGTAAGCGTCGGACTTACGGTGTCGCCATCTCTGGCCCATACGTCGATTCTCATCCAATCACTATCATCAGGCGACACTTGGACATTCCTTGTCCAAACCCCGTCATCAGGCACTGAATCTCCAAATGCCCCGTCATCGTTCAATTCGATCACGGTGGGGTTTCCTGAAACTGTTATCACAGCTGATACCTGCTCAGATGTTCCATCAAGATCGACTAGGGATACTTGTATCCTTATCGTCTGGGCCTGTTCGCTGTTCAGACTGTCTGGAGAAACTGAAAGAGAAGAGAGGAATGGGGCACTCGAACCCACCATTATTGAGATGGAGTCTTGATCAGATGCTCCTCTAGAGTCTTTCGCGGTTAGTACGATAACATGCTGCCCAGGTGGTAGATTGGCCTCTATAATAGGGTCGGAACCAAGAGTTGTTCCATCAGCAAGAGTCCATTCCAAGAGTAATAGATCGCCATCATAGTCCACGGTCCCCGTGGAGTCGAGCAGAACTCGATCGCCAGGGGGGAAGAAGCGTCCATCTTGGGGGGATGCTATGGTTACGACGGGAGCGCTTGGAAGAATTTGTAAAGACATTTCACTGGTTCTTGAGAGTCCTGTGGAATCCTCCAGGATGATTGTGAGATTATGCTGTCCCGTTGAAAGATGTCTTTCATGAATTTGATTGGGATTTACTCCTTGTAATATGGGAGTTTCCAACACATCAGAATAAATCGTCATAGAGAAGGGATTTGCATCCATATCAAACGAGTTGCGAAGATCGAAGACTACTTTCTCGTTTGATTTTGAAGATGCTCCGTCTTCTGGGCTATCTATCACTATAACAGGGGCAGAGGGGGAAACAGTGACATTAACAAATGAATATGCAGGATTTCCTAATCCATCATCCACGGTGAGAGATATGAGATGATTTCCCTCTGGAAGCCGCGATTGGAAGCTCCATTCGGTTGAAAGCGGTTCCAATTGGCCATTGAGATTCCACATGACGCTGACTAAATCATTTGAAGACTCTCTTGTGGAGCATAGTAAGCCCCACCCCTCTTGAGGGAGTTCTAAACAGTGTAAATCTTGATCTCCTGATCCTGTTGCACTGAATCCAATCAGATTTGAAGAGTCTGTCGCGTAACCCTCGTGAGGAAATGCAATTACGGATCTTGGGTTTGAATTAGTGACTTCAATTTCTACCTGATCGTACGACTTCCGGCCCGTGTTCTCCGGGCTATTGTCCCATGCACTCAACGTTAGCAGGTGCAAACCCTTCGAAAGTCGTCCTTGCCACGAGTTGCCATCAGACACCTCAATTCCAGACCATATGATTCCGTCCAAATTAGATTCTATTGAAAGATGCAGAGTATCTCCTTCGGGATCAAAGGTTCCTTCGAAGCTTATATCCAGCATATCTTCAGATGTTGTTCCTAATCGAGTGATTGAGTGATTTATCTCAGGCAACTCATTGAAATGATCGACGGTAAAGGTCCATGAGACTGGCTGGTTTGAGCCGTCGTACACGGATACTGTTGCGGTGAATGCATCTTCCGATGGATCAAAGCCGACCGAGAAGACCGAATTACATGGCGGGCTGAGAGATATGTTCCCACCGTAGCTGGTTCGAATCCAACACTGGAGAGAGTCGTCTTCTGGGTCATAAGTCCCAGATAAGTCGACGGTCGCATTTCTTGTCATACCGAGACTCATGACTCCGAATGGAGAGATTTGAGGAGATGCTTCGACAGTTACAGAGGGCGGGAGGTTGAGTAATTCGATTGAACGTTGTTCGATTGAACACAGGCCTGTCGAGTCACAGACTTCGAGAGTGATTGTATGTTGGCCGTCACTTAGATTTGGAGCGGCCTCCTGTCCACTATTCGCTGTTATATACGACGATACTGTGGATGGTCCCGCTAGGATACCATCAATCGAACTTGACCATAAGTATGTGAGTGGGTCGTCATCCATATCCCATGAATGAGTGGCATTCAGTATGATCTCGTCTGAGCTCCCGAATACCGATCCATCCAGTGGTGAGTCCCAGACAATGAATGGGGGTTGATTGGGTAAATCAATTTCACATACCATCGAAATATCTTGATTGAGAAGCATGGTATTCGTCGAGTTACTGTGGCCATCGTAGGAGCAAGCGCCCTGTACACTGGCTACAGGAGACCAGCCTGCACTGTTATTCCAGGTTCGACCCACATACGGGCCGATATTTGACCTACCAGAATAGGGTAGGACTAGGTTCTGGTCTTGCTGAAGTGAATCAAATGAGAGGTTCAAGTCTGCATATGGTATCCCATATCCGTTCTGATTGACTGCCTCTGCTTGAATCATCCAGGAGATGTTTAGCAGATCGTCATCATCGTCTGATGATGGCTCGGTAATGGGCGAGGAAGAAATCCAATTCACGATACTTCCTGATGAGAGATTTAGAGAAGATGGTCCGATTAATTCGACATCACTCAGAGATACGGTTGTTGAATGGAATGAAGGCTGATTTTGAGTTGTGCAATTAAAGATTACATTCCTGATAACCATAGATTCGAATCCCGAGAATGAGGCACATCCGCTAGTTCCTGTGATCTGACTGTTGATCATACTCGATTCTGATGGACTAGAGGGAGACCACTCTAGCCCCCCAGAGATACCGGATATCGATACATCAAGAAGATGGGCGTCGATTGACTGCATTACGACAGCAGGACTGATTGAATCTGTCTGCAAATCTGCTCCGTGGATTAAAATTGGACCATTTCTCTGAAGGTTGGCCCCATCTCCAGATATTGCAAGTCCGGATAACGGGGAAACAGAGCGGATTCCAATCAGCTGCAAATCTATGCTATCGACTATGGAAAAACCCACTGCATCCCCATTGGATGTGCAGTTTACACAACTCACATTCTTACCCGAACTGATAAAATCGTTTGAACGGATAAATGAAAATCCTGCTCCCTCTGAATTTATCGTCGCAATAGCGCCATTTCCTGAAGTAAGAGCATCCTCTATCCAAACATTGGATGAATCCATGATTCGTACACCAGAGAGTTGATTCATCGAGGATGTGAGTCCCACTACCTCTGGATGGAACTCTCTGACATCGATACCTACGCCACCATTCTGAGTGGTTGTCCAATTGTATCCAGCTGCCCCTCCCTTCCAAAGTAGGATTCCAGAACCCTGCGCGCCCGTCACGCTAATGTCATCCAAGGTTACAGGCCAGCTAGCACTTCTGAGATAGATGCCGGCCTTTTCCCCCGGGCCTGATCCGGGATTTCTTGAGCCATCATCGGAAGATGTGATGTCTCTGAATACAGATGTGCCATCAATCATGTATGCCTTAAGTCCTGTAGCGTAATTCGAAACTAGATTCAAACCTTCGATAAATGCGCCACTGGTGTTTAGTTCAACAGCTGCAGTGGCGAAGCCCTGTGTTTCTGAGTCGGGCCCCCCAGTTCCCGAAACAGTAGCATTCCTGATAATTGCATTCACATTCAAATCATTCCATTTAGATCGATTGTACTGTTCAACCATGATTCCACGATACTTCGAATTGGAGACGGTGATATTCTCCAAAGTAGGGCGTGTCGTGAATCCCTCAGATATGTGACGTACGAAAATCCCATTATCCGATTTCTCTATCTCTGTGTCTGATATCAACAAAACGGAATCTTCAACCCATATTCCTGAAGAAACAGCAAGAGTTGCTCCACTGACATTAGTGATTGATAGATCTCTGATCACTCCGCCAGAACCGCCCCATACATTGAGTGCTCGAGTGACTAGACTGTCAGCCAGTAAGCCGTCTACTAGGGGAGCGCTTCCACTTCCCAATGATAGGCCGATACCATATCGCCATGTCCCAGATATCCCATGTACGTCTTGTCCGCCTCCCTGGATAGTCAAATTAGTGATTTGTGGATTCGCAGATGAGAATAGATCGACTGCCACGAAATCAGCATTTAGAATTGTGATATTGTTCATTATTGGGTCAGAATCAACGATTATTATTCCTCGTGAAGCATTTTCAATTTTTAAGTGTGAAATCGATGACCCGAGGCCTCGGCTGACAGAGGTGAAATGTATGCCGTCATGCTTACCATCGATTGAATTCACAGTGACTTGCTGGTTTTCTGTTCCTAAAACTGAGAGTCTTCCATCGACATCAATCGATTCCCCCTCTCCGATTCTTATTTCCGTTCCCGGTTGTACTTGTACCACTTGATCATCATCGATCACCGCTCCGTCTGGTAAATTTACGATTCCAGACCATACAACAACTGTGGTTGAAGAAGTGACCGTTGGGGTCAAAGAAAGTACCATTATTGCCATTATGAAGAGAGCCCATCGACGGGTCCGATTCGCCTCCGCTCGCACTCTCACTACCTGATTACAGCATGGTATCGTTGTATGCTTTGCCATGCTATGTACACTGTACAAAATTTAGGGAGGCATGATAAACGGACTTTCATCCCGATGATTCGAGGGGATTTGTATCGAGACTGCGTTTGTTCTAATCAAAGCCCTTCCAATGAAGGAGAGAGATGTTTATGCGAGCCTCCTTCAGATGGACTCTGTTGTAGAAACCCACTCCGTTTATGGGGAGTATGACCTCGTTGCAAGGGTTGATTTTGAAGATTCTCGGGCCATGACTAGATTCCTGATTGAAGAAATGCGTGCAATACCAGGCGTGTTGAAGACTGAAACTCTGATATCTGCTGAGGTGTGACTATGTCTGTAGGTTTCGTGCTCATAACTACTGAACCCGGTAGTGAGATTTCCGTCAGGAATGCATTGGACTCGATAGACGGTGTATCCGGCCGATGGGTTGTCTTTGGAAGTCATGATCTCCTAGTCAAGGTAGAAGCGNGTGATGAGTCCAGAATTACAAAGATAGTCATCGGAGATATTCGTGCAATCGANGGCATTACCGATACACGAACGCTNATCGGTGCCGAGATCTAATCTCCGCATGGATTTCATCCAGAACTTGTGAAGCAGCTTTCACACAACCTGCCGCTCGGAGTCTNCGGGCTGCCTCTGCCCATAGTCGTATCCGATCATCGGAGTGNATAGCCCCGCTCCAATACCATGCAAATGCATCNATTCTCCTATGCTCAGGCCTATTCATATCCTCCTCGATTTTAAATTCAGCATCATGAGCGTTGATGAGCCATTGAGGTATATCAGAGGAAGATNAGTCGAGCCCCCAGTGAATCTTCTTGAGTCNCGCGTNCCTTCCNGCTGTGCCCTGAATAGATTCNAAGAGCCTCGATTCTGAGATATCGTTCCAAGGCCGTAATGTAATTTTCAAATCTATCTCTTCTAATCGGGGGTGGCCCTCGCCGAGAATTTCGACAATTGATGACCTGAGAGAGGCTGCTTGGATTACATCGCTGGAACCTGAAGCAATGATATATCGAAGAATTAAGGTTGAAGCCGTAAGAGAAGGGCTCATTTCGGATGATATCTCCTCTGTTTNATCTAGCCTTTTAGTCAACCTGATTGCTAACTCTGGATCTAAAGGCCCGGGTAAGCGATCATCATGCATTGNTATTGCACCCCTAACCAATATGCTTGCTCTTTCANAGTCAGGGAGTCGATCGAGAAGTAATTTCTCAATTCTAGAACACTCGTTATCATCTCCNCTCATACGAGCACATTCGAGATCTATTTTCCAACGATCTGGACCTTCCTCGATATCGCTTGCTATTTTTCTTGCTGTATTCGTTTCTCCTCTTGAAATCGCTAGANTTGCAGCGAGTATTCGCAAATCCTCCCTATCCTCTCTTTCTAANGCGTCGCTGAGTAATGTCGCTGCTATGGCAGATTCGGATTCCTCAGAGACAACGTTTGCAAGTTCAAGATCAAGGCTTTGCCCCGAAGCAATTCTGTGATGCATTTCGAATGCCCGTGCTTCATGATCTTGGATNGNGGACCAATGAGCGGCTAGATTGGCGTGTATTGAAGTTCTTGTATTGTCATCCATAGCGGCTGAACGTACATTCCTGATGAGATGATGCGCTTCAAAACCAGACTCGCCCCATTTCAGGATAGCTGCCTCATCCAGGTCATCCACAGTTTGATCGGAAAGGGAATAGTTCCTCTGGATGGGGAATGGTTCCAATGATAATTTGTCAAGTCCTTGTACGGCGGATATACTCAGTCTGCTCAGCACAGTAGAAGTCACAAACTCAGCNATTGGNGTTTCGGGTGTGGGGAGGTCATCGCCCTCCCTCCACATCTCGATTGCCAGAGGGTGCCCTCCGAGAGCGATGGCTATCTGTGTGGCGCGTTTCTTTTCCAGATGGGGGGATATTTTGGACGCAGCCTCGATATCTACTCCTTCCAATGGGTATCTGGTAGCAGAAGGAATCGTTGAGAAGATACTGGGGGTTCTCGTTATGACCAATANAGTCGCTTGAGATGCATTCTGAATCATAGATTTGATTGATTCCGCATGTCTTCGNTGTATCTCCTGTGCCTCATCGAGAACATAGATAAAATCCTCTTCAAGTCTTGATGCGGANAGTTTTGGGGACTCGTTGAAGNAAAATTTTGTCCATGATTTCATGATCAGATCGAGATCNGTTGCCGCGTTAGCCGTGCACCACCNGAATCTCCTTCCTTCTTTCTCCAGACCATACGTAACAGCCCGAGNAAGAGTTGTCTTNCCNATTCCNGGTAGTCCAGTAAGNGTCACAATTCCAGGCTCGGAGAGNATGCTCCGAAGAGCCTCGATATCACTCGATCTTCCGAATGCAACTGGTGCACTTTGGCCGTTGTNATGTAGGACNCCCATGTCGTTTGCTAATTCTAGTCCTTCTTTNGTCAACAAAAGGACCGTNCTTCTCCTTGTGGCTCCAATCACATTGCTCTTGATTGATTGGATNAANCCCTTTGACTCGAGGGCGGCCGCCGGCACGTGGAGAGCCGAGCGGACCACTCCTAGTTCCATTGCTAAGGCCGGCAATGAGAGTGCTGGNGGGAAGTCACGACGTAGATTTCTATCCACCTCTACACTCGCAAGAGCGGTCAACAACCTCTCCTCGGGCCCCGTCAGCACATAGCGGGGGTNAAGCCATCACTTCATGGCCCTTGGCCTAGGAGGAGGTATCGAAGATGCCACTCGANCCTCGCGATCTCAATCTTCCAGANGCTCCTGGTGTCTATCTTTTCAGGACCGATTCAGGCAGGGTTCTCTATGTTGGGAAGGCAACGAGTATCAAGAGCAGGGTTCGCTCATATTTCTCGCCAAATCCAGATAGGGCGATGATCCCACAATTGGTCTCAAGTTCTGATGAAGTTGATTTCATCGTTACAGGGAGCCCTAGTGAGGCCCTTGTGCTTGAGAAGCAGTTGATCAGGAAGCACAAACCAAGATACAATTCAATGTTCAAGGATGACAAATCATACCCATTTATCGCCATCACAAAACACGAATATCCTCGCATCATTTACACAAGGAGACCGCCGAAAGGATCGAAGATATGGGGCCCTTTTCCAGATGCTGGTGCAGCTAAGAGAGTCATAAAACTGCTCAGGAGGCACTTCGGCATACGGGATGAGCGGGACAATCTACCGTTTGGTTATGATGATCAAGGGGGACTCGAAGGCTACATCGACAGGGTCAGAGTGGTAGAAAGTGTCCTTGATGGCGATGCTGCCTCCATAATCAAAGGTCTTCAAAGAAAAATGGATATCGCTTCAGAGACCATGCAGTATGAGAAAGCTGCAAGTTTCAGAGATATGATAGCAGTCATCCAAAAAACAATTTCAGATCAAATCATACGCAGCCGATTCTATACCGAGGTACACGCGATAGGATTCGCATCCAGAGGAGATTTTGGTAACGCAGTGATCATACAAGCCGATGAAGGAGTAATCCAAGGGCAGGTTACCTACCCAATGATACACAGAGGAGATATTGGGGAGTCGGTGTCATTGCTTGTTGCAGAGCATTATTCTAGCCAGAGGCCCCCAAAGATTCTCCTTACACCGAAGAACCTCAGCGAGGACCTCAAAGAATGGTTGCGTGAAAGACGTGGTGCTACTGTGGAAGTCCGTGTTCCAGAAAGAGGGAAGCTTGCAAAACTCAGACGTTTGGCTGATCGGAATGCTGAGATGCACGTTGAGCGTGCAAAGAGTAGATCTTCAGGAAAGATAGAACATCAAGCCGCCGAGGATGCAGCAAAATTGCTTGGAATGAGCGGCCTGAATCATGTTGTATGCTTCGACATGGCGCAGCTTCTTGGAGAGTCTCGAGTAGGGGCGTCCGTTGTATTCAGGAATGGTCGTCCTGAAAAGTCAGAATATCGAACCTATCGTGTAAAAGACGAGGCTGCGGATGATCTTCGAATGATGACCGGAATTGTGGAACGTTGGTTGAAACATCAGGATGAATGGCCGGATTTGGTTATCTTGGACGGTGGAAAGACACACTTATCTGCTGTTCTGAAAATGCTCGATTCTCATGATTTAACTGGTGTTTTCCCTGTAATCGCTCTGGCGAAGAGGGAGGAGACAGTATTCACAGAAGACGGAAGGGAGTTTGTTCTAGATAGAAAGGGTCGGATGATTGTTCATGCGAGAGATGAGGCACATCGATTCGTTAATTCCTATCATCGGAAAAAGAGATCGAAAGGAAGTCTGAGGAATCCTCTAGAGAACGTTGAGGGGCTCGGGGCAAAAAAAAATTCAGACCCTTCTGAGGCATTTCGGTGGAATTCAAGGCATAGAGCATGCCAGTGTGGATGAGTTAAAAGCCATCCAGGGGATAGGAAGAGAGCTTGCTAAAAGGGTTCAGGAATCGTTCAACAAATACTAGCCAACTAGGCAACCGATTCAATCCATTCCATGGTTGCTTTCTCAAGCGTATCCGCTTTCTTTCTTCGCTTCATTATGCGCTTTACACGCCTCCTCCAAACTAGTAAACCAAGGATTACTGAAATCCCGATTAGATAGGGGACAGCCTCTGTTAGAACTAGTGACCAAGATATCATGATTGAGAGTTCTACAGTGTCTTTCTTCGTCTCACATGGAGATTGTTCTTCCGCATCTTCGCAGTCGAAGACTGGAGTCAGATAGACAAGGGTCGTATGTTCTCCTGATCTTTCTATGAATGCTCTTTGCATACTGCTCTCAAACACAAGGACATCTATCGATTTAGGGAGTTTGATGCGTTCGATTACTACTGGTCTGATTGTTCCAAGTTCAGTTTCCTCATCCAAGGGGACGACGTTGACTGCTCCTGAGAATGGCCCTATACCGTCCATGCTTATCTCTGGTGAGATAGAATTTCTGATTGTGGATATGAACCTCCCAAATGCGGTCTGCTCAGCCACTCTGATTCCGAGTTCATCGTCATTAAGCGAAATTCTGACTTGAGCGTCGGACATAGAGCCGCCGATTTGAAGTGGTTGTTGATCAGATAGTTCTGGCGACTGCAATGACTCGAATCTATCGACAAAGAGATCAAGAGGGGCGTCTGAGAGATCGATTATTGGAGTGACAGAGCCTAGAGTTCCTAATTCAACTTCAGAGCCCTCTTCTTTGCTCAATTCAATCATCTGCAAACGGATTCTGTTCGTCATCTCGTCTGCTAGGTCTTGCAAGCCCTCATTGGATATGTCGAGATCTATTGGGTGATTGTCATTGGGAAACGGGGAGTCGATTCGCTTGAATTCAGTCCCATTCAATATACCGCCCTCAGCCCTATCTCCTACGCTAACGACGTGTCTCATCAGATCAGAAGGCATTGGAGAAATTTCTACCCCCTCTATCCCGAAGTCCACATCGACTCTGTAGAGGTCTATGGTGAAGCGAAGGTCAAAGTCAACTATTGCTGAGGAGGACAGTTCTCGAATGGATATGCTTTCTATACTGAAGTCGATAGTTGCCGCGACACATGTGGACTGTGAGGATTTGCAAATCACGTCTTGGCTATCATCCGTACAGGGGGTTGAATTCATGCATATTGCATGCCTCCAATCGAATTGTCTGGTTCCTTCAACGCTAATTTGTTGGATAGCGTCTCCCTCAGAGACATCGAGAATGAGGTTTGACGGATTTCCACTGGTCGATCTGACCCAGCTTGGAAGATCTATGCGTATTTGCAAATCTGAATCGGGGAGTATGTCTGGAAGGCTTCCTGCTATCCAACCGACATCATGAGAGAGGTCAACTGATAGCACTGACATCATTCTTGCAAGATCTTCGTCTGTGAATGCAGAAATGTCAATCTGTGCAACGTCCATGCCACTATTCTCCAGAAGACGTTCGAAAGTCTTCGAGAGTTCGATTGGAGCGGGGTTACTGTATGCGGACATTAGGATTGGATATGTCGTGCCCATCGAATTGGGCCCAACTAGGCAATAGCGAGAAGGGGACGTCTCTGAACAAGTTGAGCCCGGTGTGTGGATGAACTCGAGTCCGCCAGTTTCATTGGTCTGAGAAAAGAATGGTGTCTCCAGTTGTATATCGTTTCCAAGGACTTCGCTGAGAGATTCGGATATCTCATCCATCGGTATGCCGTTTATGACTTGGTTCAACCCTACGTCTGTTTCCTCATCTAGAAGTCGAAGTCCATCAGCAGTGACCCATGGAACATCGACTCCGTCCTGCTCAATATCGATTGACCATGCCTCTAAAGTTGAAGAGTCCAAGTGGTGCAGGGCGATATCTAAGCCGAATCTGGCTCTAGATGTATCAACTGCATCAACGACTAGGTTGATGGATAGCCCTGGTTCGTCTGTCTGGCTCAAATCGACGGTAGGCGTTTCGTCGGGAAGGTGTCGAATTGTTGCATCCAATGTCAAAGGAGATGCTGGTTGGAGCGAGTTTTCTCCGATTCTGTCCTTGTCAATGACGGCAAATCTTTGTGTTCTGAAATCAGCGATGTCTTGGCTTACAATAGATGTGCCTTGCCTTGCCGAAGTTACTTCAGCATATGGTGGAGGGATGAGGGACATCTCTAGGGACTGGCCCGGCTCGACTAGAAGGTCGAATTCGAGATCTACCGAGGCGCCCATTATCAAGAGTCCGAGTAAGGTTCTATCGAGATTCCCTCTGGTTTCATCCATACCGATTGAGGAGGCATTGATTGTCACTGAGAGTGCCGATCTAACACATATGGGGGGCCAGAATGGATCGTTGTCCCTGAATTCGTCTTCATCAGCAGAATCGATTGATGAATCTGCGGTGCATTGCAGATTCGATGAAAGTGTTCTCGGTACGATGCTGACTGTGTTCGTAACTGGCTGGCCTATAGATTCGAAATTCTCGCCAAGAACATTTGCGACCATTCGATCTACCTCGTCGAACATCCTGTCGCTTACAGTTCTCCCATCGCCTGTTTCTTCATCGAAGAAATTCCTGATATGGTCGGCTGGAATTCCGTCCTCAGGTCCTGAGTCGCCTTCGAGATCTACTTCTTGTAGACCGAGTTGTGTTCTGCTTACCTCATGCATTGCAACAAATATCTCTATCTCAATCTCACTCGCACTTTCCATGGACAGCTGAACTGCGATTTGTGACCAATCTGGGCCTATGCTTCCATCCAGATTTGAGTCATAGTCGTCGCAAATTTCCCCAGGGGTTGCATTAGTGTCGCAAACTGAATTCTGAACCTCCGGCGAACCGGGTGGGGGGTCTGCACTAACCGTCGATATGGCCATTATGACGACCAGAAAAACAGAAGTGGTTTTCGCCCCCACAGTACTGTTCAGAGGGGTGACCGTCTTTATCATCGCGCCTTCCCGACCACTCATGGCTCGTTTCGACCCTCACTCTAATTTGGAGGAGGGTATCAGGAATCTATTGATTCAAAGTGGAGTTTCAGAGAATGTTCCTCTTCCATCTGACGTTCCCAAGAAATGGGAGCGTTTCGATGACGTCGTGATTCTCCCGCCCTCGGCCTTCGTCAGCGAATTCTGGAATTGCGTTTCTGAGGCATCTCTCTGGGTTTGCGTGGCTAGATGCCTAGGGGCGGAGAGGGTCTTCCGTAAGGGGGAGATCGATGGTCCGATGAGGAAGCCTATGATTGAGCCTTTGCTGATGAGCTCAAGAGGGGGATGGGCTGTAAGAAAGGAAAATGGCATTCGGTATGGCTACGATATTCTGTCGTGCATGTGGAGTGCGGGAAACGTCAATGAGAGGAGGAGGATGCGTCAAATAGCCAAAAAGGGAGAGAGGATTTTGGATATGTTCGCGGGAATTGGCTACTACACCCTTCCATCCCTCATGGCTGACCCCAGCATCACAGTATGGTCCTGTGAATGGAATGATGCCGCGATAGAAGCACTGAGATGGAATCTTAAGGAGAATAACGTTGAATCTCAATGTACTATCTTGGAAGGAGATTGTAGAGAAACGGTGACGTCGAGTGATCTAGAAGTCGATCGAATCATCCTAGGGCTTCTTCCCGATGCTACGTCTGGTGTTGATGCTGCTATCGGAGCCATGTCTGAAAAAGGGGGCATGATTCACCTGCATGGATTAGCAGCCTCAGGAGAGTATGATCACTATTCGAGTAATTGGATATCGGAAATTCAAGTTGCTTCGAACGATTATGATATTCGTCCATCGGCAATGCATCGAATCAAGAGTTATGCGCCAAGGTGGGATCACGTGGTGCTAGATGTAATTCTAATTCCTCATCACGACTATGAATGAGGGGGATGTGGGTTGAATGATGCGTGAAGCGATTCCTGATTGGCTGCTTACTGCAGCTAAGAGGTACAACCTAACATCTCTTGAAAATCGAGATGCATATGCTGGTCTGATGGCTATCCCGATGAATTCACTGTCTGAAATACTCGATTGGACGTTCAGATCGCTTCCAGATGAGATCTTAGTGGGATTGGATGTCGATACCGAGAAAATGGATTATTCAGATGGATTGGCTCGTTATATCGGTTCATCGGATGAGCCTGGCCTATTTGCGGGCCAGGGGATGTTGGTTGGGAGGCCGCATCTTGTGAATCGTGGCGATTCCTATGAGGTTCATCATGTTCCAGAAGAGTGGGTTGATGGTTTATTCTCAGAAGACAGGGGGCCTCGCGGAGGGAGGTTTACGCACTGGCTACACACACATCCGAATGCTCCAGCGGTTCCAAGCGGGGCTGATGCTGAGGCTGCCCAATTCACCGAGGGTGTAGACCTGATTCTTGGGGTCTGGTTTTCCCCTGAGGGAGCAGCTCCTTGGTTCGATGATGTAGAAGGTGTGAGAAGGCCTCTTACTGAGCTGCCCGACGAAGAGGATCGGCCGGTGATCGGACGGGCTGTAACTGGACACAGGATACATGGAGTGGAGTTGATTGCCTTTCACAGGCGTGGCTTAGCCATAAATGTGGTATTGACTGATTCAGACGGTATTCCAATCGAATGAATAGGTATCACCTAAACACCTTGTCAATTTCATCTTGTGATGGAGGCCGTAGAAACCACGCTAGTCGGAATACGGGCGCTTAGTCAATCTAGCCAGCTCCCATTCGTGTAATTTAGTATCAGATTTTGAAAACTGAGTTCCTGTAATACTGCAATTCGCTGATTGATCCCCTTATGTCCTCCAAAGCCTTGTGATTAGGGGGCTTCGTATGTCGGGGGAGATCTGGCGCCCATCTCCTGATGACCTCTTTGAATGACGATACGTCGACTATTCGATAAGAGAGAAACTCATCCAACGCAGGCATCTCCTTTCTTATGAAGCGGCGATCATGGTGTACTGAAGAGCCTGCTAAAGGAAGCCCGGGCGGGCAGTGTTCCTTCAAGAAGGAGAGAGTTGCGGATTCTGCCTCCGAAATATCGACACCGTCACTCCTTATCCTCTCTATTAGCCCAGAAGACGTGTGAGTCTTCGTATTCCATTCATCCATGGAATCAAGACGGCTCAAATCGCTGGGGGCTACTGCAAGTACTGGCCCCTCTGCGACTAGCGAGAGGTCCCCCTCCGTGACTATCGTGGCGATTTCTATTATGCAGTCCCCCTCATCCGGGCGTAAGCCAGTCATCTCTAGGTCGATCCACACCAAACGCCGCTCGCGCATATTGTGAGTTGCCATGCTGAAAACACATAGCAATTGGCTTGATGCATTAGATGATAACCTGCTCCTTCCGGCTTACGCTGTGACAAGCATAGGGTACGTGGAACTACTTCGGAAGAATCGTCCGTTCAGGAGACTCTTTGCTGCGAATATGATATCGTTCGTCGGAGATTGGTTCACAATAATCTCGATGTTCTTGCTAGCAGGTGAGGTCTCGGACGGTTCCCCGCTCGCCATAGCTGGCGTGATGGCTGTTCGTAGTTTGACACATGCCCCCCTGGAGCCGCTGACCGGGATGTTTGCTGACAAGTATTCCCGAAGAGGCCTGATGGTTCTTGCCAATGGTTCGTCATTCGTGGTTCTCACGACATTTCTAGCATTTGACCTGCTAGGCAGTCTCTGGTCAGTCTACGCTCTGACCTCGACACTGGTTCTCGCCAGAGTCCTGTTCGATCCTGCTGAATACGCGTATCTTCCAAACATATGCGATGAGGAAGAGCTACTGACGGCGAATGCTATGGGGAGCGCGGGGTGGTCTGCATCTCTTGGCATAGGTGCAGGCCTAGGGGGGTTGACAATCTCCCAGTTGGGTATCGAGATGGCGCTCTGGATCGACACGCTAACATTCCTGATTTCCGCACTGATGTTCGCCAGCCTGCCATTTGGAGGTCCAAACAAAGAAGAACGGGGCGAAGGCGGAATACTCACCGGTCTTGTGGAAATAGTGGATGGTTGGAAGCACATAAGGTCGAATCCGCCCATACGGAGAGTTGTTTTCGCCAAGGCGATGTGGGCTGCTGGTGGTGGTGCTCAGGTATTCCTGCTCATACTCATCGGCATGGAGGCAGGATTCGGATCAGTCGCTGCTGGATCGATAGGAATACTGTATATGGCTCGTGGGTTTGGATCTGGAACTGGACCCGTGGTAGGTAGGAGACTCATGCAATCTGATAGGTTGAGGCCTTCTCTTCTTGGGTGGTCAATTCTGATTGCAGGTACATTCTATCTCGCTATATCGGCCGTTGAGTGGACATGGNCGGTCCTAGTGCTGGTTTTCATATCTCACGGAAGTAGCGGGATAAACTGGGTTCTCAGCACTACNCTGCTTCAGGAGAGGACNGAGGATGAATGGCGTGGTCGTGTCGCAGGCACTGATTACTTCCTCTTGACGGGGATGATGGGCTTCTCTGCACTTGGTGCCGGTCTGGTTATGGAATATGATGTTCTCAGCCTTCGAGAAACCATCGCTGTTACTGCATTGATTCAGATAGCAATGGGAATAATTTGGCTGACCTTGGCGACTCCCTCGGAGCGATCGATGACGGAATTAGCTAACGCTTCCTAGTGAGGTTACTTCAATCGAGCCGCCCATATTGCTATGATTTTGACAGTAGTAAAACAAATCATCAGGTGCATCGAGAGGGACTGTGAATGACAGAATCTGGTTGGTTGTGCTTGTCCCAGATGTATATTGGCCCCCCTCAGCGAGTGTTCCTAAAGTGAATGGGTGAATTGCCAACGTAGATGAGGATAGATCAAAATTGTATGTAAATCCTCTATAGAGAACGATGTCGGCTTGTTGTATTCCATTGACGTAATACTTCATTCCTGAAACTGTGATTGTCATTTCCATCACAACTGGCATTGTTCCGGGTGCGCCATCGACTCCGTCGGCTCCGTCTTGTCCGGGTGCGCCATCGGCTCCGTCGGCTCCGTCTTGTCCGGGTGCGCCATCGGCTCCGTCGGCTCCGTCTTGTCCGGGTGCGCCATCAGCACCCGATTCTCCCTGCGGACCTGCTGGGCCTATCGCTCCTGTTGGACCAGATATGTCTCCAAGATCGATCCACTCGGAACCGCTCCAGACATGGATGTGCGTCGTTGAATTTACCAAGAAACCGTCGCCGGCGTCTCCGATGTATATCTCGCCTAAATCAGATGTGTCATCCACGGTCCCTATGATATTGAATGACGTCCCATCGGTTCCTGGCTCGCCCTGCGGGCCCTGTGCTCCTGTAGCTCCGGGCTCTACTGCTGGGCCCTGTGCTCCTGTGGCTCCGGGCTCTCCTGCTGGGCCCTGTGCTCCTGTGGCTCCGGGCTCGCCCTGCGGGCCCTGTGCTCCTGTGGCTCCCTGGGGCCCCGTTAAATCGACAGTGGTCCAAGTGTTGTCTGAACATGTTTGGAAGGACGAGTCTCCTGCGACGTAGTACAGCCTTCCATCCTGATCTGATCCGCATGTCGGTAATTCAGATTCAGATTGGACGTAGAAAACATTCCAGTCATCGAGCTCTGGATCGGAGTCAGGTTCTGTTTCATCTGAGCTTAGGCACCCGGAGAAAGCGGTCGCAAGCATAGACAGGCATAGGCAGAATGAGGCAATCTTAGTGGCATTCATGACGCGTATTCGCAGGGGAATACGGATAATGTTTCGTCAGATTCCACCTGCGTGTAGCATCAAAAGTGCTGCTATGAATATAGTTGGAAGCAGGGCCTCGAATAGAAGATTGGCTCTCCTCATCGGGGATTTCTGACGAAAATCTTCTAGCTGCTCTCCGACTATCTGATTCATTCTCATTCGGATTACACTCATCACAGTAGCATGTATCTGATTGGAGAAAGGCGCGAGGATGTTAGAGTCAAGTCCGCGCTTTATTTGCTTTACAACAGCAACTGCAATCGGATTTTTTGACAGCAGGCCCGCGAAACCCGAGAATATCCCGCTCTCCTCTTCAGATGTCTCATTTAGATCGGCCTGCTGCAACTCATTGAGGAACCATGATCTTCTGAAGTCTTGATTCAAATTCCACGACTTGAACTCCTCCTCGGCGAATACCCACATGCCCTCTAATCGGATGTGTGTCACCTCCAAGAATGCTCTGAGTCTGGATGACCTGCGTATATCTCGAGCCAGCCACACGACAAGGAATCCGGCAAAAAGAGGATAAGATATCGGAGACAGTTCGGATGCGTGTATCTCTCTCGCCCCCACCAAGGTCATCACAGGGAGGGCGATCAACATAGGTGCGAAGAGGATGAATACTTCACTGATAATGAAAGATCTGCCGAGTTTCTGAATAGAAGGCTTCAGGAATATCTCGCTCACATTCATCAGATTTGAGACGGTGTTCCTTTGCTCCATGTCATCATCGATTGATGTTGCTAGTCGTCGAAGTGGCCCGATCACCATGGAAATTCTGATGAGGAATGCTATGGCAAGAACGACTACCAAGTAGTCTCTGATAGTCTCTGGGGGAATTACTGGCAGTATTTGCATGCTATACCCCTCTAACTGAACAGCCTTCAGAATTACACAAGAGTCTTTTCTCGCTACATATGTTGAACAATGCCCTCATTTATTGTCTAGGACGGGAGTCGGATTCCTGTATTTTCCTCCGTAATATTACGAATATGAGTATCGATGACGCGAGTAGGGCCAATAATGGCGCCAACAAGGCGATGAAAATCAGCGAGACTGAGGCGACGTCTTCGATGATAGAGAAAAATGGGTTCGCCAGGCCAAGTGTGAACATTGAAGAAAGCCCTCTTCCGGCCACGGTGGCGGACTGGATTGACAGGGATGTGCCGCCTCCTGCTATAATCGCGAGGGCCCATTGAACAGAAGGATCTGCGCCCTCCAAGGATATGGCGACTACTGATACCCCTGCTAGGCCTGCCATCGGGGTCGCGAGTGAGTCGAGCATATTGTCCATCCATGGAATCTTGTATGCCAGTATCTCAGATAGAGATGCCACGCCTAGAAGTAGGATTGACACATCCGATGAGAAAGCCTCGAATTCAGTACCATCTATATTGACATCCAGGAAACCGAACCTCACCCACACAGCCATCAGGAATGGAGGGAGAAATACTCTGAATCCGGAAGCTGCGGCCAGGCCCAGTCCAGTGGACGCAGCGATAAGCGCCTGGAATGGATCCATGGTCTATGCGTGAAGCGATTCAGCCATAGGCTTCTTGGCTTCTTGGTCGTTAAAATGCATCCTTGTGCCTTTTCCTTGAGTGATCATTTGACCAATTATACGCGAGTTGGAGTATCTTGAGGAAGTCTCCCTGCCCGTCTTTCCGCATTCTGTCATGAAGAGCATCGTTCTGAATGAATACATCGCCCCAAATATTTGCCGATGTTCCCTTGCCGCCCTTTGGCATATCGAATACCTCGTCCAAAGTTGGTTCCAGCAAGGCTTTCCAGACTCTTGCAGGATCTACTGCCATAGTTACCTCTACAATGATCTCATCCGTATTGAGGCCCGTACCAGTCTGCCAGCTGTCTTCACCCATATCAGCCAGGAACGGGAGGCAGATATCTGAGACTGAAAGTGCGGTGAGTGGGTCGGCCCCGGTCATCTCTGCGAATGCATCACGCATCCTACCTCTGTCTGCTCCCTTGCTTCCGACAAGGGTTCTCATCTGATCTATTGAGTTAGGCACTAGGAACCTGAGGTCTGTGAAATATACGAATGGCTTGCCGTCATCTGGAGCAAATATGTGCTTGAATGGCGACTGGCCCGGGATCTCTCCGAGATCATCAAGCCTGTACAGCGTTTTCAGTGCGTTTGTTCCTATGGACTGTATGCAACGGCGTATGATACGCTCCGGTGCTGCTGAGACGTCATTGAAGGTGTCCATGTATTCGCTCATCGTCATGATATCGTAACCGCGCACTGCCAAAATTGTGTGAACGTTCGGGCCCTGTACATTCTCGCCATCAATCGTGGCTGAGCTTATCCACTTTGCACCTCTGCTACTCTCGCTTCGAGCAACAAGATCTGCATATGCTGTGAACCTTCTGGATACTCTGTTCATGAAATCGGCCTGATCTAGCTTGGTGAACAGAGATGCAGTGAAGTTAGTCTTCAATGCGTGATCCGCGACTTGGCTTGCATTCACACATGTGAGTAGATTTCCTTGATCATCTGGGTAGACAACAAGGCGACGTCTCTTCCCTCCGCCTCCGAGTGTTCCAGTCTCGTTGCTTGTGAGATAGTAGCCTAAAGCAGCTGTGACTTCAAACAGTCTGGCGTATTTGTCTTCATCACTGGCTCCCCGTATCCATTCATCGATACCTGGTTCGACGAGATGGAATTCAAGAGGGACTAGTTCCGAACCGCCACCGAACATTTGCCGCACGGTAGCGGATCTCATCATTCCCATCATCGTGTAGAGAGATGTCTTCCCGGTAGTGATGTAAACATCGGTAATGCCATCCTCTCCGAATGACGCTCGTCTGTCGGGCATGTTAACCAGGAGATTGAACGCGGTGGCATTCTCCCTGTTTCCGTCCACAGCAGGCCATATCCATGAGTAGGGCCTGGTCATCATGTAACCGCTGGCATCCTTTCCGAATCCTGCAGGAGAGTATCTTGTCCAGCCGAGTCTGTTGTTGAATGTGACGCCGCGATGCATGAGCGATGGGTAGTACACCTTGTCTTGTGGATCGGATCCAGGGACTACGCCTCTATGCCCGAGCCCCCACAGGATTGGTTCCCATTCTGCATATGACGAATCGCCTTTGCCTAGGAATGGATGTTGGTCAGAAATGTTATTCTTCGGCTTTCCATTACTTGACAGAACTGATCCGCCCAGACGATCTTCATCTCCCGTGGAGCAGAAAAATAGTGTTTGAGTTGTAGATACCTGCTTTGGTGTCCACATATTTGCATTGACGACGGTCTTCTGTCGGATAAAGTCAGCAGGGGTATCAATTCGACGTTCGAACTTGAATCTCTGCGTGTCGATCCATGACGAGCCTAGGAACAGATTGGTGTTCATCAATCGTGCCTTCCCTGGTCCGACATACCTCTCAATCGGGTTGTCCTTAGCCTCATCATTGCCGTCCAGACGGGCCCATGGGCCTTCCATAGGGATGTGCTTGAGGAATTTCTCATAATCGAGTTCTTTGCTCTCGGCTTCTTTTATGCTGTCTTGAATAGCATCCATCAGCCGGACATAAGTCTCGGACGGAGCGATGGTCTTTGCCTTTCTCATTTCTGTATTTGATATACTTCTATGTTCCCACATCTTAATTCACCTCAGAACTTGGTCTCTGGTTCCTCTTCAGGCTCTTCCTCTTTGGAACCGAATGGAAGAGAAGGCATTGATTGGCCGCCTGAGAGAAAGAGGATTGCTGCGACTGCGAGAGAGCCTATTCCAAGCAGTATTTTGGCCATGTCATCCGAGTCTCCTGTTACCACAAAGGCATCAACAAGAGCCATCGCGCCTACTGCTCCAGAAATTATGATTGGTATCATTTGTTTTTCATCCGCTTCGCTCATTATTACTCGTTCAGTTTGTCACTGTATATATTACCTGCCGCTGATGAAAGGTATTACTCGTCACGTATAGTCAATATCCAGAAATTATGACGTGAGATTACGATATCGGTGCGAACATCAAGAACTGGTTATTGCTGGGAGGAGACATGGCGGGGAGGTCCCAATCGATTAGAAGGATGGGTTTCACCCTGCGTTCGTCCTTGTCTTGGATTCGCCCTATGGCTGCTGCCGTGATTGCCTATGCAGTACTTGGGTGGACTGAGATATGGCAATGGGGAGGGATATTCGTGGCGACATACCTGATGGAGTTGACTGCGGTTTACTTGTCTCTACCAACCGGTTCGATCGATGATGATTATGAAGAAGATTCTGGTAGCGGCACTGGCAGAAAAATGCCGAAAATGAAAAAGAAGTTCTGAATCAGTTAGTGGCTAGCGAGATCAATACAGTCTGCTTTCTTGTCCTTCTGACGTTGAAGCCACCATCTATCAACATCTGCTCGACTATATCCAACACTCTCTGTGTAACATCTAGTTGCACCCCCCAGTAAGCAACTTCCCCTTCAGAATTCCCCGAGAAAAGGTAATCGCCGTCATTACTGAACCTAACATCGTTAATTCTTCCTCTGTTGCCTCTCAGCGTCTTACGCTCAATGAAAGAATCTATGTCCCATATTCTAATCGTGTTATCTTTCGAACCGCTTGCTAGAAGCGTTCTGTCAGGTGAGATAGAAAGGGAATACACTTCTCCAGAGTGCCCGGAAAATGTTCCAGTGATTTCGCGCTCATGGGTATTCCATTGATGTATAAGCTTGTGATCAAATGCAACCAATACTGACCGATCGTCATCAAGCATCACAAGAGAATTGATTGGTTTCCCGAACTCAGATGAGCCGGCGATGTGAGTTGGATCGGGTAATTTCCAGACATTTACTGAGCCATCTTCCCCCCCAGTAGCAAAAGTATTGCCTGTGGGGGAGAATGACAATGCAGTCACGGCGCCCTCATGTGCTCTGAACTCAGCATGCGTTTCTAGAGTCTGTATATCGGTTAATCTAACGTTTCCATTGTAGAGGCCGGAAGCCATCATCGACCCATCTGGATGGATAGCTACGCTGAGTACTCCAAACCCGCCTAGATCTAATGTTTGGATAAGTTCGCCATCGGAAGTGCTCCACATTTGGACTGTTTTATCTAGCGAGCCACAAGCGAGCAAGGACCTATCCGGCGTTGTTACTAATTGGCCTTTGTATGCAGTCTGGTCGAGTGTTTTCACAACGGTATCATCGAGGGGGTTCCAGAAATGTATCCTTTGATCCATACCGACTGAGGCACAGATGGAATCATCGATGAAAGACACCGATGTGATGGGNTCTTTGTGAATCGTTTTAGAGACGAGNGGCCCACTTAGCATCACCTCGATCTGCTCATTNGGGCCTTGCAGAGCAGACAATCGTTCCTTCAACCTGAATATNCTGATGAAATCTAGTGCAGCCTGNTGCTCGTCATGAGCTGCAGATTTTTTTTCCTCCTCGATTCTCTCCTTTATGTCGCCACTCAATCCTGCGAATGGATTCGNGAGGTTCTCTGACTCTTCATCTTGAGGAGGGTCTTCANTCATGCAGATCAATCCGATTTTCAGAGTCAACCTTCATCCTCAGAACGGGATGATTCGAGTCTTTTTCGAAGACGGTCCCGGATTAGAGGAGCCATGAATAGGCCAACTACAAGGAGAAGGGCGATGAAAGCACCGAATACTGCAAACGTCTCACTCACTTGGGCNCCAACTGACTCACATTCTTTGTTGTTATCGACGTCACTTGGCACGTCATTGGAATCAAGCGGGTCTGATCTGCAACGTATCTCATCTAGATCNTCCCAACCGTCGCCATCGTCATCAAGATCTATCACTAATGTCGAGGGTATCCCTTCTANCAGATAATCCGTGAGACCGTCGCCATCGGTATCAAGGTAAGCAGCTGGGTCCAAGGGGAAGGCATCTGGCCCACNAGAGCATATCCCAGGGAAGCTTGCGCTTCCATCGCAAATTTGGTCGCCATCTGAATCTGGGTCGGAATTATCGCCTATTCCATCGTTATCTGTATCCAAATACTCACTCGGATCANTTGGGAATGGGTCAGAGACATCAGGGGTTCCGTCCATATCACAATCAAGGGAAAGGATGCATTCGGGATGCTCGTATTCGTTNGCAAGGCCGTCACCATCTGAGTCTGGATCAGAGTTGTCGCCTATTCCGTCATTGTCGAAATCGCTCCAATCATTGGGATCTTCCGGGAACTTGTCTTCTGAATTGAATGCCCCGTCTCCGTCCATATCTGGGTCTTCATCNTCGCAGATGTANTCGCCATCTAGATCGTCTGGAGTATCATTTGGATTTAGTGCGGAGGAATCGCATTTGTACTCCATACTGTCAGTATAACCGTCTCCATCGTCATCAGCATCCTCGTCACCATAGAAGGCCGGCCATTGNGGATCGACTTGGTCTGCAAGACGATCTTGATCTCTATCCATNGGTATATTTGGATTGAAAGGCTCAGGGTCNTCGCCTCTAGAGCATATGCCAACTACCTCATTNCTCCCATCACAGAATCCATCGNCNTCCGAATCAGGGTTTAGTGGATCTGTTCCCCGATCAGAAGNCGAGATGTAGAATCCGGTTCCAGTCTCGACGCTGTCATCAAGACCNTCGCCATCGTCGTCATAATCCTCNACGAAGTTGGCTGAAGCCCCNTCCGGNAGATTATCCCATAGCCCATCNCCATCCGTATCCATTGGAAGTGTAGGNTCTACCGGATATGGATCTGGGCCCGCAGTNCAGGATTGGCGATCGTAGGGGCCATCACAAATACCGTCATTGTCAGTATCCACGGAAGTTGGGTTCGTTCCTGCTATGCTCTCATCCGCATCGTCTACACCATCGTTATCGTCATCTGTATCAGAAAGATCGCCGACGGTATCGCCATCTGTGTCGAGCCAATCAGATGGATCCAAGGGGAAGGCGTCCTCAGAGTCACTGAATCCATCATTATCGTCATCGTCATCAGCTACTGCTGGACCATTTCCATCGAAGTCAGAGTCGGCTAACCCATCGCCATCCGTATCAACTGGGAAATTAGGGTTCATCGGAAAAGGATCTGGTCCGTATGTNCAAACCCCTGATATTTCGATTGGTCCGTCACANAAACCGTCGTTATCTGAATCAACATCCAATGGAGAAGAGCCTGAATTTNCCTCTATTGAGTCGGAGAGGCCGTCATTGTCATCGTCTGAGTCAGAANTTAAATCGGTATATGTTGTAAGATCATCTGGGACGCTGTCAGGTATGCCGTCAAGATCAGAATCAGCAAGTACGGCTATCTCGACGTAGATGCTTGCTGTTACTCCTGAAGAATTGGTTGCATCTATCTGATATGTCACAAGTCCAGTCACTTGGGTCGGAGTCCCACTTATGGTTCCATCAACGGGGGATATCTCTAGACCATAGGGGAGTGGTGGTGAAACAGTCCATGCCACTGCAGAGTTGTTAGTTGCGTTTCTTACAACCCAGAGATCACTTCCAGATGCGCTCTCTTTGGCATCGAAATACATGTCTCTATCCAATATCACGTAACCTGTGCTCCAACCTGATTCACTGGAATGAGATCCTGGTCGAACATCTGCAAGCAATGAGACAGAGAAGTCATCTGTATTGACAACATGTGGCTCATAGCCAGCACCAGCCGATGATGCCGTGAAATAAGAATGGCCTTCATCAGTAGGGGTGAAGCCACTGTATTGTCCTGGATAGGAAGATATCACGCCCGACGTAAGATCAGCAGAAAGCCACGATGTTGAGTTCTCAGGCGAGTGGAACCACAACTCATTCCCAGTTGTACCATCATTAGCAGAAAATGCAATCATTCCGGCTATGTTGTGGAAGCCTTCTGAGACTGAACCTGGATTGCTGCCCTGTGATCCTGGCCTTATGTCTGAATTACGCGTGCACGTCTGATCTACAGAATTGAACGACCATAATTCATTGCCATAAGCCTGATCTCTCGCAGAGAAGTAGATTCTGTCTCCGATAACTAATGGGTCGTCTGAGCCAGAGTTCGGTTGTCCACTTGAGCTCCCCTGCCAGATATCGCAAACCAAAGTGGCTTCCCAGTTTTGGGATGTTTTGTCTATGGCCCAGAGTTCTGTCCCATAAGTTTGGTTGCTNGCATCGAACACGATATGGTTCCCCACATCTTTGAATGGCAGCANGTAGCCCGGTAGACTCGGGNTANNNCCAGGATTGATGTCTCCGAGAAGGCTCGTTTGNCCNGTAAGTGTATCATGTACCCATGGCTCTATTCCAAACGAGCCGTCATCTGCATCGAACAATAGCCATCGATCTGAGATGGGAACTAGGCCAGAGAATACTCCTGGCGAAGAGCCATATGATCCNGGGNAGAGATCTNCCACGATCTCTGCTGTTCCAGAGNTTGGATCATAACTCCATAATTCACTTCCTGTNGTGCCATCTTCAGCATTAAACCATAATTTCCCAGACATGGGAATCAATCCAGTACTGCTTCCAGGCTTACTTCCAGCACTGCCGGGGCGTATTTCTTCGGTCATCCAGTAAGTACCATTCAAGGGGCTGTACGCCCATAATTCGGTTCCAGATGCAGATTCAGTGGCATCGAAGTAAAGAATGTGGTCAAGCATNGCGAATCCACCATATTTGCCCACCTGGCCCCCGTAGGCACTTGACTGGGAGATTGCTGTGATCTCGGAGATTGAATCTGTCGAGGGATCGTATTTCCACAACTGTGACTTTGGAGTGTTTGCATCGAAGTAGAGTACCCCATCCATAGCAACCATGCCTGAATTTTCGCCCAATATGCCCGAGGAGGGAATATCTGCTACCTTAACAGGGGGTTCTGGCTGTGGACATATGATCGGAGGGGTGCAGTCCCCTTCTGCCTCACTACCAAATGCCGGTACTGCGTCAAAAGTCATAGGTTCGATTTGAGACCCTGCAACAATTATTGACGGATGGTTAAACTCCGCATGAATTCCCGAATCCGAGTGTGTTGATGCTGTGTTGGTTTCCTCCAATGCAAGAGGGGCGACAGAAGAGCCCAGCATGATCATGATGAGTAGCGTTGTCAATGCTACACTCAGAGTATGCCTCCGGCTCATATGCTCAGCCAGATTGCTCTTCCTCAAAAATGCGGTGCCGATGTTAAGTATGTAATGCTGAGATATTGAGTAATTCACTTTATTGGGGTGTAATCCCGTATTTTGATGGAAGGCATCATTCACTTTACTCGGATGTGAAGTTGCATGGGAGGGCGCAAGAAAGGTATCGAGATGTTTGTACAATCTGTATCAGATGGATCGATGTCTGATGAGGAGGTAATCGAATATCTCGCAGAAATCTTCGAAAATGGACTTGATTCAAGCGAGACGGTTCTCTTGACAAAGGAGATGCGGGACTCAGGAGTAGTAATTCAATGGCCTGAGGAAATGAGCGCTCTTGTTGTTGATAAGCACTCAACAGGCGGTGTTGGTGACAAAGTTTCGATAGCTCTTGCACCTGCTTTAGCAGCCTGCGGGGCGAAAGTTCCGATGATATCTGGACGAGGGCTGGGGCATACAGGGGGCACTCTTGACAAACTAGAGTCAATACCTGGTTTTAGGACTGATATCCCAGTAGAAGAATTAATCCAACAAGTTTCGAAAATAGGAGTTGCAATGGTTGGTCAGACTGAAGACCTGGTCCCTGCTGACCGTCGGATGTATGCTCTGAGAGACATTTCCGGATTAGTGGCTTCGGTTCCACTTATCACTGGAAGTATCGTCTCCAAGAAGGCAGCAGAGGGGATTAGTGCACTCGTACTTGATGTAAAGACAGGTAGTGCCGCATTCATGAAAGAAAAGGCTTCAGCTGAAGAGCTAGCGTATTCCATGAAGAGCGTCGCTGAAGGGATGGGGATCTCTACAACTTGTCTGATAACATCGATGGATCATCCTATTGGGCATGCGGTAGGCAACTCCTTGGAGATTGTTGAGTCTGTTGAGACACTTTGTGGAAGGGGCCCCAGTGATCTAGAAGAGCTTGTGTGCATTCAAGGCGGCTTGCTTCTCAGTTCGATAGGTTTGGCTGTTGATCAGGGGCACGGATCAGCTATGATACTTGATTCACTCTACGATGGTTCTGCATTTGATAAATTCTTGGAGATGGTAAAGGCGCAAGGGGGGGAGTCATCGATATTCGATTCTGATCGAGACATGTTTGCAGGTCTTGGCCTAATCAACTCCGAGCTATATTCGACAGACGTTCTCTCGGATCACGACGGGTGGGTTTCGGACATAGATGCGGTTTTGATTGCTGATCTGTGTCTTAAGCTTGGAGCAGGGAGAACAGAATTGGGAGGTTCGATTGACCATTCGGTGGGGATTATTATCCACGTAGGGATAGGAAGTCCGGTCTCAAAGAATGAAATCCTCGCCACAGTCTACCACAGGAACGGGGAGTCTGATGATTTGCACGCCATTAAGGACGCATTCAGCATATCTGAAGAGCCTCAGTTCCCGTCATCCAGAATTCTGGGAGTCGTCTGATTAGACGCTTGGCGCTCTACCAGCCATAATTCGCCTCCATATTGGAGGGATTAAACAAGGCCACCAACATGCGTAGTAACCAGAAGGCAGAGTTGGGGCATCGGGATGAGGTCGAAGTCTCCAGAAAGGGACGGATGCGCGAAGATGATGATCACTGTGACGGGTCAATTCGAGAAGACTCCAACGTGACCATCTCGCTTCAGTGTTCCATGCGTGCTCTGCTTGGAATTTCTTATCCGAATCGTCACGCCTGAGTCCCCAGTGTCGGATGTAGTTGACATATTCGAGAGTCAAAATTGCTATCGCAGAAAGAACGAACCAGCCTATTGCGATTGATGCTGCCTGTTTGTAACCTAGGAAATATGCAATGGTCAGAACAGCGAATATCGAGATTTGAATCAAAAGGCCTCTCCATGAGGGGTTTGAAAGGCCTGTTCTTCCTTTCTTATTGTGTATTCGCACGGATGATGAAAACTGCCCGGGAATGGTTCTGAACCAGAATGACCAGATTCCTTCCTCAACTCTTGCACTTGCTGGATCTTCATCAGTGGCCACATTCCGATGATGGTTATGATTATGTTCGGTTGTGAAATGTGGATAGTTTATGCTGAAGAGGAGAAGTCGTGCCAAGCGCCATCCTGGACTTCTCGGACGTTGATGGCCCAGTTCATGAGCAGTAACTATTGCCGATGCCGCTGCTGCTAGGCCTGTGGATAATGAGGCTGCAATGAGCCAAACTGTGAGTCCTTCTGAGAATGCAAAGATGAAGAATGTGCCCATCATTGCAAAGTGTATAACCCCATGAGCCCAGAGTAGCGTCGTAAATGGCGTCCCAGAATCCCTAGGGGGCCGAATGGTATTTGATTCGCCCATCGCAAGATCGAGAATCGGACCAACGACCCATATGAAAACAACCCCTAGTAGCGTATACACGCCTCCAAGAAGATTTCCGGCGATNACCAGAGAGGGGCTGATGAGGCCCAGAATATGCAGNGGCCANGGTTCGGGGGCCAGCGGTTCGACAGCACCTTCCATGGTGTTNGTTNNATGGGAGAATGGAAAAAGTTGTGCATAAACGCACTATCCGATTATTCGTATAGAATTGCATGTCTTTTTCTCGCTTTAGCCACCTTAGGAGCAACCGAGAACATGCAGTATGGCTGATTTGGATTCCGCTCGAAATAATCCTGATGATAATGCTCAGCGGGCCAGAAGATATCGATTTTTTCTAATTCTGTAACTATCTCATTCTCGTAGAATTCAGATGCTTTCTCAATTGCATCTTCTGCAATCATTCTCTGACTCTCATTTCCGTAGAATATGCAACTCCTATATTGGGGTCCGACATCGTTTCCCTGCCTATTGATTTGCGTCGGATCGTGAAGAGTGAAGAATACGTCCAGAATATCCTGAAGTCTCAATTCATCGGGATTAAATTTGATTTTGACTACTTCGGCATGTCCTGTTTTCTTTCCGCATATTTGCTCATATGTCGGATTAGAGACATTTCCCCCAGAATACCCGGATTCAAGTTCTGTAATGCCTCTGAGACCTTTCATGCCCCCTTCGATGCACCAGAAGCAACCGCCTCCGAGTACTATCTCGTCCATATCCAAATGAAAAGGCCCTATTGTATCAATCTACGTCATCGGCGGTAGTTCGGTGCTTCTCTGGTGATCTCCACGTCGTGCACATGTGATTCAGAAAGTCCTGCATTGGTTATTTTCACGAATGAGCAATTCTCGCGCATCGATTGTATCGTGCCATTTCCAGTGTATCCCATTGCAGATCTCAGCCCTCCAAGCAACTGATACAGGACATTGTCGACGGGGCCCCTGGCAGGAACTCTTCCTTCAATTCCTTCTGGAACATACTTTCTGGTGTCGCCCTGCTCAGACTGAAAGTATCGATCATGGGCGCCGTCTACCATAGCCCCTACGGAACCCATTCCCCTGTAGACCTTGTAGGATCTACCCTGGTAAAGGATGGTCTCGCCTGGAGCCTCATTGGTTCCTGCGAGAAGAGACCCTATCATTACGGAGTTAGCTCCAGCTGCTATTGCCTTCGCTATGTCACCGCTAAACTTGATACCGCCATCAGCGATTACCGGTATCCCTCTTTCGGAACACGCAGACACCGCACTCATGACTGCAGTCATCTGAGGGACCCCCACGCCGGAGACAATCCTGGTCGTGCATATCGAGCCTGGCCCTATTCCTACCTTGATCGCGTCTGCTCCGGCATCTATGAGGGCTATGGCAGCGGAATCAGTTGCCACATTGCCTGCGATAATTTGAGTTTCATCTCCGATAATCTCCCTTACCCTCCTTACGGTATCGATCACACCGTCTGAGTGCCCATGTGCTGTGTCTACGACAATCGCATCAGCGCCTGCCTCGTGCAGTGCTGCAGCACGATCGATCCCCTTTTGTCCTGTTCCAGTGGCTGCGGCCACTCTAAGTCTGCCTCTGTCGTCCTTGCATGAGTCAGGGTGGTTGAGATCTCTTTCGATATCTCGAACTGTCATCAACCCGAGGCACCTATCTCCGTCAGCGACGAGCAGTTTCTCGATCCTATGGTGGTGCATTAGACGCTTGGCTTCCTCTGGATCGACATCGATTGGGACTGTGACAAGTTCCCTGGTCATCAGTGAGCCGACCTTCTCCGAATCATCCTCTACGAAACGTATGTCCCGATTGGTAATTATGCCGACTAGCCTGCCATCATCGATAACGGGAAGGCCTGAAAATCCGTATTTTCCCTTCAGATTCCGTAAATCCCCTATGGAGGTATCCGGCGTGGTTGTTACTGGATCAATGACCATTCCTGCCTCGAATCTCTTAACCCTCCTGACATGCTCAGCCTGTTGCTCAGCCAGCATATTTCTGTGGATAACTCCGATCCCCCCGGCCTGAGCTAATGCTATTGCCATTTGAGACTCGGTAACGGTGTCCATTGCAGCAGAAATTATTGGAATATTGAGGTTTATTGTGCGCGTAAGCCTCGTCGAAAGTTGCACTTCGGCAGGGAGAACAGAGCTTGCAGCAGGCAATAGAAGTACGTCATCAAAAGTGAGGGCTTCGGATATGCTCGGGGGCGCCATTGGGGATATCCCAAGCCGGTCGTACATCAATCATTCGTGAGTCGGCCGGTTTCCAAACTCAGGACTCGTTAGTAAAAAATAAAGCCGCTACAGTGATTTCAAATGCTATTGGTACGTGATAACTTACGTGGAAGGGATACCAAAAGAGCCCAATCCATGGTGGCTAAGGGGAGCCGCCATTGTGATGGGGCTCATGTTCCTGCTATCTGTGGGACAAGTTGCGAGTTCCCTTCTTATCCCATTGAGCATGGAAAGACTGGGTTCAACTGAGTGGGAAGACCTAGCTGGAGAGTATCCCAGCGAGGGTAATGAGCGAGAACAGGATGAATGGCGTCAGGGGGAGGTCTTCTGGAATGAATCGATGGATTACTGGGAGTCGATTAGTGAGTCTGGAATATTCGAGGTATCAGCAGCATTCAGCATGGTGCTGATTCTGCTTTCTGCCGCTTCTATTCCTGTTCTTTGGAATGGTGATAGGGATCTTGGACTAAAATTGGCTTCTGGCTGGGTCCTAACCTTCATGATTAGCCAAATTGTTACTACATTGATGTTCTATCGTGTGGGATTCATGCCGCAATATTCTGAAGTGGGCGACTCGGGTATGCAACTCTGGTTCGATTTAACAGAGACATTTAGCCTGACCTTGTCATTGGTGCAGATTGTGGTATGCAACTCATGCCTTGCAGCACTGCTGGTTGTAGTTGCCGCAAGATCAAAAATACCAGATAGGGATTACGACTTGGAGTCAGGGTTTCATTCAACAGACAGTTAGTATATCAGAAGTGTCTGCAGTTAACTATGCCCTCCATGGTTGATGGAATACACGTCGTAAGTACTGAAACAATTCCTGGATTCATAATCAAGGACCAGCTTGGTGTGGTTTCAGGTTCAACGGTTAGAGCGAAAAATGTTGTACGCGATTTCACACAGATGCTGAAGAACATCGTGGGAGGGGAGCTGCCCCAATATACGGAGCTACTCGTTGAATCTCGAAATGAGGCCTTTACTAGGATGGTGGCTGATGCGAAAGCTAGGGGGGCCAACGGAGTTGTGAATTTGAGATTCGCAACTTCCGCCGTATCTCCGGGCGCAGCTGAGTTATTCTGCTACGGGACTGCCGTAGTCACCGAATGAATACAGGGGGAGTAGCCTCTGGAAACAAGTGAGCTTTTGTTCTACGCTGTATGTGGAATTCCGCTATTACTGCTTGTCCTATGGGGTGTATTTTGGACTATATTCGGGGTTTTATTCTCGGTTGCTTATCCATTCATGTTCTTGTACGGTGCGTTAACCGGCTCATCGAAGAGAAAAGAATGGCAGAATAACCTGATAATACGTGAGAGGCAGACACTTTCCAAAACAGGCAAGGATGTGCTTTCTATGGATAAACTGCGAAGACCCCAGAATGTGTCTGAGTCAGGTGTAATCTGGACGAGCATAGTGATTGGGCCCAGTCACTGGCAGCAACTAGTTGCAGCGATTTACATGCTGTTTGGAGGTTCCATTGATGTCTATCGCGATTTGATAGCATTGGGGAGATCGGAAGTATTCCAGAGATTGCGGGAAATGGCGACTGACAAGGGATATGATGCAGTAATAGG
>PAUH01000014.1 GCA_002712645.1 Methanobacteriota archaeon
GGCGCTCCAAAACCCAAGGTACCACGTCGCCAAGGTCAGAAGGCCAAGAATGAAGAGGAGTGAATTAGATGTCCGAATCAAATGAATATGTTGATTATGCGAAGGTGAGAGACCTTCTCCTGTCCGCTCAAGAACGTCGCCATGAGCTCTCATACGAACAACAGATGGCTCTACAGCATTCTGAATGGGCTGCAAGCGCCCAAAGAGGAGGCATAAAGACCGATTCCAAAGTGTTCTCGGATCTATCCACGGCTTTATCTGCGAATGATAAACTCGGCGACCACCCAGATATCTGTGCTAAGATAGCCGAGTTAATGCCTCTCAGCGTCCACGCACTCCGGGTCATAATAGCCTCGAAGCGAATTGCAATGGATACCGCCGAGGTCGAGTCTGTCCTCGACACCGTACGCCAACACGTCCTCTGAAGTCAACAGAGCGATTCATCAATGAAATCCCCTTCCGTTCACTAGGGGTCTCACGCATGTCGGACGATCGAGAGGACGAAACTCCCGATGAAATGCAAGCTGAGTCGATGGTCAGAGTGCTTTCCGTCATCGAGCGAAGGCCAAGAGGTATGGAGATTCATGGACTGACCCATCCCGGACTCTTCTTGGTCCGTGCAAAAATCATGCAGGATGACTCTTTATCCTCTGATGTCGGGTGGATTCCGATAGAAGATTCTCGCATAGGACCACTTTCCAGCATAAGGAAAAAGGACATCTCTGTGGATAATGAGGGGGATTTGAATGTGGCCATTGTAGAATCAATAGCAATGGATGAATCAGTGCATCTTTCATTCTTCAACAGGGCACAGCCGATATCTTTGAAGATGCACTCATACCAACTTCTCCCAGGAATCGGCAAATCAACAGCCCAACAATGGGTCTCCAAGAGAGGTTCGATGGGATGGAACGATCTTCATGGGGTGACTAATGCAATCGGTCAAGACGCTTCCGAATTACTAGCTGAGCGATATGCACAAGAAATGGAAGACCCTGCACAGTCTCCCAGATTGATTGATCTTGTCGTACGTGCTGGGGCCTAATTGTGTCTTTCACAAACAAAGATCACGAACACCCTTCCAAAATAGTTGATAGGTATCTTTCCAGATACAATACGGAGCCAAATCTTGGCCAGAATTTCTTGATAGATCCGTCTCCCATACGAAAATCCATTCAAGCATCGTGTAATCTTGGGCTTAGTAATGATTCACATGTCCTTGAAATCGGCCCCGGTCCAGGCGTCCTATCCATCGAACTTCTCCGTCTGGGGCCAAAGGTCACCGCAATAGAAATATCTCAAGATGCATGCGATTTCTTAGAATCAGAATTTAATCATGAGGAGTTTACTCTATTCAATGAGGACGCTTTGAGCACTCAGTGGCCAGATGATATAACACATATCGTGGCGAACATACCTTATGGCATCTCTAGCCCGATTCTCGAAAGAATACAAGATCATCATCAATCAAATCCCCTGAGTGGCGTCTCGCTACTCGTTCAACGAGAGTTTGCTCATAGGATGGCTATGAAGAGCATACCAAAAGATAGAGGCCCATTAGGAATCGCTCTTTGGCTAGATTTTGAATGTGAGATTATCTCAGACGTCCCCTCATCTTCTTTCAGACCGCAACCCGATGTAGCGTCATCCATTGTGACTCTTCGTCCCGTTTCTAGAATCGAACTTCAGAATGTAAGTAGGAAATTAGTCCGAAGGATATCTTCTTGGTGCTTTGGAAGGCGAAGACGAAAGATACGTACTTCACTCCGAGATCTTCCCCGAAGAATACTGAAGATTGGAAAATGGTCATCTGCTGACTGGCTTCAAATATTGGATAATTTGGAGAATGAAGGGGGTAATCTCCGGGGCTTCATGGACAAACGTCCAGAGGAACTTACGCCTGAGCAATGGACGTCTATTTGTCGCATAATTGCAAGATGACCGAAAATCAGGTTTACCGTGACTTGAAATTCAACCCCCCTCTCCGCAAGGCGTCGGGACGGCCTAGCCGAACCTTCGAGAGGGGATTAAATGGCAAAGAAGGATACCTATCTAGCACTGCTTAGAAGAGGTATCGATGAGACCACTTCGCAACTTCTATCGGAGTCTGGTTTGAAAATCGGGGATCTCAAGAAACTCGATGAAGAAAAACTCGTCAACAACTACGGTATCAAGAAAGAGATTGCCAAATCTGTTCTCGAGTCCGTTAAATCTGGGCCCAGGGCATCAAGCAGACAGAGATTTATTGCAGATGTAATCACGAAGGGCGGTAAGCCAAAGAAGGTCGACAAGATACAAGAGCAGCGCTTCAAAAGAGAACAGAAAGACCTTCTTCAGCAACTAAATGAAAAGCGAGAAGAGCAGCGAATAGCAAGAGTCGAATCATTTAGGAATAAGAAACTAGTAATGAACAGATTAGGAAAAACAGTTGAGCTGATCGTCAAATTGGAAACAATCTATGACGAGGAGGCCAAGTCTGAGCAGCGCTCCAAGCTGAAGGACCAACTCGAGACAAGGGGTCTAGAAGCCGCACGAGATCATGAGATGCTGGAGTTGGACGGAACACCACAAGACATTGTAGATTTCAGAAGGAAAATAGCACCAGTACTATGTCTCCATGCATGCCCACATTGCGGTGATGAAATGGATCCACGCGGATCATCTGTAATCGAGGATATCAGTGATTACAAGTTCGTGTGCTGGGAGTGTGAAGAAGAGTTTCATGTCGATCTCGCTACTACTATAGCCGAACGACTTGAAAATCCAGAGACGTGGATTAAGATCGATCCAAAACGAGGCCCTCGAGATCCCGTCGCTTCACCGCCCACCAAGGCGAGTGCAGATGCCATTGCCGATCTGATGATACAGGAGATCAAGGCCACGGGTGCCGCAGCCACCGAAATAATAGCATCAACAGAGGCCAGCAATATCTCAGGAACACTCATGAGCATCGATGATTGGATTGATCAAACACTCTCTGCTAAAGGATACATACAGGCTCAAGAGCATCGTGAAGATTTCATCATAGCGACAGGGGCAGGAGCAACCAAGTTCAACAAGTGGATGAAGAAGGCAGGCCTTTACTTCAACAAACAGTCCGGCAAGTGGACTAGATGGGAAGATCGCTGAACGATATGGTTGATTTACAAGATCCAAAAATTTTAGCAATCATCATTTTCGATGTAATCGGAATCGGTGCGTTTGTGTGGTTCTTATCCAGTAGGCTCTCTTTGAAATTAAGAGTCATCGAGCAAAGAAGAGAAAAGAAGCGGAAACAAATCCTCCAAACAGAGGGAAAGAATCACTCCGATGAAGATACGATAAATCGTTGACTGAGCAACAAGAAGACATAGATCGACTGCCACTGGATTAAGATAGAGCAGCATTCCACTCCTCAGATCCAGGAATATCTACTATCTCGAATTCAACGGAAGAAACCCCTCTTTGATTACTAATTTCCTCTCTCAGCAGGAGCAGATCATGAAGGCAACACGGACAGTGCGGCATCTTCGGCTTCAACCATATCTTCACACCCCCCTCGTCACTTATTGCAAGCCTCTGAACTATCGTTTCATCATTCATCGGATACCCATGCGGGTCGGTCCTTTCTTTCAGAATCCGTGCAAGACTTATGGCTGCGTAATCTCTCGTCTTGCCCGGCATATTACCACTCTACATGCAGCGGAAAAGATTTGCCAGAGGTCAGACACTCAAGCCCATCTTTTCCTGCAACCCATGTGTCCTCGGTCCCCACCGCTCCATCATCGTAGACCACTTTGGGTTCTATTGCCATGATGCATCCTTCGTGCATCGCCCTGTCAAAACCATTAGCTAGAACTGGCGATTCGTCCAACTCCAACCCAACAGAATGACCGAGAAATTTTGCTTGGTGCGACTTCATTCCCATGAGATGCTCCGCATACCCCATTTCAATAGCAAGATCCCTTCCTAATTCCCAAGCTTCGGAGCAAGTTCCGCCGGAGCCGAGCTTATTCACTACTGAATCTCTAATTTCAACCATATCATTCAATCTCTCGATCCAAATTTCAGGCAGGCTACCAGAGCTAAACATTCTCGTGCAATCTGAGATATATCCTCGGTGCACATGGACGATATCTACCAAAACTGGAACCCTATTTTCTATACGTCTGTGACCTGAGCCAAGTGGTGCCATCGGATTCGCACCAGACCCTCCTATTGCCGAATCAAAGAATGAGGGAACACCTCCCGAACGCCCAGCAGCAACAACCGCTCTGTCACAATCCATCGGCCAACGCCTCATTCTGATACGCCCTCCAAATCCTCTTTTCCGACTCACTTCTTCAGCGACTGATGCCACATCTAACTCAGTCATCCCATCTCCACATCTTTCAGCCACTGCAAGAAACATCTCATGATTCACACGTCCGGATTCTCGAATCTGATCAATCTCCCACGAGCTCTTAGTTTCCCTGAGTCGATGAAGCATCTTAGAAGCGTCTTCTTTACTATCTTCAAGTCCTGAAAGACACTTCGAAAGGAATCTCTTCCGAGAATGGGGGAGCGTCGAATCCAACATTGCTGGAGTCTTGGTGACTCCTACAGATTTGAGCCCCTTTTCCAAATCTGAAGATCTCGGTTGTTGAATCACAGGGTCGGGCGAATTACTCCCTCCAGATTCCCAAATAGCCCTTGGAAGGGACTTCTTCACTAAATGGGTGGTTTCCACATCGGTGCCAGATGCCCCTATGACGAGTATGCCGCTCTGCCTACCCCCGGTCAGCCAGTACAACTCAACGGGATCTTCTATCATGACGGATTCATATCCGGCTTCTGCTAGAGCATCAGAAACCCTCTTCCTACGATTAGTCAGTTCAGATACTGGAACGCGCCAATCTTCACCTTCCGGCCCGCTCATAGCGAAGTCCATGCGTCTCCGTCCAAGTCCGGATGCATAGACAGTTCGGATGCATCAATTTCACCACACAGTCAAATCCAAGTGACCAGAGGACCCCATGTGCCGAAAGTCCTCGGACTCGACGATATCAAGCTCGATGGTCTGAAGATTCTGTATCGTGCAGACCTAAATTTACCCGTGCACCCTTCCACGAAAGAATTCCTCGACGATAAGAGAATCCGATCAATTATACCCACTCTCCAGAAATTAGAATCATCATCGGTCACAATCCTTGCACATCAGTCCAGGCCTGGAAGATTCGACTTCACGAATCTCCAAAGACACGCGAACAGACTCTCCCAACTCCTCGGCCGGCCTGTGGATTTCGTACCAGATGTATGCGGCCCATCAGCAACGGCTGCAATAGATTCGATGCAGCCGGGCGACGTTCTGATGTTAGATAACGTCAGATTGCATCCGGACGAAAACCTGCTAAAGGGCGAGATAGAAGAACAGGAGTCCTCTGACATAATACAGAATTTAGAATCCCATTTTGACATCTTCGTCAATGACGCCTTCGGCGCCGCACATCGATCATCCCCAAGCCTAACGGGCTTCACTCGTAAACTGCCTTCTGTGGCAGGAGGACTCATGAAGCGTGAGATCGACGCTCTTTCCATTGCTGTAGAAAACCCGCCAAGACCCTACGTAGCATTGCTGGGGGGGGCCAAAGCTGACGATTCCCTCCGAGTCGCAATCAATCTGCTTGAGAGAAACATCGTCGATACAGTGGCATTCCTCGGAGTCGTTGGAAATTTTATGTTGATGGCAGACGGTATAGACATAGGGAAATCAAACGCAGATTTTGCAAAATCACAGGTCGAACCATTCGTTGACGAGACTTCAAAAATGGCGAAGAACATACTGTCTAACTATCGGGAAAAGGTGATTCTTCCAGAAGATCTGGCCATCGAGTTGAACGGATCCAGAGAACCACTTTCGATCCAGCAACTCCCGACGCCTCATCCAATCTACGATGTGGGCCTCAGCACTTTGATGGGGTTGAGGCCGATAGTTATGGGCGCATCTTGCGTGTTATGGAACGGACCCGCATCTTATTTCGAGAAACAAAATTTCGCCTTCGGAACTATAGAGGTGTTGAACATGTGCATAGAGACTGATGCAACCACAATAATCGGGGGTGGTCACACCAGTGCTCTGGTCGAAGCAAGAGGTGCCGCCAATCGAGTTACACACAACAGCTCGGGCGGAGGCGCCACTCTAACGATGCTCTCCGGAGGCAGGATGCCAGTCATCGAGGCACTCGAACGGTCATTCGAGGCATCTCAAAGCATACTCGGAGAACGTGGCCTACTCGTATGATGGAGCCACTGGGGAGATTCGAACTCCCGGCCTTCTGATTACGAATCAGACGCTCAACCAGGCTAAGCTACAGTGGCAACAAGTTGTCCGTCCCCATCCCCGGAATAAGCAAATCGGTGGTATATTCACTTCTTTGACGGCACCAAAGTTAACTATGTAGAGTTTTTACAATGAATTATGACATTAGAGGGCGAAGCAACCTCTGCACCTGCCGGAACAACGATCGTTTATGCAAATCAGAAGAGTGGTGGGCCAAGAGTTTTCGGAGCCCTAGCCATGCTTCTTGGAGGCATAGGAGTCATAATGGCACTGCTAGATTTGGCAGGCGCCGGAGAAAACATAGAGTTGTGGGGCGCCGATGAGACCTCATACTCGTGGTGGTTCTACGTGTCGCCACTTCTAGCAGCCGCTTCGGGTGGATTGTTCGCCTACGCAGGTTTCCTACTATGGAATTACAAGAAGAAGGGCGTATGGATGGGATTCGGTGCTGTCGGTATCAACGTCGTAGATGGCGTACTTGGTTCAATCCTCATTGGAATGATCACCGATGAGGTCGGAGAGGCAGCAGGTGTCGAGGGACTCGGCGGCTTAATGGCCGGCGCAGGACTCGTTTTCACCGCTATCGGAGCAGTATGCTGTGGACTTATTGTCGCACTCCCGCTCCTCATGAACGGAAACGATCTCGACGACGAGTGACTCAACGCAACTCTCTGAGATTGATTACCCCGCCTATGCGGGCACGGACATCAGATAGGATGGACTCTAGCGCAGCCTCTGTCCGACCCTCCGCCCTCATGATTAGGATCGGCTCTGTGTTAGAGGGTCTGCATAGGAACCATCCATTCGGATATGTGACTCGCACCCCGTCGACCTCTGAGAATTGCAAGTCTGAAAATGATGAGCGCACTAATTTCATTATCTCATCTCGCCCACCTTCAAAATTGATTTTCGACTCTCCCGTTGATGGATACTCCGGAACCGAAGAAAGAAGATCGGAGAATCCAATGCTGCCATCCATCGGGTCAGACAACCTCGCCACGAGCTCTATGAGTCTCGCACTGTTGTAGAGCGAACAGTCGAATCCGTTCCAACGATCATTGAAGAAAAGATGACCAGACATTTCTCCGGCGAATCTTATCGATGGAGAGGAGGCCAATTCTCTTTTCATGAAAGAATGACCCGTTCTAACCATCCGACCAATCCCCCCACTTGATGCTATGGCCTCATCAACGCCCATACTACATTTCACATCATATAGGATAGTGCGACTCTCTTCCGAATCTTTACCCAGATCTTCATTGAGCAAGATATCCTTAGCAAAAAGTCCAATCAAACGATCCGGGTGAATGAATCTTCCATTTTCATCGACTACACCAATCCTATCGCCATCTCCGTCCACACCGATTCCAAATTCAGCCCCTGAAGATACTACTGTAGATGACAACTCCCTCATGTTAGCAGGACGGGTCGGATCAGCCGGGTGAGCGGGAAAATCAGCATTCCATTCGCAGTTAATCGCTACAGTTTCTACACCCAATTTCTCGAATAGATCAACAATATACGGCCCGGGAACAGCATTGGCCGCATCAACTGAAACCACTATTCTTCGGTCTATTGGCCCTATATCCTTCACTATCTCTTCGATAACGGAATTAACATAGCCAGTCCCATCAACCAAGGTGCCATCAAGGACTCTTTCCTCTTCCGATATCGAATCGAAAACGGATTTTAGGTCTTGCAGATCCCTCCCTGCCATGGGCAAACCAGAATGAACGATCTTGAACCCATTGTATTCAGGAGGGTTGTGACTTGCTGTAGTCGCTATAGCCACGTCTATCTCCATATCTACAGTCGAGCGATAAACAACTCCTGTAGGCACTATTCCAAGATTTACAACATCACAACCAGATGATCTGATCCCCTCCATCATTGCCTCATGTAATGCCTCTCCAGATGTCCGAATATCGCGCCCTACAGCTATCGATGAAGCCCCTGTAAAGTCCACGATAGACCGCCCTAGCCTTCTAGAAAAAGAGACATCAATTTCAGACCCTGCTATGCCACGTATATCGTACGCCTTGAACACGCTCACAGCCCAGACCAGATGCGCGTACTCCTAAGCGTTGCCAATTTAGGCTACAGTCGGGACAAGCCGCGACTCTTCTCGCACGGGAAGATGGATCAACGATGAGAAAACGCCTACTGCTATACCTATCCACCAAACAATCGTATAACTGCCATATACATCGTAAAGAACCCCTCCGAGATAGACACCAACGAAACTACCCATCTGATGGGAAAAGAATACTATCCCATACAATGTTGCCATATATCTGAGCCCGTATATGTGTGCCACTAATCCGCTTGTTAGTGGAACTGTTGCAAGCCAGAGAAAGCCCATTGCGAATGAGAATATCAGCACGGTGTTGGCGGTTATTGGAGTTAAAATAAACCAAGCCGCCGCAATCGATCGGCCTGCGTAAATCCCCGATAAAAGCCACTTCTTGCCGAATCTCTTGCCGGCCCATCCTGCCATCAGGGTTCCAACTATGTTGGCCGCCCCAATTACCGAAATTGCAAACCCGCCCAATGCAGCGGTTGTCTCTATCCCTAAATCGCCGCACCAGCCAATTGGCTCCACAGGAGCACTCATTTCTGTGATCAGGGCTGGAAAATGTGCTGTGATAAAGGCAAGTTGATACCCGCAAGAAAAGAAGCCTACGAAGATCATCATGTATGATGGATCTTTCATGGCTATGCGAAGTATTTCTCCAAGACTTTCCTCGATCTCTTCCTTTGCCGCATGACCTGGAGATTTCATGAATGGCAGGAGCAGGAGTACAGCAAGAATCGAAGCAGCGAATATGATGAATATCGACTGCCATGGCATGCTTTCCAGAAGCAAGACTGCCACCATGGGGCCTACTATCTGTCCAGCAGACCCCGCTGCGGTTGCTATTGCAAGGCTCATTGCCCGATGCTCCGGCGCGCTTGCTCGCCCCACTACTGCTAGAATGACTCCAAAACCAGTGCCTGCAATCCCGAAGCCGACGAGAACCTCGTAGAGTTGAATCGAGAGAGCCGTATCTGCTCCTGTTGTGAGGACGAGGCCCAGGGCATACAATATCGATCCTAAGACAATCGCCCGTCTATCCCCCATTTTTTCAGCGAAGGCGCCGAAGAAAGGCGCCCCGAAGCCCCATGCCAGATTCTGAATTGCTATCGCCAGGCTAAACTCCGCTCTTGCCCATCCATATTCTTCTTGAATGGGAATCTGAAAAACACCGAACGATGCACGTATCGCAAAACCAACGAGTACTATGATGCAGCCAACTGCCAAGACAGGCGTGAACAGACGAACCTTGCCCTGATCAGCATTCGCGATCATTTGTCCCCACTTCCAAGAAAGGCCTCAGCGACGATTTCCACTTTGGCCCCTCCTGGCAGTTCCTTCACAGCGTATGCCGCTCTTGCTGGAAGTACGGTTCCTGCTAGCCACGAACCATAGATATCGTTGAATTCGGAAAAGTCAGACATATCAAGAAGCAGGACGGTGACTCTCACCAAATCTGATTTTGAAGACCCCGCTTCGGATAGGAGATTGTCTATCTTTTGAAGAGCAGTGACTGTTTGCTCCGTGAGAGAATCCCCGCCATCAGTTCCAATCTGGCCCGCTACCCAAATGTGATTTCCAACAGTTATGCATGGGCTGTAGGGCGCCAATCGAAGCCCTCCGAGGTCGACCGCGCGTTTCTCGTACATACCCTCGCCTGTTGCATTCAGTCATTCAGCATTACTAATCATGCCAATCACTTGTATGTGGTCCCCTGCGACATTTTCGGCATCCATCATTCCAAGAGGCACCCAGTCTGCATTAACCGCATCATCACCTGCTGAAGGCTTGGAGTCTCCGTCCACATCAACCCTGTAGAATAGGCCCACACAATGCTTCCTTGGATCCCTTCCGGGTGAACCCAGCACACTTAGAAGAGTCGGATTTCGACCATATACCCCCGTCTCTTCTCTCAATTCTCGTAGAACCGCATCAAGTGGGTCCTCACCCACATCAACGAAGCCTCCTGGGAAGGCCCACTTCCCCTTCCATTCTGGCGGATTCGCCCCTCTCTGTATCATGAGGGCCTCAATCGCCCCATCACGCACCCTGGTTGCGACTGCATCAACCGTCACCGACGGTGAGCTGTAGCCATCAGCACCGCAGACATCACATCCCTTACGAGCCATATCTGCGTCCTCTAGAAACATAATCTTCGATTGCCCAGTACAGGTCCTGTCTCGAGAAAGATGGCCAATGAATATCTGTGAAATACAATTCTGAATATGCTATCTGCCAGAGAAGGAAATTCGATATGCGCTCCTCTCCGCTAGTCCTGATCACAAGATCTGGGTCTGGCAACTCAGAAGTATACAGCCTCGATGATATAGCATTCGCATCTATCGAATCAATCTCAAGATCCCCCTCAGCATGATCCCTCGCTAATGATCTGACAGCATCGATTATCTCTTCTCTCCCGCCGTATGCTAGACATACGGTGAATGTGAAATTCTTGTACTCACGAGTAACCTCCTCAGCTTTGGATATTGCATTTCTAACTCGCTCTGGAAGCAAATCGAGACGCCCCACGGCATTGACGCGAACCCCATTCTCATGGATAAGCGGATCAACTGAAATCTCATTCAGGCCTTGGACGTATAGATCGAATAAGATTTCAATTTCTTCTTGGGTCCTGTTGGTGAGATTTTCACTAGACAAGGCATAGACTGTAAGATAAGGTATATCCAGATCCAAGACCCACTTCATCACCTCTTTCAGTCGTTCTTTTCCAGCCGAGTGTCCTTGTCCAGATCCCATAGAACGAGTCCACGCAAACCTTCTATTTCCATCCATTATGATTGAGATATGCTGGGGGAGCTCAGAAGAATCAAGACCACGGAGCCTAGAACGCGCTCTCACGCCCCTGACACGTTCAATTCTGCTGACAAGGCTCCATGCGAGACGAGAATTGACAACCCATTTCCCCAGGGCTCTGAAAATTCTGAATCTAAGTAGCCACTTTGCAGATCCGTCTACTGATCGACCGAGCCACCCTCTACGATTTGCCATGAATGCCCCTCACGTGAAGATGATGTCTGCAGAATCGCCAACCAAGTCTATCAGCCCCTTCTCCGGATTAACGACTATCACTTCCCCTGCAGCTTCCCAAACCGGGATATCGATGTGACTGTTCCCAGCATACCCGAACTGACCCTTTCCGAATCTCGCTGTAAGAGCCTCTGCTTTATTGGCCCCTCTGAGATTTATATCGCCATCCGAGGCCATCACGTCATTGAATATTCCAAGATGTGCAGCAATGGACTCTGCAATTAGCCGATCAGACGCTGTCACGAGATACAGCTCTCTACCACGTGCGTATTCGCCCGTTACCCATTCCATGAATGAAGGGTGAAATTCCAACTCTGCGGGATCAAACTTCAGCAATCTTCCCAGACGCTGTTTCCAAACCGCTCTTTGCCCTGTTATCTCAAGCCAAATAAATCTGAAAATCCTCCATGGCCTCGGCAGCAAAACCCTGCGAATAGACACCCAACTCATGTCCGTGAGAATGAGGGTCCCATCCAAGTCGACGGCCAAGGGCATTTCCGAATGTTGACCGGTCACGATATCATCTGGCCGAGCCTCTGGGTTCAATGTTCTGACCGTTCGTCTGATACGCGCATACCCAATCCTACTGTCATGGAGTCCGGTGATGCCCTCGCAGAGCCCGATTCTAAGACGCCCATTACAATGGTCGAAATACTGGGCTCAAGAATACACAAAATACTCTTCGAAAATGCTCCTACGTCAATCGAAGAGTGGGTTAAATGTACTCAATTTTTTGAGGCCTGGGGAGACGTTCCGGCGGAACTGATTTCACTGGATAGCCGCGGAAAGAAGATCATGATTGAAAGTAGAAGCGGATCGTATCGGGCCGAGTTTTCTCAGTGGCCAGTTTCCGGCATGCGGGCTAGAATGAGATCGGGAAACAATCGGGTTGAATGGCCAGTGGGGGGGCTATCTATCGAGGGACTTGACATTATCCTCTTTTGGAAGGATGAATCCAATTCACCTGATGCAGAGGAGGTTATGTTACAGCATATCGCGTCTCGAGATATGGATTCAGCAACTCAACTCTTGGAAAGGTGCGGCAGAGCATTGGCTTCTGCCCAAGAGGACCTATCCTCCCAATGGACAGGCCCATCTGATTCTCGTGCCTGGAATTCATCAATTACGAAGCTGGAAGAGGCCACCAAGAGTAGAACATTGTGGAGAGCCCCATTCAAACCGGGAATGCCTGCTATGCTTTCTCTGGGTAAGGTGTCTCTAGATTGCTTTTCGGAGTCACATGATGGGGTTATGCGACTGCGCCCACCCATGAGTGGGGCGTCAGATGCCGCATCAAGATCAAGGGGCATCGAATGGCCAGCCTTGAGAGATTTAGCAGCTCTACTGTACAATATCGGCGAAATAACACATGGCAATGTCGAGACTGAAGACTTCGAAAAACTAAGACTCGCTGCGATAAGGGGGTGGTCTGGTCACCCAGGTCGCCGAAGAACCGGGGGCGTGAAGCCCCAAAGGGCCATACAGATCATCGGAGGAGGATTGTCGATATGGGAATATGAACAGGCCCTTACTTCAAAATTCGATACTTCCGAGAACTCATCCCCAACATCACCAAGAACGGATTATATCCTGAGAAACGTCGCCTCTATCCAGAGAAAATTATTCACCATAAGAATATTCTCTGCCGCTTCTCTTGTAGGGGCTTCCTCTGCATTTTTGGGCATCATAGCATCTATGTTGGAGCCGACTCAGATATCCTTTACAGTAGCCGCAGCAGGAGTCTCTGTTTACATTGTGATGAATGGCCTATATCGGTATACGGCTCCAAAGCCAGAGTCGATATTTACGTAATCTGTACCGCTTTCCATACGCCTGATTCGTAACTGTAGGCCATGGGCACACCAGTCGGAATCTCTCTCTTCACTATCTCGTCAGGACCAAGGCCTTCTATCTCCATCACAATAGAGCGAAGTGAGTTTCCATGTGCAGCGACGAGAACAGTCCTGCCGGATTCAAGATTTGGAACAATCTGTTCAAACAGACAGGGCAATGTCCGCTCTGATGTCATTCGAAGGCTTTCACCACCAGGGGGGACACCTTCGAAACTCCTCCTCCACTTCTTGACCTGCTCCTCTCCAAACTCTTCCCGACATTCTTGCTTGTTCCTGCCTTGGAGATCGCCATAATTACGTTCGTTTAGCCTAGAGTCATGTATCACTTCCCCGCTCCATGAATGATTGATGTCCAGTATTATCTCAGCCGTGCGTTGGGCCCTGACAAGCCCACTAGCATAAACAGCATCGAATTCGATCCCACTGAGTTTTTCTCCAGCACTCTTAGCCTCACCCATCCCTTTCTCTGAAAGCTCGATATCTTCCCATCCTGTGAATCTGTTCTGAGCATTCCAGAGGGATTGACCATGACGAATAAGGATCAATAATCCCATTTTGACACCTCAAGAACGCCTTAGCCGTGGCTCGTGGAACTCAAGACCGAGAGCGGTTGAGAGCTTCTTAGCCTCCACAAGAGCGTCCTCACTCATTGCTCTCTGCACGTCAGAAGACTGCTGAGTGTAGAAATTCGCCTGAACCACGATGCTCGAAGACCCCATCGAGAGTATCTTCACCCACGATGACTGTTCATTGACCGTCCGCTCATCGGCATTCAGCATTTCTGACATTTTCTCGCAGAAACTCTGCAAGGCTCCTGATTCACTAGACACCTCGAATTCAAATGGCATCACCACTCTCCTGAAACGTCGTTGAGAGAAATTCTCTATTGGTGAATTCACAAGGTTGGCATTCGGAACGGTGATGATTGTATCCAGGCCAGTCCTCAGTACCGTCATACGCATCCCTATGTCAACGACCTCGCCTTCTATCCCCCCCACTTTTATCCAATCTCCGAGATTGAAAGGCCTGTCTATTATGATCGATAGGGCACCGAACATGTTGGACACTGAGTCCTTAGCCGCTAGAGCCAGTGCGAGACCCGTGATTCCAAGACCTGCAATAATGCCATTCAGATCAAAACCAGCGACACCAGCCACGACGAAGGCTCCCAGGACAAATACACCCATCCTGCCTAGTGACTCACCTATGCTTGCCAGAGATTTCTGCGATGCACTACTGTCGTCATCATGGGATAGCATTTGTCCGATGGAACCAACCAGCCCGTATGCGGCGAATAGGAACACGAGTATGTAGAGAGAAACAGTCGATGAGAGAGCCCCATTCACGAAATCCTCGTCCCACACAGGCGCAACTATGCTATCCAGAATCTCAACAAACTCTACGAAGAAAACTAATGCTACAGCCAAGGAAAGCGCTCGAGACCCCCTAGTCCCCAGCATATCTTCTGCCTTTTCCCGATCAAACATTTTTGCCATGACCCTGGGGAGCACTAACTTTCTGACAAACCGCCCAACCAGAAGTGATAGAATTCCAATGATTGCTATGCATGCCAGAGTCCCCGCTGAGAACCCCATGATGTCCGCCTCTAACCCAAAGTCGGAGAATGGGCCGTCGCCCGGAACTGCTTCACTCATGGAGGGTCCCCTAATGGGGGCCCTGATAAACGCCCCCCAGTACTTCGTTAGGAACCACACTTCTCCGAGGGATTGAAGCATATGTCCCTGCACGTACACCTATGGAGGCGGCGAAGGGGGGGCCCCGCACAAAGGTTGCAAGGGGCCTCAGAACTCGTGTAACCTGCTTGTTGCTGCCATTCATGCTCTCAGTTGTAGCGCCTGCAGCCATCGCCCCTGCAGCCATCGCACAGGAGACGCCCTCAGGAATCGAACCAACTGATATTTGGTCCGAAGAATATGCCAGTGGGACGTTTCCCTGGGGTGGCAACGCTCAGATTCAATTCCGAGAGTATCACGATTATGAGTCTACAAAGGCCAGAATGCAGTATCTAGCTGATACTAACCCTGACATCATATCATTCCATGAGGGATTATTCGGGGGGTTAAACGACCGTGGTCAAGAAACCTCACTCGACGACTACAAGGGATGGGTCTACAACAATCCAAGCCCATGGGTAAAAATCACAGCAGGCGTGGAAAACGGGGACTATAACCCATTCAATGGGGATGCTGGAAACTATCCCGAACGCCCGGATGTAATGCTGGTCGGCAACCACCATGCAAGGGAGTGGATGTCTTACGAGGTCCCAATGCTGTTCTTGGAAACCGTTGCATATTACTACGGCCAAGCGGGGATAGACAATGACGGAGACGGCCTGATCGATGAAGATTCGTGGAATGGGATTGATGACGATGGGGACTGTCTCAGCCTCAACGCCTCGTTTCAGGATTCGAACGGAGACGGCGTGTCATGCGGACCCGGCGACTTGGGCGTGGATGAAGACTTCTCCGAGCAGTACATCACCGACCTCGTAGACACAAGGGAGATCTACCTCATACCAATATTGAACACTGACGGGCTGATCTACGACCAGACAGACTGGCTCGCGAATAACTGCAACGGAGCGACAACTGCGAATGCGTACGAGGAATGTCCGAGGAGCGGTTGGAGGAAGAACCTCAGAGACAATACGGTAACAGGGGTTACGCCGATTCCTGATCTCGATGAAGCCGTGGATGAGGGTTGTGATGGCGTGGATCTGAATAGGAATTATCAGTTCGAATGGGGTGCGCCTTTGGGAGCCACAGGACCACTGATCCCAGGGGCCTGCTACGCGGGTGTGAATAATGACGTCTACAATGGCCCCGTTGATACTGTAGATCAAGATGGAGACCTCCGTCTAAATGAGGATCACGTCGACGGCAAGGACGATGATGCCGATGGACTGGTCGACGAAGATTGGCTCGGAGGTAACAGTGAACCAGAGACCAAATTCATTCAAGATATGACTGAGATGAACGACGACAATAATGACGGAGCATCCGATTTCAAGGCTACACTGACATGGCATTCATTCTCGGAACTCGTCCTGTATCCGTGGGGGCATTGCACAGATTGCGAGTCCCCCGATCATGAATATCTGGTCTACCATGGGGATCAAATGGCCCAAATGACACTGTATGAAAATCTGCAATCCTCGGATCTTTATCCAACATCAGGAGACTTCTGCGATTGGCATTATGGCGTTCACAATTCATATTGCTACACGATGGAAATCGGAAACAATTTCCATGAAAATCCGGACGACATAAGCCACATCGCAGTCCGAAACCTGGGAGTTCCGTTTTACATGGTTGAGATGGCGGATGATCCACGCTTCAGAGCTGTACACGGCTTAGAGAATATGAGTGCAAGGCATTGGATACAAAATCCGTCCGAGGTGAATGTCCCTGAGAAAGGAGACATACACATCGATCTATGCCTTGATCCGTACTTCCCATTCTCTATTCAGGAAGACAGATCGTATCTTTCATGGCGCTTTGTCGAGCCGAATCGTCAGCAGAACGATTACGGCCCAACGGAATGGAGACTCGTACCTTGGGAGAAAGCGCCATTCACAGCCTCTGGAGACGATTGCCAGCTGAAAGACGGCACAAACGGCACGATCCTGACCAGTGCTGTTCCGATACCCGATACATCCGTGGGGAAACTCCAGTATCGCGCACAGCTTGGAACCACCAATGGCGCATTCCCGTTCACATATCCGACAGTAGAGGACGGAGGGAACTACTACGAACTCACGATGCCCTATCGGGCAGGATTCGGATCAGCGATTCTTTCAGTCCTCATGTTCGTATTCATCGCCGGTGTCGTCTGGGGAGGCTTGGCATTCCTTCTGAGGACAATGCTCGATGAAGACGCACCAGTCTTATCCCTCCCCCTGGAGGGCCATGAATGACCAGCTCATCAGATGAGTTCAGCGGCCGATTAGGACTGATATTCGCCACGATAGGCGCTGCGATAGGGACAGGCAACATATGGCGATTCCCGAGAATGGTCGGTGCAAACGGCGGTGGCTCATTCTTAGTCCCGTGGGTAATCTTCCTTTTTCTATGGTCCATTCCACTGGTTGTCGCTGAGTTCGCCCTTGGTAAGCGGTCGAGGACCGGCACTGTGGGAACATTCAGAATTTTCAATGGTCCAAAATTTGCCTGGATGGGGCTATGGACTGCATGGATATCCACAGCCATAGGATTCTACTATGCTGTGGTGACTGGTTGGTGCATCAATTATTTCCAGAGCGCTGTCCGAGGTGGTTTAGGATCAGATGTAGATACAACTGAAGTTTGGAACAGCTTCTTGCAAGATCCATCCCAGGTGGTCATGTTCCAAGCTCTTGCCGTGCTAATCACGATGGCAGCGATATGGAAGGGCGCGAAGGCCATCGAGAAGGTCAATGTGATTCTGATGGTCTCTTTGTTCATCCTTCTATTCTCAGCGTTGTTCCTTGCTTTCGTCATGGACCTGAATGATGGGACGCTCGATGGATTCGTATACATGTTCAGCATACAACCTGAGTATCTTTTGGAACCAGAGACTTGGATAAATGGCCTGTCGCAATCCGCATGGTCTTGCTCGGCGGGAATGGGGATGGCCATCACATACTCGGTGTACATGAGGAAGGACGAGGACACAACCCTGAATGCAGCCACCATGTGCCTCGCAAACAATAGCATCTCGATCATAGCCGGATTAACCGTCATGATGGCCGTCTTTTCCGTTGTCGACGACCCCTTGTCTGCAGTGAGCGGAGGCAGTAGCGCAATCACGTTCCTCGTGCTTCCAGAGGTTTTCGCACAGGCCCCCGGGGGACCCGCAGTGCAGCTCGCGATGGTTGCCATGTTCTTCCTCGCGCTTTCATTCGCAGCTTTGACCTCGATGATATCGACCGTAGAGCTATGCGTTCGAAATTTCGTGGATCACGGGGTGAATAGGGAGAAGGCTGTCGGTCTGACAAGCATCGCGATATTCCTGTTCGGCATCCCCAGCGCTGCCACCTGGATATTAGTGGACGAATCCACAGGCGTTGCCTTCCCCCAGTTCCTTGAGGTGCAAGATCACATCTGGGGATACGGTTTGATGTTCAGCGGCCTGTTTATCGCATTCGCTATCTGGAGATACGGATGGTCCAGATACAAGGTCTGGCAAGCGGAAAATGATGTCGAGGGCTTCTCGATGCGCGACTACCTTGATCATGGAGTCTCATCATTCAGGGACGACTTCATCAATACGGGGGACAACGATTGGTGGATAGGCAAATGGTGGGACTACATCATGTATCTCGGATTCCCGATAATGTTCGTGGTACTCATGGGCACGTTCTTCGTGGACATGCTAGCGACCGTCGAAGATCCCTGGGACCCGACAAATCCGAAAGGCATCACGATAATCCTCATCTTCTGGGGCATAACTGCGTTCTTATTCATCAGCATGAATCGGCTCATGCTCGTCAATAGAGTCGTACCGACTGGGAAATCTGGATTCCCAATGTGCCTCTTATCCGGCGAATATGTGCTCGAGCCAAGACCGCTGTTCAGAAATGTCCCGGAGGGGGCAGACGTGCCGATCGATACGTTACCCGGCGGTGAAGACCCCTTCATCCTCAAGGTGGGCGATCCGATACCCGAGCTCGAGAATCAGCCATTTGCCGTCTCTGGCGGTCCCGTGATGGATGCTGAAATCGTATGAAAGACCATCAACTAGAGAATTACAATTTACGTACACTTATGATTGAGTACGCGTATTTTTGTGCCGTTGGAACATTGAACGTTCTCATTTTTTTCGCCATGTACTCTCTTACCTATTCCATAGCGGGGGAAATCGAGTATCGTGCTGCGAGTGCATGGTCAGTTTCCTATCTCCTTAGCTCAATAATCTCCCATTCCATGCATAGATGGTTCACGTTCCGTTCAATCTCTCCGTATGGCCGAAGCCTCGCCCTCACAATGGCTGTATACACGATTCTACTTATCATCTCCACATTTTCACAGGCTATCTTAGCAGACAGGATGGGTTTTGACCACCTTGCTGTCTGGGCCTTGAATACAGCTGCATTCGGATTCCTCTCATTCATTGCATTGAGATTCATCGCATTCCCGATGTCCGATGGAACCATTTCAGTCCGCGAACGCATGGAGATTGCCAAGTTGGGCCGTAGGTCTTGAAGTGCATTCGCAAACAGCGACCGATGTGTCTGCCGGCGTGCGAGGGACTCGCGACTTCTATCCGGAAGAGATGAGACTCAGAAATTGGCTATTCGAACACTTCCACGCCGCCGCCCGATCTCACGGCTTCGAAGAGTACGATTCACCAGTCCTCGAGAGCGAGGAACTCTACACGAGAAAGGCAGGCGAAGAGATTACTGCACAGCTGTACAACTTCGAAGATAAGGGCGGCAGACGCGTAGCTCTCAGACCTGAGATGACGCCTTCCCTAGCGCGGATGGTCATGGCCAAATCGGGAACGCTCCCCACGCCTATCAAGTGGTATTCCATCCCGCAGTGCTGGCGATATGAAAGAACCCAAAGAGGCCGTGGAAGGGAGCATTACCAGTGGAATGTGGACATATGGGGGATGCAAGGTGTCGAGGCGGATGCCGAACTACTCTCGGTGCTGGTATACTTCTTCCGAGCCGTCGGTCTCAAATCCGACGACCTCGTAATACGGGTAAGCAATAGGAAAGTCCTCGAAGAGGTCTTGGGGGCCCTTGGAATCGAGGGAGAGACATTCTCCAAAACATGCATCATTATCGACAAGATGGACAAACTACCTCCTGAAGCCATTGAGCAGCAACTCGCAGATTTAGGCCACGGTCAAGATTCGATAGCCAGGATAAGGAAAGTCCTCGGGATAAAAGATCTAGATGATTTGAGCACAGAGTTGGATAGCGACAGCAAGGCGGTAAGGGAACTCGAAGATCTATTCGCCCTATGCGAATCTTACGGGATAACGAGCTGGCTGTCCTTTGACGCCTCTGTTGTCAGGGGTCTCGCATACTACACGGGATCCGTGTTCGAGGCTCATGATAGAGACAACGAACTCCGGGCGATATGCGGGGGAGGCAGATATGATCGGCTACTGTCCACCCTCGGTGGCAAGGATCTACCAGCCACGGGATTCGGCTTCGGCGACATGGTAATCATGGAACTCCTTTCAGTCAAGGGCCTGATACCGCATCTGCCCAGTGGGAATGAGGACATAGTAATCCCTCTCGACAAGGCCCTGAGGCCCGCTGCTATGGCAGTCGCGTCCAGACTCAGGGCATCCGGCAGATCCGTGGATCTAGTTCTGGATGACAAGAGGATGAAGTGGGCATTCAGGCATGCTGAGAGAACGGGTGCTCAGAGGCTCGTCATGGTCATGCCAGAGGAATGGCAGGCTGGAAAGGTCAGAATCAAGAATCTAGAAACCGGCGAAGAGTCCGATTTTGATGCAGAGTCTCTGTGACTCAATTCAGTCCTCGTGACGGAGTCTGCTAGCCGCCACCGCTCCGATTGCCAGTGACCCCACCCCTGCAAGAAGTCCGAATCCGGGCAACAAGCCACTTTCTACCGCGGACGGCGGAGCATTGTCGCCACCGACAGCGATTGGATCGGAGGCGTTGATGACTGGGAAGAGAATCTCCGTGTTCATACCGTCTTGGTTATTTGAATAATACAATCTGAAAACACCCGTACAATCGAATACGATGCACTCCAAGCCTCCTGGATTAGGTTTTGAGTACTCGAATTGCAACTGTGGCTCCTCAAAGCTCTTGTTCCATCTTGTCATATTCTCTGCTACGGGGATTTCCCAGATTACCTGCTCATCCTCAAAAGAATTGGTTGCGAATTCATTCACTGCAACCACGGTACTACCCTTCATCAGTGAGATTCGCAACTCTTGACATTCTGCTGTGTCGCTACAGTCACCGGATTGGACATAGACACCCACATCTATCCTGATGGTCCCATTTGGATTGAGGTACATATCTTCCTTGAAGGATTCTGACATAGCGCAATTGAAGTTGACATCAACCTGTTGATTTTGTGCAAACTCCTTCTCCCCATAGCCATCTACGGCGGAGGTAGTCTCATTCGCATCGAAATGGGTCCAGCACTGGCCTATGTTGTCGGTGCCCCAAATGTGCATGTGAGGATTCTCCACGGAGGGCTGCTTCGCATCTGCCGCCTGTGCAGAGGCAGGCGCGCCTGTGACTGCGATTAGCATAACCGCAAGCAGAGTTAATGCAGCGATTCTCTTCCCAATCATGGCTTTCATGTCAATACTCTCGTGTTTCAACCTATGGGGGCCCCGTGCGCTCTAACCATCAAATCTGTGCAGTCCATCCTCATCCCGGGCACTCTTTCGAGCAATATTGAGCGCATCACCGAGAAGATCCGCGGCCATCGATCCTCCTGAGAGCCTATCGCCCGCCACTCCTGTGATTATCGACATCACCTTGATGGTGTCTCCGAAGGCGGGGTCCTGCCGGGCTCCGAATATCACCTGAGCATCTGGAGCGAGCTTCGCCGTCATCAGCTCGACAACCTGGTTGGCTTGTTCCAGCGTCATGTAAGAGCCGCCAGTCACATGAATAAGCGCACCAGTCGCACCCTCGATGTCAACATCGAGAAGAGGGTGATTCATGGCCTCGTGGACGACTTCCTCCGGCCCCTTGTCGCTCTCCCCGTAGAGCATCATGGTCACGCCGCCACCCTTCATGATGGATCGGACATCAGCGAAGTCCAGATTTATCAAGCTTGGAACTGTGATCGTCTCGACTATTCCCTTGATTATCTCAGCAATCAGCTGATCCATGATGCTGAAGGCCTCTTCGAGGGGGAGATTGGGAACGAACTGGAGAAGTCGGTTATTGTCCAGTACGAGGACCGCATCCGCAGCGCCCCGAAGAAGGTCGAGACCCTCCAAAGCACGCTGCATCCGCATCTTCCTCTCGACGGCGAATGGCGTGGTGACGATCGCAACGACGAGAGCACCGACCCTCTTGGCCTCCGCTGCCACCACGGGCGCTATGCCTGTCCCAGTCCCCCCTCCGAGGCCCGCAGTCACGAATACCAGATCCGCCCCATTCACGATCTGGGTAATCACGCCCCTGCCAGCCTCAGCGGCCTTGCGGCCCATATGGGGGTCGCCCCCTGCTCCGAGACCTCTTGTGATGTGTCTTCCAACGAGTAGCTTCTGCTGGGCGCGGGTGTTGTCCAGATGCTGCTTGTCCGTGTTTATCGCTACGGTTATGGCTCCTTCCACCCCTATGTGCGTAATGCGATTCATCGTGTTGTTGCCAGACCCGCCGCACCCGCAAACAAGGATGCGCGGGTCGGGCGGCCCGAAGCTCTCGAGCTGCTCATCTGTGAGAGCGGTGGATGACCCTGGTTGGGCCATGGTCCCCCAAGCTGGCGCATTACCTATCGTCATGTATTGGCCTCCACCCCAAATGGATGCAGACAATCGATTTCTTGGCCTTCTTAATGATTGAGGGAGGCACGACGTCCGCAGGGCCGATTATCGTCCGTCTTGATGCAAGCCGAAGCGACTACTTCCCGGAAACGGAGATAAGTCTCCTGCTTGCCGCTCGGACCAGCCGCGCTTAGCTCAGTTGGCTAGAGCACCTGACTGTAGACTGGAAACACATGGTTGTGGGCAGCCATCAGGGGGTCCCCGGTTCAAGTCCGGGAGCGCGGACCAAAAACCATGTTCAATCTATTTTCAGCGAAGATGCTGTTTCAATCACCCTCAAATAGGGAATGGCGGTCGCTCGGGACCCGGAGGTTCGATTATGGGAGTCGCAAAGCATATGCAGGCCACTTGGAATCGCCCTAAGGCAGGTATCCCGGCAAAAGCCCGCAGGGAGAGGATGGCTGGCTGGAGGCGNGAGGGCGTATTCCAGCGAATACACCGACCAACGCGCATCGACGCTGCACGACGAGTCGGGTACAAGGCCAAGCAGGGAATCGTAATGGTCAGGACCCGAGTCCGGAGAGGTGGCCTTAGGAAGAGCAAGGTCCACATGAAGAGGAAACCATCCAATGCAGGTATCAAGAAGATCACAATGGCGAAGTCGATTCAGAGAATCGCCGAGGAGCGTGTCAGTAGGCGCTATCCGAACCTCGAGGTCCTGAACTCATATTGGGTCGGCGAAGACGGTAAGAACAAGTTCTACGAGGTCATAATGGTCGATCCACACCATCCCGCCATCAAAGCCGACAAGCAGCTCGGATGGATATCCTCGGGATCCAGCCACTCCGGCCGTGCCTTCAGAGGCAAGACAAGCGCCGGGAAGAAGGGCCGTGGCCTGTTCAATAAAGGAAAGGGCGCTGAGAAGTTGCGCCCAAGCCTCAAGGCGCATCAGAACCGCGGCAAGTGAGCAACGGCTGCGTCAGGTTGATGCTGGCATCCGCCAGCCAACCATCATGGTGGACCGCAGGCTGACCGAGATGCACGGCCTTCCAGTTGTTCTTCCAGATGCGCGTNTACTCGGAATCGTGCATGACGTAGTGCTTGATGAACATGCAAGGACCTGCACCCATCTTTTCGTAANAGAGACCACAGATNCAATCGTCGAAGGNGGAATGCACGTCTCTGTCCCGTGGTCATGGGTCCGTTCGATATCCGACGTCATCCTTCTCAGATGGTTCCCCCCCACCCCCATACCTCGCCGCCCCGACTCCTAATCGTGAATCACGCAGCAACCATGGGACCGATATGATGTAAAGCATGTCTGAGCACGAGAGTACCGATGAATCGCCTCAGCACTGCCGCAGTCGTGCTGATGCTCGTCCTCGTCCCTCTTTCTGCAAAGGCCGCAGAACCGAAGGGCACAGTCACATGCATCCAGGAGGATGCCTCTGATGGCCTGGCCGCATGGAGCCTTTCAGATCAAAGCTGTCTGAGAGTGGGGATCGGGCTCCTAAGCCCAGGCACTGCTGTCGAGTTCAATATCAGTGCCGACGCTCCTATCGACATACTCCTCTTCTCCTCGACCGGTGTGGTCGTTTATCAGCAAGAGCAGAATTATCGCAGGGCAGACGTATGGGAGTCCGATTCGGTGTTCGAGTCATTCTCCGGNGACGGAAGTTGGAGATGGTCCACCCCTGCTGATAGGGGAGCAACTCGCTGGTATCTTGTTGTGGATAATTATGACCATGCCCAAGACCAAGACCAAGGCGCCTTGGGGGGTTCGAGCGTGGCGGTTTCCTTCGGAGTCTCAGTCGTCCAGGAGGAGCCATTCACGCTATACGATGACATCGTGCATTTGTCCCCCTCATCATTCTCCACTTTAGCAGGCCCATTCCAGGCCGATCAGGGTACAGTGGTGAAGATATCCGCCTCTTCTATGAAAGGGGAGTCCGATGTGTTCCTCATGTCCCAGAATCAGTATCAGCTGTATTCCGCTGGAGCTGCTCCAGCACGTATCGATGATGGATCGATGTTGTTGGTTGACAGTGCAAGAACNGTGTTATTCAGCGTAACAGAAGANCTCGATGGGGCCGATTTGTACGTTGTACTCGATAACAAGGCGGGAGGCGGGGGNGTAGGAACATCATCAATCGCAACAACNGTAACTGTAACCCTCACCCCGATACTGGATCCAAGAATAACCGATTCAGAGNTGCTTGCGGTAGTGGATGTGGGCCAGACCGTGGCTTTGGATGCCAGTACAACGCCAAATCGCTCAGGGCAGATAACCTCGGAGGGATACCTCTGGGACCTCGATGGTGACGGTTTCAGCGACGCAGCGGGCATGACCGTCCAAAATACTTGGAACGACCCAGCCGACCTAACGATTCACCTTCGAGTAATCGGCATAGATGGTAGGCCCGCCACGAAGTTCCATGAGATCAGCATTCAGGATCTATCCCCCCCTGTGGCGCAAATTGATGGAGCAGAGAATATCACCAGGACCTTTGGCGAGTCAGTCTCAATGACTGGCACATACTCTGACAACTGGCAGGTTGTCTCGGTGAAATGGTACTTGGGCGACATACTCGTTCTCACCGACCCATCCCCCCAGAAGCAGGGAACATCCAGCCTCAATCTGGAGATCGGGTCTCTGGAGATCTCCGCAGGAACCCACCCTGTTCGCATGGAGATAACGGATGCCAGTGGAATGATNTCAAACTCTACGTCGAATCTTACTGTGTATGATGCGACTCCTCCTTCAGTAAATGATGCAATTGTGGAGCTGACGAGGCTATCCGGTGAGACCATCCGTCTAGAGGCAAGCGCAGCAGATCCAGAGTCTGAAACACTGNCCTACTCATGGGANAAAGATGTCAATGTCGACAGNGACGGCGACGGAGTTACGAATAATGANCAAGATTTGAGCGGCCCGGTTTATCTGGTTGTATACCCCGAAACCGGAATTTACTCGCTCATATGCACAATCACAAATGACAATGGATTGGAGACAAAAATAGAGTACATAGTGGCCATAGAGGCTTCCGATGCAGAGCCAACTTTGCTAGATGCTATTGCCCCATACCTTCCGCTCATCGGCGCAGGCGTTATTGTGATTCTATTGGCCTTATCCTTGGTCTTACTGATTTCTCGCCGTGCTAGGCGTAAGATGGTGGAGATAGAGGAAGAAATGAGGACTTTGCAAGAAGAGCAGGCTCGCGTGCCTAATGAAGATGAGCAGAAGCAGATGTTTGCTCGGAGAAGTTCTGATGAAGGATATGGCGGAGGGTACGGCTTCCGACGCTCTGCAGCTCCGCCGGTGTCCAATGATCCAGACATCGCAGCATTACTGGGCCGTCCATCAGACGGCGCCTCCAGCCCCGCCCCCCGAAGTAGGGGCGATGAGTTGCTTTCGATGATGTTCGATGACGAGCCGCTCGANGAGAGTAGTGGAAACGCTCCTCATGCGCGACAGGAAGAGCAACCGACAACCCAGATACCCCCAGAAATACCTAAGATCGCTGATCTAGAAGACATAACGGCAGCGGAGCCCGAACCGGAGGCCCCGCCGCCAGCATTGGAGCCCGAACCGGAGGCCCCGCCGCCAGCATTGGAGCCCGAACCGGAGGCCCCGCCGCCAGCATTGGAGCCAGATCGGAACCCAACGAAAGAAAAGTCGCCACAAGATTCAGAATCCATTGAAATGAAGCCTTCTTGCAGTTCTTGCTCAGCCTCATTCAAGGTCAAAATACCCCCCGGAGCACCAGGCGTCAGGGTCCCATGTCCTGCTTGCGGCTCCATCGAGGTTGTCCGCCGACCGTGACCTAAGGGGGTCACATCGGGGAATATCCTAAATCAGCCTCGCAAGAACTCTGTTACATGGCTGCGGATGCCGCTCGTGTTGTTCACCCAATTTCCGCCGCCTCCCCACCATGGTCTGCACTGGTCATAGCACTCCTATTTCTTTCAGCCGCATCTCCGACAATCNTCGCAAGTGCTGAGCAAAGAGTTGCCTCTGATGACTTCCAAATTCTTGACGATCTGGATGCAGTTTTATCAATGGACCGTGCAATAAAATCCGATCCCCAAGCGACGGATGAAGCCGGTACCGCTCTAGATCTGGTTAGAGAGTCAATAACACAGAGTGATGATTTTTCGCCGATCCATGGAACTGATGATCTGTTGAGCGGACTTAGTGAAATCCAAACAACCCCTCCAGANGTGATACATCCACGTCCATATCGGATTCTTACCGACCCCAATGAACCTCTGCCCGGCGAAGTGAGGAACATATGGTCCACTATATTGAANATCACCGACTATGCNATCTGGGTGGAGTATGAAGATCAAAGTGGCGATGTACAGCAGACAATCGAGCTTGTCACATTTACAGACTCGCTCCTTTCCTTGATATTCAACAACGGAGATCCGCTCCTGCACCCGATGGATGTAGATGGGGATGGGAATGATGATATCCAGGTNGGANTGACTCTCGAATTCGATTTCAATGGCGGCNGGGGCATAAGTGGGGACAGACTTTGGATCAAACCAACCATCCAGTTTCAGGTCGATGTAATAGATGAAGAGACTCCTGAGGATCCCGCATGGGTGAATTTGCAGAGTATGGAGGTATCTTTAGTCAAAGCCTTCGCATATTCGGATACATTAGGGCTCAATCAGGGTGAGAGTTACGTTTGGGTCATTGATTCTGCATTTACGCAACCACCACGTCAATTCACACTGGACGTAGGCATAGAGAGAATATTCCTCGATATATCCGATGCCGGTGCAGAATTCCTGGCAGCGATCACCTTTGGAATATTCAACCCCAATGGCGATGTTGACGACTCTGGAATTTCCATAGCTTCTTTGGCCGCGCCATATGTGATTTCGATAAATAACCCAGTAGAAGACCAGTGCCCTGATAGATATGACCCTGTTGAACTGAACACCCTTACATCAATGGAGATTTCCTGCGGCGTCAGGGCAGGTTTCGGCTACATCCACTACTCGCCGCCAGATCAGAGCGAACGTGAGGTATGGGAAGTTGCATATATCGATCTGGGCATCCATCCGGAGGGTCAAGAACTCAATATCCCGAGAGAAGTTTCCGTAACGATTCGTACGGATTCTTCTCTCGCTTCAGGCGTCGGTGGCCCAGGAGAGCGTAGCCTGAGCACGTTGGAATACTACGCCGATCGTGGAGCAGACGTCCATCTTCATTTCCATGAGGACAGGGTAAACGTACCTGAAGACAGTGCAGATGGAGATTACGGGAACTCCACAGATTCATTGGGTTGGCTGAGGGGAATGCCCTCCGGTTCGCTCTCAGCCCAAGAGATAGATCGAGTCTTCACGATGCTTGGTTCAAGGTCGAGCCCAGAGTTACCCGGGTCACAACCCGATCGTCTTGGACTAATCATAGCAGTCAAGAATTTCTCTAGAGACACTTCTCCGAATGAGGACAATGAAGATCTCCCAATCAACCCAGCAGATCCACCAAAATCGATGATTCTGCTCAGATCAGTTAGTAAAATAGACGCCATTGAATACGACTCATGGCTCACCAGGGGGGGTGTGATAACCGATCACCAGAGGATATCAGTCCAAACCGGAGCAATCCCGACTGCACTCATCGTATACGGGGACTTCAATATCGGAGGTAATGACGAAGGAAACGACGTATCGTTTGGCAATAATCAGAATCTGGATTTTCTTTCTAGAATTCTAGATGCAGCGTTGGTAAATCTGGTAGACGTGTTCTTAGAAACAGCCTTGATAATCAACTCAGTTCCCACTATCGTGGTTGACGTTCTAAGTGGTGGGGTCGAGTTCTCTCCAGATGGCGGCGGACAGAATCTACATTTTGAGATTACAGACGATTTCCGAATCACCAGAGCGCCCGACACACTCCCGTCAGTGGGGCTGGCCATCGGCTCGCACGATCATATGAAAATGGAATCTTCAGATCATCTGATTCTTTCAAGAGACCGTGAATCAGCGCTTGTACAGGGCAGTGATGGACTCATTGAACCCCTTGTGCCCATTGCAGCATCTATTGCATTCTCAGGTTTAGAAGCAGTGCACGTAACTTATGATCCCGCTACGGAGGAGCGAACATTCCAAATCAAATCAAGAAGTAGCGGCGCACTCAAATTCCTGTATATCGACCATTATGGGAGCGATCTCTCGAACGCCTCGGTTCAAAGCCTCCGTATCTCAGACCTGCCCAATGTAATCGATCTGACAATCGACTCCGATTCTTCATCATACTCGGCAAGTCAGGACATAGCGTCATTCCAGTATCACGCCTCCAACGGGACACAACGACAGGCAGTCAGGATACTAGGCATACCCGACTCCTTCGATGCTGATTTCGGCGATACTCTTTCATGGAGCACCGAGGGAGCAATCTCCTCAATAGAGGCCCAGATAACTAATTCTGAAGAACCTGAAACAATGGCTGGAAATCACTTTCTCTATACCCATGACTCTGAGAATGAGGTCTCTTCTCTCTCTACAAGGATATCTGGATTGAATGGCATTTCATGGTCTCCTGCCAATGATCCGGACGCACTTGGCAGCGTGGGAAGGAGTACTGCCAGAATAACTACAGAGGAGCCTGTGCCCTTCGGGATAGCCGTAGACCATGTGCCGGTCATAGGCCAGAATAACGCACTCACAGCAACGATTTTGCTTGATCCACTGCCTTCAGATGTATCTCTACAGATTCCCGGAAACTCAAGTGACGATGTTGGAATCGATATACCCGTCCTAGATCGCACGAAGGGCGTTTCAGGCCTGGCATTCTTCTTGGGCGGTTTCACAGATCTTGGTCAGTCAGTCAATCGCCTTCTTGCCTCTGCAACCTCAGAACTCACGACAGGGGCTGAAGGCGCCAGTACCTCATTCAACTATGGAATTGAACTAGAATCGGATTCAAATTTCGATCTCATCGTACAGGCAGAACAGGGCGAAGCGCCGGAGGTAGAGCCTCCTTGGGTACACGGAATTGCGATTCATGCACCCATCCAGGGTCTGTCTTCCGGTTTCTCAATGAAGGTGTGGATACCAAACTTGCCCCCCTCAATAGATCTTGAGATGGAAAGGAGGGTGATCGATGACGGCTCTCAGTGGACTGTGGCTGTCGATGCGAAAGGATGGCTACCTGGTGCGGAGTCCATGATAATCGCAACGGACTCCATACAAGGGATGGATGCCTTCGTGACTCTTCACGGTCTTCCAGTAGGTGTTAGCTCAGATATCGACCTCGAGATGGTATTCGATGTAACAGAGACCACCGGAAGCATATCTGAGATAGATACTGTTGCTAGGTATGCAGCTTCATTCCCNCTCGCTAGTATCCATGCCGAGCTACTAGATCGGAATGTNGGAGCGCGTTCTGAGATCCTCATCAANGGNGTCCCGAGTAGAGTCAATCTCGACGCCAGTCTTGGAACAGCCATCAGGATAAACATGGACGTTCCAACGCCATATCAGGATTCACAGGGGAGATCGGTCGATTCAATGATGGTTCAACAGATGCAGTGGTTCGATGGAGAATGGCGTCCAGCGACAGTGTTCCTCAAAGACGTACCCGGGACAATCGCGTTATCCACAGAACCAGGAAGGACATTTGACATAACCAAGAGCCTTGCTTTCCAGGGCATNGCGCAACTCGACTTTGCATCAAGTACTCCCGGCATGTCGCTGTTTATCGAGGCTCAGGGAGAGGCAATCAACCAAAGAGGCGACATCCTGATGTTAGCCCAGGGGATGGCAGATAGACTTTCGATCAAGCCCACGGAAGACTTTGGCCTTGCTGTGAAGTCTTCTGGCGACGGCGTNGAAGTTCTTTACATGAGGATATCAGATGTTCCNGCCGCTCCACCGGTCNTATTGGAGGATATGGAGATTCTNTGCCAAGATATCAAGAGTGCAACTATAGAGGTGCATAATCTAATTTCTCAATTCGGATACTTCGAGATTTCTGATGTCCAGGGCGGAAGAATTGTTGCCTCTGCACGCGCGCACGCTATTCTCGACGATGATCGCAGAATAGACCTTCGCGGTGTCCTACTCGATGCCCAGTTTACCAACGGAATTCCCACAGGGACGACTTTTGGGGTGAATGGGATGGCCTCTGATCTTTCAATCATAAACAGCATCCCGGGCGTCGACGGCTCAACAACCCACATTGTNATCCCAGAGCCCTTAACATCCGGACTCACAACAGTGGTAATGACGATCATAGGGGGNATATANTCGTGGAGGATTATCGAAGGTTCCCCGATCTTGAGCCTACAGAGGCTGATGAAGAAGTGGCCGATGAACTCTTGGAGTCCATTGAAGAAGTNCTTGAGCGTGTACATCCNGCGAGAGTGGTATTCTCGAGTCTAGTAATACTCATCGTCACACTCCTTCTGCTAGGNAGCTCTCTGTGGGTGATCCCCTATGATGGAGTAACTGCAGATGTCGTTTATCGTCAATCTGGAGGAGGACACATCGTTTTAGTTGAATTAGATAATCGNGGNTCNAGGGCGATGGAAGANATCGANATGTCAATAAGAATGGTCGATGATGTCGGTATCGAAATTGGGAGAACCGATTTTTCATGGGAACGACTNGGTGCCCATACTTCGATCGCCCATGATGATTTGGAACTCATCATCGACGGCGCCTCTGTCTGGGAAAATTATACGATNGAGATAGATCTCGAATACTATGCGTATGATGGTGATAGAAAGACAGAGAGATGGACTCATGACGTGGGCCAATGGACTTCCGAGTATCACATCAATATTGGAGACTTCACAATCTTCTGAATCCTGAACTGACTACCCATACGCTCATAGAGAGCCAGAAGGCCCTCAATACACATGAAGAAGAGGGGTGCACTGCTCATAGCGGCACTTCTGACGACAATGATGTGGGGGTCAATCGACTTCGATAATCAAGATACTCTCTCCGATGAATATCAAATCAGACAGGTTGATCTCTCCGGACCTTCGAAGATATCGGATATCCCTGAACCAGTCACATTCTTCGGTGTTGAAAGAGATCGATCAATGAGTGCAGACACCCCTATTGGAATGTACACATTGGCCGGATTCATACCCTCTCAGACCATTCAATCTGAGTTTACACAGCCAAGGCAAGATTTGGCGATGCTTCTGGTTGACGATATGATTGGTATGTGGGATGCCAGAATGACAATCGAGGAAATACCAGGCTTAGAGATAAGAACAGCCGTTCCGCCATCCGGCTTCTTAGTCCAGGGCGATGAAAAGGCTCTCGAACAAGTAGCTCTCTTGCCCTTGGTGGCGGCATCTCACCCCGTCCCCGTAAGTTTGCTAATACACCCCTCGATCGAACCCACACAAGACATTATCGAAGTGGAGATACTGGGATGGAACACTCTCGATGAAGGTAGATCGGACGACTCGAACCCTCTTGGAATCGGCAATCTCGAGACTCTTGATGAGACGGGATTCTCAGATAGCGGCATTGTTGATAACGGCCGGAGATGGGGTTCAATCGATTACGAATCAATCGCCTCTGTAGCTGAAAATCCTGCTGTAGCATGGATCGCCCCGCTGCCTCAACTTGTACTCTCAAATGATGAGGTGAGGGATCATACCGAGTCTGAAGATGTAGAGACATGGTTCTCAACCACGCTAGATGGTTCTGGACAGAGGATCGCTGTTGGAGACTCTGGCATAGACCATGACCATGGCGATTTCGGATCTAGAATCGTCTCTAGAACATCAGTAACCCCTGGTGATAGCTCCACAGCAGACGGCTCTGGACATGGTACGCACGTAGCTTGTACGGCAGTGGGGGACGGATCTAGAAGCTCGGGACAGTATGCCGGAGTGGCCCCGGAAGCGGAAATCGTCTTCCAAGCAATGGAGGATGACGACTCTGGTAGCCTGTACAGCTATGGAATAGATACCATGCTCTCTCAGGCATACAACAACGGAGCACGTTTCCATACCAACAGCTGGGGCTCGGGTTCTGGTTACAACACATACACAACGTCAGCAGAAGATGCCGATGATCGAATTAGCACCTGGGATCAATATTGGACATACGAAGGAATGTCCGTCTTCTTCTCTGCCGGAAACGAAGGCAGCAGTGGAATTTCACCACCAGCCACAGCAAAGAATGTAATCGCAGTTGGAGCACATCAGAATAGATATGGGGGTTCTCCGGACGCAATGTACCCGTACAGCAGCGAAGGCCCAACTGATGATGGCAGAATCAAACCAGATGTGATCGCCCCCGGCATGTACGTTCGATCGTGTGAGGCCCAAGAATCGGGAGGATCTAATGATCTCGGACAATGGTACGAAGAATTCAGCGGGACATCAATGGCCACTCCAGCAGCAGCCGGGGCCTCAATTCTAATCAGAGAATACCTCATGGAAATCGCGCAGAGACCTGCTCCACAGGCATCGCTAATCAAAGCCATGCTCATCCTTGGCGCAGAAGATATCGGTGCGCCCAATATTCCCAACAATGTAGAAGGCTGGGGAAGAATAGATCTGTCCAACAGCCTGATTCCAGAATCCGATGTTGGAATATTTGTCGATGACCGTCATAGACTGAAAAGCGGCGAAATTGACGAGTATTCGTTCGAAGTTACCCGTGCCGGCGAGCCATTGAAGGTAGTCCTTGCATGGTCCGATTATCCTGGATCTACTTCTTCGTCAGATCAACTTCGTAATGATCTCGATCTCGAGGTAATCTCCCCCGGAGGCACATCCACCTATCTCGGGAACGTCTTCTCCCAGGGCCATTCAGTGACCGGCGGACAGGCAGATTCCGTAAATAACGTAGAAGCCGTCCTGGTCGAATCAGCAGGACTCGGCGTCTGGACTGTCCGGGTAAGCGACGTCTATCACGCAGGAGCACGACAATATCAGCCATACTCTATTGCACTCAGGGGTGTGAATGTGAATGATCTGACACCCGATCCTGCAGTTGATACAGACAGCTTCACACTTTCAACGCCAATTCCGCAGGTCGGGGAGACTGTTACTATTGGAGTAACCATTGCGAATCTCGGTGCAGGATCAGTACCGGCCGTCTCAATCTCTGCGTCTTCTCCAGGCCAGCCTCTCGGTGTACAAACAATAAGCATGGCTCCCGGTGAGGCTGTACCGTTGGAATGGCAGTGGACACCAGCGGCATCTGGTACACGTCAAATTTCCATTGAGATCGACCCCACCGACCAGGTAGAAGAATCATCAGAAGAAAATAATATGCTCACAATNCCGATAGAAGTCAGCGAGCCGGGTATTCGAGTTGAAACAGACAACCCCAATCCGGTGATGACAGTTCCTAGCGGCTCCACAACATTGCAGATAGCCCTCACCAATACTGCATTGTTCCCCACCAACGCCTCTATATCTGCATCGAATGTTGTTAGAATGTCAGATGGGGCAATTGTGCCGTGGTACAGCTCATTTTCTCAGACTGAAGTGGATCTGAATGCTTCAGAGGAAAAGCAACTATCATTCGCTCTAGCGCACCCCAATCCTCCTGAACCAGGGGTCTACAGAATCATAATTACCGGGATAGACGAGGTAAATGACGTTACCAGTGAACTCATTCTGAGGTTGACTATATCCTCATTTCCAGCCGTTGAACTTAGGGTCCCAGGCGGCACATTGGCTGTCGATGCATTTGGACCATCAAGTGCTTCTCTACAGTTGACAAACGAAGGAAACGGGCCACAGACGTACGATCTGGCTCTGGAGGCACCTGCTGGATGGAGAGCAACCCTAGACAATCTTGGAACGTTTGTGGATTCGACACATGGTTCTACCGGGACTTTGGCACAAGGGGCCTCTCGCGAGGTTGATATCACGCTCAAACCGCCGTCCGTGGTGGTCACCGCTGGGACACTGATGAGCGCACAGCTGACCATCTCTGCTCGCACAACAACTGACTCGTGGGTAGAGGACATACCGTTAATCGTCACTGCATCGGATAAAATAGGGCTAACACCAGACTCAGATGGCGTAGATGAGCAGGTTAGACCAGACGCAAGACACGAGGTTCCCGTGCAAATTGTGAATGAGGGTAATCGAGAGATTACCCTCACGCCTCAGATAATTTCTCTTCCAGGGGGTTGGTCTAGCATTTCTTCAACTCAAACCATCACGATCGACAAGTCCTCCACTTCGATCTGGGATCTAGCCCTCGAAGGCAACGGGCGCGCAGTCGGCGGACTTGTAAAAGTCAGATTCCTAACTCAGGACGGCAATGCATTCCTGTGGAATCGGACAATAGACGTAACTTCGGGCGCACAGCCCGTCGTCTCCTTCTCATCCATCGTGTCTGCAGACGGCTCCTCATCTACAAGTCCGCTCGGTCTGGGCGCTCTTCCAGTGGGTACTCCGTTCGATCTTTCTTGGGACGTGGCGAATCAAGGGCTTGGGGCATGGTCTCCAGTTGCTGAACTAACGGCCCAAGAAGATGATTGGTCTACTCCCTGCTCACCTATCGGCATCGTACAGCCAGGCACCTCTTCGAAAGTTTGGTGTTCTGTGACTATTCCAGAGACACAAGAGGGAGGATCAGAAGCCATATTGACTCTGAGACTTGAAGACGGGGGGCTGGTTGCAATCGATACAGTATCCCTTCTGGTCAAGAAGACATCCAGGATGGAATGGTCGTTCCAGGGCAATATGCCCATAATCAATACAGAAGATACCACACAGATAACCCTGGATGTAGTAAATCTTGGCAACTCGCCAATAAACAGCAAGATCCAGGTGGATGCACCATCTGGATGGTCCCATACCATAATGGGGGATACGATCCTATCCCTGTCCCCGGGAGAATCCAGATCGATACAAATTGAGATCACCGTTGGTACGACAAGAGGACCAGTCGTCATCGATCTTCAGGGCGGTTCGACCATCGAAGGGTCATCCTATGAGTTGCCTCTTCAAGTTCGTGCCTCCGAATCGGGGGGCATATCTCTGTTGACCATATTCATCGGCCTTGTTGTGGTAGTTGCAATTGGCGTATTCACGACCATGCGGCTCAGATCGACAACTGAGAGCAAAAGCAATCTATTCTCGAAAGATGAGATAGAAGACAGATCCGCTGCAATAAGCTGGGCAAAGGCTGCGATAGACGCCGGCGAATCCGAGGAGTCGGTTTCAATGCAATTACAGTCTACAGGTTGGTCCGCACCTCAATCGAAGGCAATAATCGATTTATCCAAGAGATGATTCCGGGATATGCCGATTAACGCATGTTTTGGGACGTGAAGCGCACTGAAGGCCGAAGCCCTTAGAGAGGTTAGGACCGGCAATTAGTGTCTATGAGGCCCCGTTCTGTCACCGTAGTCGCGGCGCTCATGCTCATCGCGGCCATCGCTCCGACCGTCTCTGCAGATGTAGATCCGCAGCTTTCAACCCCTGATTCGGAGAAGCCTGCAACGACAAGTGACCCAGCGATTTATGAGATTACGATAAGGAATAATGGAGATGATGACATGACATATTCACTCTCGACCCAACAGGGGGCCGGGTGCAATGGCTTCACCTCGACCGTCGACTCTCCAACTGGGAGCGTCAATTCAAATAGCGACGAACTTGTAGATCTCGAGGTCCAGGTNGATGACACAGCATCAGGGGAGTGCGAGACGACATTGACAATCCAAGCAGCNGGAGGGACGCCGCCACCGCAATCCGATTCACTCACTGTTACTACGACCGCTGAGGACGGAGGCCTATATTCCGTCGTCTTGACAACCGGTACCCTGACGAAAGAATACGACTTAGAAGGCGACTCAATCGATTGGATTGTCAATGTTGAAAATAATGGAGACCAACAGGCTAACGTACAACTCACGGTCGAGAATGATAGTGGGTGCGATTCAGATGATGAGACGGTTTCCGCTTCTGTTGACCCTGCCACAGTCAATCTGAATTCAGGCGACAATGAAGACGTTGACTTCCAGATAACCTTGGACGATGAGAGTGAGACTGAAGCTGGCGAGCATTGCTTCATACTGAGGGCCACGGTCACCAANGANCCAACCAATGGGGCTGAGGACAACCTCACACTTACAGGGGTCGTACCTCAAATCAGAACATGTGATGAGGGACTCGATTGGTCATTCGCAAATTTACAACCTGGCCAGACAAGTTCCCCGAATAATTTCGAGGTCATAAATACAGGCAANACTGCATGGACCGCTGCAGTCCAAGCACAAAGCGCGGGCGGCGAAGACATATCCGGCTGGGTTTCCTTCGACTCCCCTACAAGCAAACTTCTCGCTGAACCGAACAATAACGGTGACACATTCACATTCGGATTTGACATCACACCAGACTCATCTGTGGAATCTGGATCAAGTGTCGACATCAGAATAATGGCAAAGGCAGGCTCTTCAGTCGGCTGCGAGGCTACAGTTACGATCAAGGTTGGACAGATACATTCTGGAGATATTTCCGCCAACACTGGATCAGTATCGAATGTAGAACCCGGGAGCCAGCCACAGGTTACGATATACCTCGAGAATACTGGAAACGGTGCTGATACGTTCACGCTTGCAACAGAACCACTACCATCCGGGTGGAGCGTATCGTTCTCACCTCCTTCCCACAGCCTCAATGCCGCACAGACTTCTCAAAATGAGGGCTCCTCAACTGCAGTTATCTCAGTCCCAGATGACGCACTAGCAGGATCAACCCAAGTGATTTTCAAAGTCACAGGCGGAGGNGGTTCAGGNACTCTTGACACCGTTTCTCTNAATGTGAATGTCAATCAAAGACATGAGGTTACGATAGACTTCGTCTCAACTGCGCAGAATGGCCGTACAGATCAAATCGTAAGNTTCCCATTCATTGTTTCCAATCAAGGGAATGTAGAAGATACGATCAAACTCCAAGTATGCAACCCAGGGGACCAGACCGGATGCAACTCTCCTCAGTGGGCTGCATCCTATTCTGATTCGAATGGAAACGGACTCAATCAGGTACAACTCAGNCCGGGCCAATCCCGAAGTCTATTCCTAGATGTCAATGTCGAAGGCGAAGAAAACGCAGACTCAGCCAGAATCCTAGCTAGAGCTGCTGTTTTCGGAGCAGATGCAGATGCAGAAGAGACAGTAACGGTAACAGTCTCGAATTACAATTACACATTTGAGATATCTCCTGTAAATCCCGGTCTGACNCCCGGACAACTCGATTTAACGCTCCCTCCTGGTGGTGAAGCCATACTTTCCTTCTTCGTGGATAACACCGGAGATTATCCTGCTGGAGATGATCTTGTAATCGATATCTCCGGTCTCGAGGCTCTTGTTGTTAGGACCATAAGCATACAGGGGAATACCATAACTGCTCCAGTTCCAGTTCAACCGGGAGATAGGATCCAAGTTGATATTAGAATGGAAGTGGTGCAAGGCTCCGCCAACGGGCTAAATGGGCTAATGCAGGTCAGTGCATACTCTGCCCTTAATCCCAATGAGGACTCTTCAATCGACATAGCGGTTGAAATTAGAACCATTCATGACCTTAGGCTGACTATTGAAGAACCAACCAAGCAGACAACAGCATACCCCGACAAGGGNGAATATTCCTTTTTTGTAACCAATAATGGCAATATTGACGAGGATGTAGTCATCATTCCAACCGAATCTCTACGCGGTTGGTCTGTTGATATCATACCTGATGATTTTGAATTAGAGCCAGGTCAAACGATGGAGATCAAGGTGAGTACACTTCCACCGGCCGATCTGATATCTGATGATGAGTACAGATTTACAATAGTAGTACAGCCTAAGGGCCTGCCTGCAGCGGGACAACCATTGGACCTGGTTACGGCTACGGAGCTCCCAGCCGGCTTCCTAGCCCTCTCAGAGGATGCTGAGCAGATAATCGTCATTGGACTCATAGCAGTCGGCGTGGCGACGGTGGCCGTTCTTGCGCTTCGTTCGAGGCGTGAAAGCGAGCGAATTCTTGAAGCTCTCAGTGAAGATCGTAGAGTATGATTGACCCATTCTGATTGGATGGGTTTATGGAGCATTTTCTGGTGGGTCGATTCGTTGACCCCCCGTGGGTCTGTGGTGGTGCGTATGGATACTGTTACGGAGGCCTATCTTGCGTTCGGCATAATGACGCTTGTAGGCATCGGATTTCCTGTCGGCGCATTCATCGCCTCATACTTCCTCAGGCCCACCGAAGATCCGAATAATCGATCCAAAGTAAGATCAATATTATTGCCAGGGTATGAGCGAGATCATTCTCTGTATCCTCGAGCTGCTTCGACATATGAATGTGGAGCAGAGCCGTTGGGCGAGGCACACATAAACTTCCATTTCCAATATTATTGGTATGCCATCATCTTCCTAGTATTCGATATTGCATTCATGTTTCTCGCATTCGGAGGAATCATCGTTATCGATTCGAATCTTTCTCAATCGGATGTGATCGCGGCTCTAGTCACTATGTCCGTGTTCGTTTTATTCATGAGTCTCGGAGTCTGGCATGTCTTCCGGAAGAGAGGCAGGATATACATTTGAGGTGCTAATGGATGGCGGATGAAGATCAGAATTTCTCAATTTTCAACAGCAGGATACTGGTGGATACAGTAGGCCATGTAACTGATGAGGCTCTCAAGGCATCGAGAATAAAAGACGTCATAGGAGTCCTAGCAGGACGACTTTTCAACTGGGGTCAGAGAAAGTCGCTCTTCCCACTTCATCTTGGGATTAAATGCTGTGCACTTGAGATGGCCGCTGCTGGAGCAAGTCGGTTCGATGCCGAGCGCTTCGGCGTCTTTTTCCGCTCGAGTCCACGACAATGTGACGTGTTGTTGGTCAACGGCCCAGTCAGCAAGAAGTTCGCCGATCCCCTTGTCCGACTTTGGGAGCAGATGCCTGAACCCAAGTGGTGCATAGCCATGGGAGAGTGTGCGATTTCAGGAGGCCCGTACTTCCAGTCTTACAATATTCTCGAGGGGGTTGACACAGTAATCCCTGTCGATGTATACATTCCAGGATGCCCCCCAAGGCCCGAGGCACTTATCGACGGGTTTGCCAAACTCCGACAGAAAATAATTCGTATCGGAGCGATCCCAAGCGAGGGACGTTCTGAAATTGACGTCCCACTCATTCTCGGTGATGATTGAAGGAGGCGATTAAATGGGTAAGAGGGTCAGTGCTGAGAATCAGAACGAAGCTGCCATGCAGCTCGTAAATTCCCTCATAGCTATAGAAGGCGTCACCGGAGAAGTCCTCTCTAGAACTAGTGGGACCCAGACTCGGAATATCGCTCATCTTCAATGTGAGCCATCATCCTGGAGAAAGGTCGCTGAGACGATGAAATACGATCATGAAGTCGATCATTGCTCTATGATAACAGGCATACATTGGCCTGATTCTTCAGATAAGAACTGGGAAGTTATCTATCACTTCCTAAGAACTGGGGTAAAGGATCCAGCAATCACAGAAGATGGATCATCAATTATTCCAAATATCACAGAACCGAAGAAGTTGAGCGGTAAAGATGTCCCATTAGAAATTCAGGTGAACATAGCAATACCTGAGACACGTACACCCTCTGTATCCTCGGTCCAAGACATATGGATTGGTGCTGATTGGAATGAGAAGGAAACCTGGGATCTCGTCGGGATCGATTTTGATGGCCACCGAGGCATGCGGAGAGTGCTAAACCCCCATGAAACCCCGCCGGGCTATCATCCTCTACAGAAACAGCACAAACTCCGCTATCATGGATTTGAGGAAATGTATGACGATGCTCAGGGGTTCTTACGCAAGGCTCCTGATTCAGGACGGGTCAAGTGAGGGTGTACATCTATGGCAGAAATGTGGATTTCAATGGGCCCTCAACATCCGATGACCCACGGTCTTTGGACCTTGAAGGTCAAGGTGGATGGTGAAACTGTAGTCGACACCGAGCCCGATCTCGGATACATCCATCGCGGCGTCGAGAAGATATGCGAGGCTCGTGACTTTACCCAAATCACCACCTACTGCGACCGACTCTGCTATGCAAGTGCAAATACATGGTCTCATGCCTACATTTATGCTGCTGAGGACCTGCTTGAGGTGGAAGTCCCTGAGAGGGCAGAGTACATCCGGCTAATCGCGGTCGAACTTCAGAGAATCGCCAGCCACCTCATGTGGCTTGGTGCTTATGGGCCAGATATCGGAAATCTATCGATCATGGTCTGGTGCCTCAGAGAACGGGAGATGATGATGGATCTCCTTCAGGAATTGGGCGGATCGAGGATGCACTACAACTTCCCGAGGATCGGGGGAGTGAAGCGAGATCTCCCCTATGGCTTTGCACAGCGTGCTAGAGCCAAATTAGACCTCTTCAAGCAGAGAATCCAGGAATATGAATCGCTCTTCGATGAGAGTACAGTCTTCCTCGTACGAACCCAAGGTGTCGGATACACCAAAGCTGAGGAGATGGTCAATCACGGAGTAACCGGTCCAAATGTTCGTGCTGCAGGCGTTGACTATGACGTTCGTTGGGCACATCCATATTCGGTATATTCTGAGTTGGATTGGGCCCCCGCCGTCGAGAGATCTTCAGTCAAGGGTGCTGATTGCTATGATCGGTACAGAGTACGAATAACCGAGATGGTCGAATCAGCAAACATGGTTCTCGAGGCGATTGACAGAATCCCCGGCGGTTCCGAAACCCATCATGAACCAGGTGATCCCGCCATTCTCGCCAAGGCACCATCAAGAGCGCCAGAGGGAACATTCGGCTCTCATCATTTCGAAGATAGCAGAGGAGAGTCAATGTTTCATATCGTTGGAGGAGGGGATGGCCGAGGCAAGAATCCCTATCGGGTTTCCATACGCTCCCCCATGTTCATCACGTTACCTTACGCATCGAAGTGTATGATTGGATACAAGGTTGCAGACATCCCCGCGATCATGGGATCATTCGACCCCTGTATCGGAGAGACAGACAGGTGAGGGAGATACATGGCAAGTAGTGACTGGCTCAACATAAGGGGATGGATGGATTCCATTATCGGATGGACTCTCGATAAGACCCACAATCTAATGCCCTCCTCGGATATAGGCCTCGGGCCTCTAGGCTCGATCAATCTACAAGAGACATTTTCCTCGATTCAGCCCGGGCTGCATCTTTTCATATTCACATCCGTGATGTGCACCGTAGTATTCGCCACCATGATGATCACACTCATCGTAGTCCCGTACATTGAGAGGAAATTCATTGGGAGATTGATGGACAGACTCGGAAATACGATGAGCGCAAGAAGCCTGTGGATAGGCGAAGGAGGTGTCACTGCTGGTGAATGGTGGAATTCCCTTCCATTCGGCCTCGGCGCACCAATAGGCATGGTCAACCGTGCACTCAACAAGAATTTTGGAAACGATCATCACACTGAGTCAGTTACCAGAGTTGGAGACAGAGGATATCATGGAATTTGGTTCCTTCTTCCTGGCTTCGTGGCTGCTGTGGCAGATTTCGTGAAATTCAATACGAAGGCGCATATTGTCCCTGAGAAAGCCGACCGCTTAGTTTTCGAAGTCGCACCAGTAATAATCATCTCAACGACTGTGATGGTCTATGCATTCATTCCTTTCGGTCCGCATATTTGGGCGGCAAATCCAGAACTTTCACTGGTCTTCATGATGGCCATATTCGGTGTCGCACCCTTGGGCGTATTCTTCGCCGGATGGGCTTCAAACAACAAATACACTCTAATCGGCGGGATGCGTTCAGCTGCTCAGCTTACGGCTTACGAAATCCCATTACTCGTCACAGTGCTCGGCATCGCTGTTTTGAGTGGTTCATTCAATATTATCGAAATAGTTGATTTCCAGATCCAATCGTCAGATACGTGGAATATCTTTCTAATGCCTCTTGGTGCTGTACTTTTCATTGTCACCATGATCGCAGAAGTAGAGCGCATACCGTTTGACATGCCTGAAGCAGAAGCAGAACTTGTTGAGGGGTGGTGGACAGAGTACGGAGGCATACGTTGGGGCCTGATGTTTGCAGTTGAGATGATGCGTGCCTATGCAGCGTGTATCTTATTTGCATTATTCTTCCTTGGTGGTTGGGAACTCCCCTTCCAAGACACACTCATCGGTCTACCTCTTGTCGGGTGGCTATTTGCAATCCTCGCGAAAATGACTCCTGGTATCGCCATCTTACTCATCAAAGCATATCTGATGTTCGCGCTCTTTGTTTGGGTACGCGCCTCTCTCCATCGAATCAGGACAGATCAGATATTGGAGTTCGGTTGGAGATACCTTCTGCCACTTTCAATGCTCAATCTTGCCCTTGCGATGGTCATGAGAGTTGCATTCTGGGATGGAGCATGGCCATTCTGGCTTGCCCCTGTTGTGACCCTTGCAAGCTTCGCCATATTTGTCGTACTAGCTATTGATGAAGATAAAGAGGCACTAGAGAACTCGAATAGAATATACCATACACAGACACTCGACAAGGCATATCCGGGCAGGAGGGAGTAAGCAATGGAGAATTATGATTTCAGAAGCGGGCACCCACACGCCCAGCCCAATTTTAGGAATCTGGTAATTCGTCCTATGTGGATCACTCTAAAGACGGCTCTGAGGACAATCCCCTTCGTCGGACGTCTATCATTCCTTCACAATGATTATCACAACAAGAGAGTCAGTATGGCAGATGGATTCACAGAGAGAAGAGTTGGCTCAGATCACGTCTCGATGAAGTGGGCAGATTCTGATTCCTATGCTGCCGATCGTGAAGCGACTGATGTGATGCCCTTCGTAGAGAGGCCCGTCACCGTAATGTATCCGTATGAGCGACTCGAGGATTTAGAGCCCTGGCTTTTCGTTCCTGGAGCGTACAATGGTCGAATTGGCATTATATGGGAAACCTGCACTGCATGCAAAGCATGTGTACGGGCCTGTCCGAATGACTGCCTACACATGACCACAGAGACTAGAGTAAATGTCCTGGACACAGCAGAAAAAGGAGATGAGTGGCATGGATATGGTAGCGATCTCGAGATCGGAGGCCATGCTGCCCTCCCAAGAAGCAACAATAGCGATGCAGAGAACTTCGACCTCGTAAATGACCATGTCGCAGCGCCTCAGGAGTATGATTTCGGAGAGGTAATCGATCTCACGGGCTCCACTGCTACGATAAAATGGCCCAATGGCGGGGGCGTCGAGGATATCCCCGTCACGGACCTGAAGCCAGCTGAGCAGGACATAGTGTCCGGTCGGATTGATATTGGAAGATGCATGTTCTGCGGACTTTGTGCAGAGGCTTGCCCCTTCGAGTCATTCTTCATGACGAATGAGTACGATGGGATGTCCGGATATACCCGACAAGATCTCTGGTTCGATGCGGATAGGACCCGAGTCCTGCCATCTGTCCACAAAGAGAGAGTGGACATGGAGCTCGAGAAGAGAGCCAAGAAAGAGAAGACTAAGCGAGAGAAGAAGGCAGCAAAGGCAGCCGAGGCCTCTTCAGGAGCATGATCAGATGTTCAGTCCCGAAGAAGTAGCCTTTCTGATATTCGCTGCGATAGCAATTGCAGGCGCAATTGGTTGCGTCTATGCCCGGCGGGTAGCCCACTCGCTCCTCTCCCTGATGATGACCTTCCTAGCCGTCGCCGGCGTCTTCATACTCGCTGAGGCTGAGATGCTTGCAGCCATACAGATACTGGTATATCTTGGATCGGTCATGCTGGTTGTTCAATTCGGGGTCATGCTCACTCGACGTCAGATACAGGAGGGGGACATCGAATGAGGGCGCTTGGATTCCTAGCAAGGATCGGAGTAGCGGTACTCGTACTCGTGCTACTGACTGAAACTATGGCGTACGATGGCTGGTCAGAGTCATCACAGCCCCCAACCACCTCGTCTTTCGCCGTCGCCATTTTGGATGACTGGAACATGATGACAGTGGTCCTAGGACTCCTTCTCAGCATGGCAATGATCGGAGCCTCATATCTCGTTAGGGATGAGAGATTAGCAAACCTGACTTGGGATCTCGGTCAAGAAGTTGAAACCCCGGAGATAGGACTCCCTCCTGCTGCTGCAAGACCAATGCCATCTGCAGGGTTGTCCGATGGCAACGGAGGCGAAGAGGAATGATCGATCCATCCTGGATCGCTGGACTTGCAGCCATCCTATTTGGCATTGGATTGATTGGAACGTTCTCCAGGAAAAATGGCATTGTAGTCCTAATGTGCATCGAACTCATGCTCAATGCTGCGAATCTCAATTTCGTTGCCGGCGCCCTAAATACGGGCGGAGTAGAAGGATGGGTCTACACTGCAGTGGCCATTGCCATAGCAGCCGCTGAAGTCGCTATCGGACTTGCAATCCTCCTCTCGCTTTACAGTACTCAAGAGACGATATCTCTTGATGAGGCTACTTTGTTGAGGAATTGAGGTGAGTAATATGGGCGACGATCACCAACAGGAGTGGAATCTCCTTCTCCCATTGTTGCCTGCATTACTTATCGTCCCGATACTGGCGGTATTGGGGGTAGAACCGCTAGATCTCGGCTTCGCTGCAATCCTTGCCCCCCTTCTCATGTTCCCGATCGTCTTGCTAGTGGGGCAGATTTGGAATGGAAATGAGGTATGGGTTGGGAAACTCAAGGAGGGTGGAATCCTCGCCCTCGCTTCGTTAGCCGTATCGTTCACAGCAGCGTTCTGGATGATTGTCCATTTCCTAGGCCTCCATGAGAAGAAAGTTCACGGCGACTCAATAACTTGGCTGAATTTCGATGTTCTGAGCCATGATGGTACACAATGGAGCGTAGATGCAGGATTCACCAACATATCATTCGGGATATGGCTCGATTCTGTCAGCATCATGTTGTTATTCGTAGCAACATTCCTCTGCTTCCTAATTTGTTGGTTTGCAATAGGTTACATGACAACAGATGACATCAACTCCAATCGAAATCATCGATTTTTCGCTGAGTTCATCTTGTTCAGCATGGGTATGTTCGGCATGGTTCTCGCTGATAGCTTCCTTTGGCTATTCATATTCTGGGAGATCATGGGTCTATGCTCATACCTTCTCATAGGATTCTACTATTGGAAGGAGAGTGCGGCTGCCGCTGCAAAGAAGGCTTTCATGACAACCAGAGTCGGGGATGTATTCCTCATGGTTGGTTTGCTGATGCTTTACGATATCTACGGCTCTCTCGACTTCGCGGTCGTTTTCGATGACCCGTCCACTGGTGTCGGCGGAACGATAGTCGAGGCATCGAGACTACAGCCTGCTTTGCTGATGTTGTTCATCGGTTGCGTCGGGAAGTCCGCTCAGTTCCCTCTGCATGTCTGGCTACCCGATGCGATGGAGGGCCCAACCCCCGTATCGGCACTTATTCACGCGGCTACGATGGTAAATGCGGGTCTCTACCTGGTAGCCCGAATGGTCCCATTTGTCGATGTATACCACCACGGTGTTCCTGGTATGGAGGAACTGGGTCTAATCGTTGCATGGATCGGCGGCATCACTGCATTCATGGCTGCTTCCATAGCATTCGTTCAGAATGACATCAAGAAAGTACTTGCTTACTCAACCATGAGTCAACTAGCCTACATATTCCTTGGTTTAGGATCCGCCCTATACCTGCTTGCTGCTGACCACCATCATGCGGGATACTTCGTTTTAGGAGGCGCTTTATTCCATCTTTTCAACCATGCAATGGCGAAAGGCATGCTCTTCATGGCTAGTGGTTCTGTGATACATGAAGTACATCACGCCCATCATGACCTACACCATCACGAGCATCATGACGATCACCATGAAGAGTTTGATCCACAGGACATGCGTAACATGGGTGGCCTAGCCTCTAAGATGCCAGTCACTTCAATTGCAATGATGCTCGGAAGCATGTCTATCATCGGGATACCTCTTGTGGGGGGATTCTGGTCAAAGGAGGCCATAATCGCTGAAACTTGGCTCGGCGCTCTTGAATACGAACCACTGTTGCTGGGCCCCGCGATCCTTGCAGTCATGACTGCAGGTATGACGGGCTTCTACATGACCAGAATGTGGATGATGACCTTTGCAGGCCAGCCCAAACACGAAGCCTCTGCGCATGTCCACGAGTCGACCCCGTGGATCAAGACCCCCCTCGTCACACTCTCCATCGTAACCGCAACAACCGGTGCACTTCTTGCATCCATGCATGTAGGCGAGTTCCTCAGTGGCGAGGAAGCAGGATTCCATCTGGGCGTAGTTGATGCACTGAAGCATACTTTCTTCCCCGAAAAACAGGCTCTCATGGTGGTAGGATACACCACCATCGCATTGTCCTCATTGGTAGGCCCAATCATCGCTATGAAGGTCCATGGTGGCAAGCTCGCTGAGGGCGAGTCAGCCAATAGAATAGTCGCGTGGCTAGTCGATTTGTCTTCAGCATTTAGGCCAATGGACGTTTCAGGTATGGCCAATAGCAGACTCGCAGAATCACTGCAAAATCGTCTTCACTTCGATGATCTCTACGAGTGGGCCATTTCTAAGACGATCACACCCATGTCTGCTTTCTCCGCATGGTTCGATGCCAATGTTATCGATGGCATAGTGAAGCTCGTCGAGAGGACGAGCGTTAGCGGATCTATGTGGATCCGCACATACACCACGGGGAGCACTCGAGATTACATCCTCATGGCTGCAGTCGGCGCACTATCCATATTTGCACTTATTGTGGGGGTGAGCCAGTGACTTTCACAGACCCGCTCAGCATCATTACGCTCGTACCACTTCTCTCCGGACTCTTACTCCTCATTCTCCCGAATATCCTGCCTGAGCATATATCTCAACGTATGCAGAGCTCAGTTAGGAACGTTGCAATCGGGCTTTCGACAGCCATATTCGTACTTACGACATTGATATTCCTCGGTACCATCGGCCAAATTGACTGGCTATCGATAGGCATGGGCTCCTTTGTGCTCGAAACAGAAGACCCAGTCTGGCTCATCGAATCAATAGGGGTGACGTGGCATCTGGGTGCCGATGCGCTTTCGTTCCCCATGATTTGGTTGACCACACTTCTGATCCCGATTTCGATGCTTGTTCAATGGGATGTAGAAAGAAGCCACCGATTCCATGCGTTACTGCTAGTCATGGAAGGCGCTCTTGTCGGCGTCTTCGTCTCCTTGGACCTATTCGTGTTCTATGTGTTCTGGGAATTAACTCTAGTACCCATGTTCTTCCTGATCATGATTTGGGGCGGAGAGGACAGAAAGTATGCTTCTATGAAGTTCTTCATCTATACATTCACAGCAAGCGTTCTGATGCTTGTTGGAATTCTAGTGATGTATTTCAATACGGCTGATTCCATGTTCTCCGGGAGCCTGACAGGCCATCATTTCAATCTGGTCGAGATGACCGAGCAGGCCAGAGTAGGCGGTTTGATTGCAAGCGAAGGTCTCCGACACTTAGTCTGGCTGCTGCTCCTGATTGGTTTCGCTACCAAGATGCCAAGCGTTCCCGTCCATACCTGGCTTCCAGATGCTCACGTACAGGCCCCAACTGCAGGTTCGATGCTCTTAGCCGGAGTCATGCTCAAGATGGGCGCTTACGGATTCCTGAGAGTCGCAGTCGCGATATTCCCCGAGTCCACGTTGACGTTCGTCCCGCTTCTTGTTTTCCTTGGAATGGCCAGTCTTGTCTACGGGGCCGTCGTCTGTCTTGGTCAGACAAATCTCAAGAGAATGGTTGCCTACTCGTCCGTTTCGCACATGGGGCTCATCTTCCTAGGAATAGCTACGATGCAACCCCTAGGATTCGCAGGAGCCCTATTCATGATGTTCGCGCATGGGATAATCAGCCCACTTTTGTTCGCAGTTGCAGGTTCTTTCAAACACCATTACCACACTCTAGAAATTGGTTCAATGAGGGGTATCGCACACCACTCGCCTTTCCTTGCTGGCCACATGATGCTTGGCTGGATGGGAAGCCTCGGCCTTCCACTTCTCGCTGGCTTTGTCGCAGAGGTGGCCATCATGATAGCATTCTGGATGACCTTCGGATGGTGGGTTTTGCTTCCTGCCATCACTCTGATATTCACCGCCCTGTATTACCTGACGTCCATGCAAAAGATGATTTTCGAATCCAACGATCCTCACCATGGCATCCTTCCGGACACACTTCACGGCGAAGATCCAAGAGATGTAACGTGGCATGAGAACATTGGGATGTTCATCCTCGGCGCACTGACAATCCTGTTCGGAATCATGCCGTTCATCTTCTGGGATATGATGTCAGTTTGGAGCACTGAATTCATCCAGACATATCTCATACATGCAATGAATGCTCTGGAGGCAATGCCATGATTCTCTCTCTGGACGAATCCCAAGCCCTTGCCCCGGAGCTGGTCATAGTCGCTGGAATTATTTTGGCGATAATAGTGCCAAATCTCGGAGATGCCAGAGTCAGACTCCCCCTGACATCCGTACGTATCCCCATTCTGTGGGGGGGCAGAAGATTCGATTTGACCTCCGACCCACGGGCACCAGGTGTGTTGTCAGCAATCGCTCTTGCAGTTGCATGCCTGCTCTCGGGCTTAGCAATCGAGTCGGCTGACGGCATGAGCATCTCCGGAGTAATCCAAGTCACTGGATTCAGCCGATTCATGTCGATGATATTCACCGCTGCACTGGCCATCACTGCAATAGCGTCGATTTACAGGATACCCTCTACACGGCTGTCCCCCGAAGATCTCATCGATCCCGATGACGCTATCGAGAGTAGTTTGATGGACAACAGGAGGCAAGTCGATCTCCACCTACTTCTCCTCATGGTCGCTCTCGGGATGAGCCTCATGGCCCTTTCCAGCGATCTCTTCTTCCTCATAGTATGCTTGGAATTAGCATCTATGGCCTCATATGTATTGGTTGGGTTCCACAAGGAGACAGAAGTCGGAGGAGAAGCCGGTGCCAAGTATTTCATTGTAGGATCTATTGCTTCTGCCACTGGAATATACGGCATGTCGCTGCTTTACATCTGGTCCGGCAGCCTGGACTTCGATACCCTAGCAGAAAGCTGGTCTTCCATGGGGGAACTTGATCCCTTGGCTGGAATAGGTGTCGGACTCATGCTCGTTGCATTCGGGTTCAAGGTCAGCGCGGCTCCATTCCATCTGGCCGCCCCAGATGCTTACTCAGGCACAAATGCTCCTATCGCGGGGATGCTTGCAACTGCATCAAAGGCAATGGGATTCGTAGCAATGATGCGAGTTCTGGTTGGTTTCGCAGGCCCGAATGACGACGTCATCGCATGGGGTCTCGCACTTGCCATACTTTCTGTAATCACGATGACTTGGGGCAACTTAGCAGCACTCTCCTCCGAGAATCCAAAGAGGATGCTCGCATACTCCAGCGTCGCTCATGCCGGCTATATGCTAGCAGCACTTGCAGCCTTGGGGTCTGGATTAGCCGATTCGGAAACTCAGGAGATGCTTCAGATGGCGATTGTCTTCCATCTTGCCGTCTTGGTCCTGTTCAAACTCGGAGCCTTCCTCGTTCTTACCCTGATCGAGATAGACGGCGGCGGGAATAAGATATCCGATTTGCACGGCCTCGCTCGAAGGGACCCCATCATTGCAACTTCCATGTTCGTCTTCATGCTGTCTTTGGCGGGAATACCGCCCCTTTCCGGCTTCCTCTCGAAGTTCCTCATGATCAACGGCCTCATTACTACAACCAGCGGAACAGGTGCATTGGATGCAGATGGAGTCATTCCTTGGTTGCAGTCCGTGGATCCTTTCTTCCTACTCGCTATCGCAATCGTCCTGAATAGCGCACTCTCGCTATTCTATTATCTGAGAATCGGTTTAGTCATGTTCTTCGAGAAACCAGAGAATGACTCGCCCCTTTCGCCTGCGCTCGGTCTGAGGGTCCTCGTGATTGCATCTATGGTCCTCACAGTCCTCTTTGGGATGGGGCCAGCCAGCCAGTGGCTTCTTGCCTTGCTTGAAACAGCAATAGCATCATTCTAGGTAAATGAGATATCAAGAATACTCACGGGTCATCTATTTTGACTCTGATGGCTACTGGTAGGTTCACATAGGCAACCCTCGACGCTGAAGTATGGCACGTCGCGCAGAACGAGTCGATTCCGAGCTCCTAGCTCGTCTCGAATCAGGTGGAAGCGACAAAATTAGAGTTCCTTTACCGAAAAGGAAAATCAACGAGATGTTTGCAATAGCCGATCAAATACTAGGGGGAAGAAGAGTCACAGCAGTCTGCGAAGATGGGGAGTCAAGATTGGCAAGAATACCTGGAAAGATGCGTAGACGTCAATGGGTACGTGAAGGAGATTTAATCGTCGTTCAACCTTGGGATTTCCAGGATTCAAAGGCAGATGTTAGAAGCAGATACACCAAGACCCAGTCAATTTACCTATCTAGGAAAGGAGTTCTCCCAGAGATTGTTGACCTATTCGGATACTCGGATGATGACATAACTGCGATGGATGAGGGCGATATGGAGTATGACGACCAGCCAACAGAAGATCGATCGAAGATCGACGAGAAGACTCCTCCTGAAGAGATTGAAATCGAAGAGGAAGTAATAGTCGAGCAAACTCCAGAGTCTCCTGCTACTCGTGATGAAGATGATATCGACTCTTTCTTCGGATGAGGCCATATGTCTTCTCTTGAGTTGTCTGCCATCCTCATTCCGGCATTATTCGCCGGGCTGGTCGCTATTCTCGCAACTGTAGTAATCGAGAGGGGCGGCGGCGCTCTAGGCGGAATAATCACACTACCCACGACTATTGTACCGGCTAGCATAGGGATATGGGGGGGTGTAAGCGGGATTGAACCCTTCACCAATGCTATGTCGATGGTCCCCATCGGGATGCTCCTCAATGTTCTATTCTTGGGCTCATGGAGAATCCTGCCCAAGATCATGGAAACGAAGATGAATGCTACAAATCTTGTATTTTCAGTTTCCATAATTTCAATCTTCATATGGGCTTTTTTTGCAGGAATATCGACATTTTTGGTTGAAATGATATCTGATGACATAGGCCCTAGCATGATCGGCCTACTTGCGACATCTCTCGCTGTAATAATCGGCGTCTCCGCAGTGAAAACGAATCCCCCTGCACCCCCGGGAATCAACAAAGTTGGCCCCACCACTCTTTTTCTAAGGGGTCTAGCCGCTGGTTCTGCCATAGCTGCTTCAGTGTGGATAGCCGGTCTGGGCCTTCCATTCATATCTGGAATGGTATCGGTCTTCCCTGCTATTTTCCTCACCACAATGGTGTCGTTGTGGATATCTCAGGGAGCCGATGTCCCTGTCGGAGCAACGGGCCCAATGATGCTTGGTTCTGCTTCAGTCTCAATCTATGCCCTCCTCTGCATACCATTCTTCGCAACTCTTGGCCCATGGTGGGGATCCTTCGTGTCATGGGCACTTGCAGTGGGGCTGTACAGCTTACCAGCAGGATTCTGGATATGGCGAACCCTTGATGACGGTCCTAATGGAGCGTCGGGCTAATGGCGAGCGAACCTGACGAGGAGTGGGACAACCATCTCGATGCACTTCAAAGATCAGCAACCCAGCACCAATGGATGGATGAACCCCGTTACAAACGACTCTTTCGGGATATCGAGGATCGAATATCTGGGGTGCTTGGCGGGGGCGAATATGAATGGGCAGATCGACGAGTTTTCGACAGTGTGTTCGATCAAAGCACACTTCTCGCTTTGCATAAATTGATGCAGGGCGGAGAGATAGAAACATTGGATTTTCCCATTGCTAGAGGTAAGGAAGCACATGTCTTCCATGCAACTACAGCAAGTGGTCCGGCAGCAGTGAAAATATTCCACACCACCAATGCTGTTTTCAAGTCCTTATCCAAGTATATCGATGGAGATCCGCGTTTCAGCGGTCTCAAAAGACGACACAGAGAACTCGTCAATATATGGGTCAGGAAAGAACTGAGAAATCTCCGTCGTTGCAGAAAACATGGCATTCCCGTGCCCATGCCCCGCGCAAATCTCAGAAACGTGCTGGTCATGGATCTGGTTGGGAATGAGAATGCCCCTGCTCCTCGTTTGAAGGATGTGACTATTGACAATGTAGAGGATGTTTTCGATAAACTGCTCACATATATCGCAGTGTTATGGCAGAATGCCACCTTAGTGCATTCAGATTTCAGTGAATTCAATGTTCTGTGGCACGAAGGCACCCCTTGGATAATTGATGTCGGCCAAGCAGTGGTCGAGCAGCACCCGTCTTCCAAGGAGTTCCTTGTCAGGGATGTAACGAGAACAGTTGAGTGGGCGAATCGAAATGGAATGTCTGCCGATACCGCGGAATCTCTGTTGAGAGTGATTGAAGATCCAGTACCAAATCTGGAACCGCTTCCTGGATTGGATTGAAGAAGGGCCTATCGGTTGAGTTGCCATGGAGCCGCTGACGAGGATCCCCAGAGAACGAATTGCAGTCCTCATTGGCAAGGGCGGAGCAACTCGTAAAATGATCGAAGATGCTGCTGGGGTGAAGATACACATTGACTCTGAATCAGGGGAGGTTTCTGCAACATGGCCCGAAGATGCAGATCCTGTTCACAGAATCAAGCTACCAGATATAATCAGGGCCATAGGGAGGGGGCTGGCCCCTTCCAGAGCAGTTCGATTAATCTCTGATGATACTTTTTTGCGTATGTATGACATTAGGGAATGGGTTGGCCGACGAGGCAATCACACTCGTAGAATGAGAAGTAGATTGATCGGAAGAGATGGTAAAATCAGGACTCTGATAGAGGGCTTTACCGGAACGGAGATTGCAATTCACGGTTCTACCGTTGTGGTAATCGGAGATGAGGCGGGACTCATGATGGCATGTACGGCGATAGAGGGGCTATTGGATGGCGCCGAACACAGCACGGTCATCCGAGGCATGGAGAAAGACGGTAGGAGGAGACGTATAGAAGACAGGAGTCTAGAAAGTTATCAGATAAGAGAGCCAGAGGTCGATGATCAGTCTGGCTTTGAAGATCTTATGCCCGGCCTCTCAGCCGCTAGAAATCGACGAAATCGCCGTTTCAAAAACGCTCAAGTGGATATGGAAGACCAATCACAGATAGATGATATGGTAGATCTGGAAGATGATGAGAGCGTGATATACTCGGAAGAGTGACGTCAAAAAAACACTCTATGCGCCGATGCCCTCAAGGAGATGGTGCGATTCGCCATCTTCGTGAACCCCCTCGAGACCCTCTATGATTACGAGCGCTGGGCAATACGTATCTTACTGGCCGTAATGATACTATTCGGTATCGGTATAGCGGGCCATACTCTCGATATAGAGAATCCACTATCCGAGGCAGTGTACACATATTTCCTTGATTCAATTCTAAATGAATCAAGTGGTGATAGCGGTTACAATTATGTCAATACCGCCTCATATGGAATCGGCCTGGCGTTATTTGTAGTATCATTATCAGGACTCCTGAGGATCGCTGGTATCGATGGCTCTGATGCAATGCTCATCGCACTCCTCCCCTGGGTTTTGTGGGCCCCTCTCGGAGAGGTCATAGAGGACGCAGGCCTCTTCAGCGCCTCTTTCGCTCCATGGTTCGTAAGCCCAGGGGTCCATTTTCAGACAGCAGCATGGGTTGTCCTCGCTGGTCTGATTGGTCACAAGGTATCCAACGGCACAATTGAAACAGAGGCTGAGAAAAATGCTGCCACAAGGCATTTTTCTGCATTTCTCATAGCCGCGCAGGCCTCTATATATGGCATGAGCGTTCTAAGCAGCGACAATGTCGAGATACTCTCGGAGGCATACGACCGGGAAGTAATGCTAATCATCGCGATGTTTGGAGTCACTGCCCCCTATTGGCTTGCAGGCTCATATGTGGAGCGCTTTGACCACATCCATCGGATTGTGTATTCCACCGGGGTGGGGGGATCAATCGTACTCTTTGGCATGCTCGCAGGGTTTGCCATAGGTAGAGAAACATCTGAGATGACTGCATGGCCGATAGTAATCGTATTCGCAGTCCCAATCCTTGTTTGCTATGTCCTATATTCATTCGGTAAAGATGCTGCTGAGGAATCACTCAAACTGGGATACACCCCTGGAGTACTTCCCCCGGGAGTCACTGAGAGCGATTATCTCGAGTCTAAGACCCCCTTGGGTGAAAAAATCGATGAACTCAGGAAAAAAGCGGTTCTTGCAAGCCCTGCTGTACTTCTTCCAGTCGGAGGTCAGATAGGAGATGGTATCGCTACGTGGATAGGGATAGATTACTTTGGATATACCGAGAAGCACGTAATTAGCTCAATGGTTACCGACGTTCTGGACACTTCTCTGACATTTACGATATTGAAAGTCGGTATTGCAGGCGTCATTTGCTGGTTCTACTCGCAAGCCATATTCGAATACAGACAGCAGCATCTCCGAGTTCTTATCGCATTGTGCCTAATGGTCGTTGGAATGGCGCCCGCCCTCAGAAATGTGTTCAGACTCACTCTGGGCGTTTAGGGCCAATTCAAACATTCAAACGCAACATCGTATCAACCCGGGTTATGAACGCACTCGCGGACGATGAATTGCCCTTTGAACCGGAGATGTTGGATCGTCTCGCTGAAGTTTCGATAAGAGTCGGTCTGAATCTCCAACCAGAACAAGACCTGATTATCACAGCACCAGTGGAAGCACTTCCTCTGGTCAGAAGACTAGCAGCCGAGGCATACAGAAATGGAGCAGGCATTGTAACAACCATGCTTTCCGACGATGATCTGGCCCTAGCTCGATATGAATACGCATCCGATGAGAGCTTGGACAGAGCGCCAGATTGGATGTTCAGAGCTATGGCCGAGGCATTTGACAATAACACTGCAAGACTTGCGGTATCGGCAGCAAACCCCCTCCTCCTTGCTGGACAAGACCCCTCCAGAGTCGCGAGGGCTGGAAAGTCGATGTCCCTGGCGGCAAAACCTGCCATGGAGAGAATCACAAATTTCTCCACCAACTGGAATATAGTGTCCTACCCCGGCCTTGCATGGGCTAAGCAAGTCTTTCCAGATAAGGAAGACAATGAGGCTGTCGCCTCTCTAGCTGAGGCCATATTCTCAATATCAAGGATTGACAACGAAGATCCGATAGCAGCTTGGAAGTCGCATCAGGAGACCCTAACAAAAAGGCAAGAATGGCTGAACGAGCAAGATTTCCACTCTCTCCACTACAAAGCCCCTGGAACTGATTTGACAATAGGCCTAGCAGAGGGGCACGCATGGAAGGGCGGGGCGAGCACTGCCAAGAACGGGATTGAATGCACACCGAACATCCCTACTGAGGAGGTTTTCACAACACCTCATGCAGATCGGGTTGAAGGCACTGCCAAAGCTTCGAAGCCATTAGTGTACAGAGGAACGCTCATTGATGGGATAGAAGTAAGATTCGAAGATGGAAAGATCGTCGATGCGAGAGCAGAAAAGGGCGAAGAAGTATTCCTAAAGCTACTTGATACGGATGATGGTGCAAGAAGACTCGGCGAAGTTGCACTTGTCCCTCATTCCTCTCCAATAAGCGCTTCAGGACTCCTTTTCTTCAATACCCTGTATGATGAGAACGCATCATGTCACATTGCACTTGGCCAATGTTATTCCAAGTGTTTCAAGGGAGATATAGGCGATGATCCCGAATCAGTTTCTAAGGCGGGCGGAAATACGTCCAATATCCATGTCGACTGGATGATCGGATCGGACGAACTCGACATAGATGGAATCTCAAAGGATGGCAGCATAACTCCAGTTATGCGGAAGGGAGAATGGGCATACGAATAGTCGGATTGTCAAACTCCACCCATCGATTCAGCGATCAGATCACTCATATTTTCATGCTCATGGTAGGCCTTGTGACCTGCTATGAAGCCACCTGCATCACGTTTGGTACCGATGAACTCCTCTCCACACAATGGACAGAAAACACGTACAATCTCAGCCTCCACATAAGTGCCATCCTCGCGAACCAATGTCACGAATATCCCGATGTCGTCTTCGGTATACTGCCGATTACCTTCTGAACGGTCGACCATGTCTTTCGAGACAAGGTCTGGTGTGTGAATCCTTCGGGGCATTCAAGTCCACAAGCCTCTCCACAAGGCCATATGACCAAGCTGCGGACACGAGTGAATCGTGGTGATGAGACTTGGATTTCGCGCTCTGAGCGTAATTCTGCACTCATTCAGGAACTTCGCGAGAGAATCGATGCAGCCATGCAGGGCGGCAGTGAACGTGCTGTATCGCTCCATAGGGAGAGGGGCAAGCGCCTGCCTAGAGAACGAATAGCAGAGATATGCGACCCAGGCACCCCGTTTCTCGAACTCTCTTCACTTGCTGCAGACGGTCTCTACGATGGCCGAGCATATTCGGCAGGAATCATCACAGGGATAGGCGTCGTCAATGGGCGAGAATGCCTTTTTGTGGCCAATGACGCCACTGTGAAAGGCGGGTCGTATTATCCGATGACTGTAAAGAAACACGTTCGAGCGCAAGAGATCGCTGAGGTAAACGGTCTTCCTTGCATATATCTTGTCGATTCCGGGGGGGCATTTCTTCCCATGCAGGACGAAGTATTTCCAGACAGGGACCACTTCGGCCGAATTTTCCGCAATCAAGCCATTCTCTCAAGCAAGGGAATACCTCAGATAGCAGCAGTACTCGGTTCTTGCACTGCTGGGGGGGCATATATCCCTGCAATGAGCGATGAATCGATCATCGTGAAGGGGAATGGCACAATTTTCCTCGCCGGCCCGCCACTCGTCAAAGCTGCTACTGGCGAGGAAGTCAGCTCCGAGAATCTAGGCGGAGCCGATTTACACACTCGTGAATCCGGGGTTGCTGACCATTATGCTGAGGATGAAGATGAGGCCCTTCACATGGTGAGAAATATCGTGGAGCATCTCAATATAGAGCCAAAAAAGCGTCTAGACACCCGTCCAGTCGAACCTCCTGCCCATGATGGTGAAGACCTTCTTGGCATCATTCCAGAAGATAATCGCACCCCCTTCGATGTGAGGGAAGTCATCGCGAGAATAGTCGATGGTTCAAGATTTCACGAGTTCAAGCCAAGATACGGAACCACTCTTGTCTGTGGATTCGCGCACATCCACGGATATCCCGTGGGTATCGTCGCAAACAACGGAATCCTATTCTCCGACTCTTCTCTGAAGGGCGCGCACTTCGTCGAATTGTGCGGTCAGAGGGGCACCCCCCTCATATTCCTCCAGAACATATCCGGATTCATGGTCGGCAGGGATGCAGAGGCCGGGGGCATAGCGAAGGACGGTGCTAAACTGGTAACCGCCGTCTCATGCGTCCCCGTCCCAAAATTCACGATAATAATCGGAGGCAGCCACGGAGCGGGCAATTATGGGATGTGCGGCCGTGCCTATGATCCAAGATTCCTATTCATGTGGCCCAATGCGCGGATATCGGTCATGGGGGGCCCTCAGGCTGCTGATGTGCTCGCCACGGTGAAGGAGGATCAGAGGTCCAGACAGGGGGAAGTGCCGATGAGCGAAGAGCAGAGAGATGAATTCAGGTCACCGATTCTGGAGAAGTATGAGACAGAGGGAAGCCCATATTACTCCACAGCACGTCTTTGGGATGACGGGGTCATCGATCCAAGAGACACACGGGATATACTCGGCCTCTGCATCTCTGCAAGCCTGAACTCCCCCTTCCCCGATCAGCGCTATGGCGTCTTCAGGATGTGAGTGGATGCAAGAACCGAAAACAGAACTATGCTCGCTTGAAATCAAAGGCCAGCAGGCCACAATAACCCTTCAAAGAATGGATGCATTCAATGCCCTGAGCATCCAACTCATTACGGAGATTTGCGATCTTCTGGATTGGACGCGCGCGAACTCGATTCCCGAAGGCGGCAACCTGAGGGTCCTCCATATCCGCGGGATGGGGAAGCACTTCTGCGCAGGGGCGGACATCCAGATGATGCGGGACGCCGGTTCCAAATCCCCCTCAGAGAATCGCGAGGATTCGGCAAGACTCGACAGACTCTTCCATGGCCTGTGGTCGCACCCATGCTTCACAATTGGCTGCATACAGGGCGTAGCGCTCGGCGGGGGAGCCGGACTCGTAGCATGCTTGGACCATGTGATCGCAGAACCAAGAACCAGGATAGCGCTATCAGAAGCCAAGCTGGGAATCCTGCCCGCCGTCATCGGCCCCTACGTCTATCGTCGCCTCGGAAGCGCTCATTTCCGACGACTCTCTATGCGCGCTTCAAGAATAGACGCCAACGAGGCTCTCAGGATCGGCTTCGTCGANGAAATAGTGGATTCGANGTCNGACTTCGAGNATGCGGCGNGGATGGTGGCAGANGACGTCATGACAACAGCCCCAATTGCGNTCTCNAAGGCCAAGTCCCTCACATCCACATTCGACAGATGGACAGGCAGTGACGAAGATCTGCGTGACTACACGCTAGACCTCACTAGNGAGATGAGGGGCTCTCCCGAGGGGCAGGAAGGACTCTCGGCATTCCTCGAGAAAAGAGATCCGGATTGGAGGAGCTAGATTACGGGTAGTCGTCCTCAATCAGGTGTAGCAGCATGTCTGAGAAAATCGTCGTAACCATTCTCGGCATAGCCCAAGACGGCGGAGTCCCCCANCCCGGATGTCTATGTGACACCTGCAAACGATTCTCCGAAGAAGGACGGCAGCTATCCCCAGTATCACTCGCAGTGAGGGACGGAGACGAACTCCACCTAATCGATGTGACACGAGATCTGGACAGACAGACGAGGATGATAGATGGCGGCGCCCGGATGATAACTGACGTGTGGATCACCCACGGTCATCTCGGCCATATCGATGGGCTCGGGCTATTCGGCAGGGAGGTGATGGCTNCCAGAGGGATCCGGCTCCACGCCAGTGAATCCATGTTCCACCTGATCCATGAAACACCGCTCTGGAACGCACTCCTCGATCAACGGGTATTCACCAAGAAACAATTCAACTCAGGACATGAGATCCAGNTATCCAAAAACCTCTCAATGGTGCCGATAAAAGTCCCACATCGAGACGAGTGGAGCGATACGCACGCCTTCCTGCTGCGCGGGCCAAATCGCTCGCTGCTCCATCTGCCTGATCACGANCACTGGGCCGACACNCTGGAACAGGTCGGATACGATACGATCAGAGAATGGATCTCCGACATGCAGGCAGACGTCGTCCTCATGGATGGAACCTTCTGGAGCTCTGACGACCTGCCACGTCAGAATTCCATCCCTCATCCGCCTATCCTCGAATCGATCAGCAGACTGGGCCCCAGAAGAGAAGANGACACGGATATACGATTCATACATCTCAATCACTCCAATAGGGCATTGAGCCAAATCGATGTCAGAGAAGACCTGATGGGCTGGTCGATAGCCTCAGAGGGCGATGAGATTATCCTGTAATCGACGACAAACCCAGCAACAATTCAATGAATGCATCTGACGTGGAGGCACCATGGCGACGCCAGAGTGGATGATGGAGGCGACCACTCCCTTCACTTCCGTACTCGTTGCCAACAGAGGCGAGATTGCAGTCCGCGTGCTCCGAGCCGTCCGTGAATGCGGATTAAGAGGGGTCGCAGTTTACAATGATCTTGACTCCAATTCCATGCATCTCAATTTCGCAGATGAAAAAATCAGGCTGCCGGGAGAGGACCTTGCGAGCACTTACCTGTCGATGGATGCGATACTGGATGCTGCCAGAGCATCAGGGGCGGATGCGATACACCCGGGGTATGGCTTTCTCTCCGAAAGGTCAGAATTCGCCGACAAGGTGATTGAATCTGGATTGATTTGGATAGGGCCATCTGCTGATGCGATTCGAACCATGGGGGACAAAATAAGGGCAAGAGAGGCGATGGTCGATGCCTCGGTACCTGTGATCCCTGGCAAGTCAATCGAAGTATCAGGTGACGAAGACCCCTTGCCCCAACTAGCCGCCGCTGCAGCAGAAGTGGGCTACCCGCTACTCCTCAAGGCAAGTGCAGGGGGAGGCGGCAAGGGCATGCGAATGGTCGAGGAGCCCAAGCGCCTCCGGACAGAGTATGATGCAGCCTCAAGAGAGGCAACTGCAGCCTTCGGCGATGGAACCGTGTATGTCGAGCGCCTCCTCAGGAGAGCAAGNCACATCGAGATCCAGGTATTCGCAGACCGCCATGGGAATGTGATCCACCTCAATGAGCGAGATTGCTCTCTCCAGAGGAGGCATCAGAAGGTGATAGAAGAGGCGCCATCCCCCGCAGTGAACCCTCGCCTGAGGTCTCTGATGGGAGAGGCCGCGNTGCAAGCAGCCCGAGCGGTTGATTACGAGGGCGCGGGAACAGTCGAGTTCCTCTTATCAGACAAGGGCGAGTTCTACTTCCTGGAGATGAATACGAGGCTCCAGGTCGAGCACCCCGTCACTGAGCTCATNACNGGCCTNGATCTNGTNCACATGCAGNTCTCAGTTGCAGCNGGACTACCTCTNCCGATAAAACAGNCCGANGTNGGAATCTCNGGGCATGCNATGGAGGCNCGACTGTACGCTGAGGACCCATCCACAGGATTCCTGCCATCCATCGGCCCCATAGCCCGTTTCGATACGCCTGATGGACCAGGCATACGAGTCGANACGGGCGTGCGGANGGGGGANGAAGTGACCACTGCATTCGACCCGATGCTCGCCAAGGTCATAGTCCATGCACCCGACCGCNCATCNGCNATCAGNAGACTCGATCAGGCCCTATCCCAAATCATCCTACACGGAGTCCGTTCGAACATCGGATTTTGCAGGGAGATGCTGGTCTCCGACTCCTTCTCCGGGCCGGGCGTCACGACCGATCATCTCGATGACATGGATCTCCCGCTTCGGCCTGAGGAGCCGATCAAGGGCATACTGTCCGTGATAGCCTCAGCAGCAGAGCGCCTCGGCCTCCACAGAGCAGCAGTAACCACCGGGCCATCCATTGTCGATCAGCACACAGGCCACCCCGGAGACCCTTTCCGGACGCTGTCTCGTAATTTCCCATGAGGTGATAGAATGGATTGGAGCATTGACGGAGATGACAAAACCTGGTCAGTGAGGCTACGTTCCGAAAAGAACAACCTGTTCGTCGACAGATTGCAAGCCGAGGATGTTGAGGTGGATCAGGACTTCTCAATCAACTATGACGAATCCCGTGGGTCAATCATCATCGAGAGTCTTGGAAGGATGTACTGTGCAGATGTCACAAAGGTTGGAGACGCTTGGTGGGTATCGCTTGAAGGGAAGACGCACATCGTCCGAGAGAGGAGCCAAGACTCGACCTCGTCTGACATGAGTGAAGGTGGCCTCACGGCCCCTATGCCGGGCACTGTCAGAGAGGTCCTCGTGAAAACCGGTCAGCGAGTACGTGAGGGCCAACCAATGATGATCCTCGAAGCTATGAAGATGGAGCATCAGATTTCTGCACCACAACCGGGAGAGGTGTCTTCTATCTATTTCAAAGAAGGCGATAGAGTCGACATGGGCGAAATCCTGATTTCAATCACGACTCAAGACTCTTCCAAACCATCCGATTCAGACTGAAAGAGTCCCCTGTACAGATAATCAAGGGATATCGAAGAAGCGTCTACTGAACATTTAGCACTTCAAACTCAACTCAATCCTTGCCTATCATGCTCTTGGCATCCATNCTGTCAAGCTCACATTCCCAGACNGTCTTCACATCCCACCCAAGATTGACCAATTTTTCCTGTTTCGATCTATCCCTCTCCACATTCCGCTCAAACTTAGGTTTCCAATATTCGATATTCGTTTTCGGCATAGAGGGTTTNCAATTTGGACANCGGTGCCAGAAGCACCCATGAACGAATATTGCAATTTTCCTCCCAGGATAGCAGATGTCAGGACGACATATGTATCGTCCCTCTGAGTCATCNATTCTCCAATGAATCCTGTACCCGGGGAAACCCGCANACCTAAGCATCTTACGAACANCTANCTCAGGCTTCGTATCCCGACTTCGNTTGCCCTGCATCGTCTTCCTNACTGCAGGAGAAGAAGCAGGCGGNGAGACTCCACTCATGTCGATTGCATGTGGAACACGCACATCACCGTATCGAATGAGATNCGACCACCATTCTCATGCACCTGGTGCCCTTCGATTCGATAGTGGGCGATGAATCCNTGATTTCCAAGATCTTAGCGAACCCTCTTTTCCGAGGTTTTCTGATCTTCTCGATTTTCCGAGCCTTCTACGGTGCAGCAATACTCGGGATCACATGGTTCCTGGCCACTAATGACGAGACTCCTTGGTGGACGTCGATCTTATTCCTACTATTCTCGATGATTCTGAGNCGCATCATATTCAGACTCGTNAAGAGGCGCTGGCCCAATCTCTGGAAGCCGCCTGAAACGAACCAATAATCGTGCCANAGACCCGAATCACCGGATATCGATGCTTATCACTATGAAGAAACGCTTCACGTGCTGACACGATGGAGAGGGATATCCAAGACATTCCGCCCTCCGAGAACACTGTGAAGGAAAGAAGAAAATTCGAGGACATCGTCGAATTCCTCATCTTGGATACCGCACTTGCATTCATCGTAATTTTGTTGCTCGCCGTCCCCCTCTATTCTTGGATAGTCAGTGACGTCACTGAAACATACCCGGATCTCGATGAACCTTCAATTCAGATTTCATGGGGCGAGTCCGTATTCATGCCGAGGCATGAGGAGTGCATAGATCCAAGCAACGGACAAGACCCTGGTTACGAGGGGTTCGGCGTTGGGTATGAGCCATCAATATCCATTACCGCTGACGGCAGTATGTACATCACAGCCCACAAGGATCTCAGATGGGGCGGGGAGGACTCTCCTGTGCCGATAATCCTCGATCCGGATGACCCAGGCCCATGGTGGGCTTGCACTGATGGAGCAGACACCACATGGGATTACTGGGCCAGTTGGTTCTGGGCAAGCAACGATGGCGGAGTCACATGGGATCACGGCGATCAGTTTGCACCCACTCCCGGCAATATGCTACTTGCCAACTACGCAGGGGGGGCCTCCGAGTGCTTGGGCGATGAGGGGGATATATCGGTAGACGCATACGACGTCGTCTACTATCTCGATACCACTTTGGAGGATAACTGGTGGCATCGGTTTTCGGACAACGGTACGAGTTACGAGGATGGGCCCTGTCAGAGAATGAACACCATGGCTGCTGACGATCGGCCCTGGGTGGCTGCCCAGGGGGATGGAATCATCCACTACCTAGGCAACTCAGGAGCATCTCCCCCGGAGTGCAGCGGAGACTCCGGGAGATACTGGTACTATCATTCCGAAGACGGCGGCGCATCATTCAGCCAGTGCTACTCGATGCCGGGGGGCTGGTCCACAATCTCATCACAACGAACAGGACCCTATGTATTCGTCGCACAAGAAAACGCCGATACAGACTCCGGATACGTGCATGTGCGGATATCTGAGGACTACGGCAGGGGAACAGGCCCGGGTCCCGGCGATGGAACCTGGCAAGATCCCATTGAAGTCGGTCCGAGAAATGGGAATTGTCCAGAAGGATATCCTGTGGTCAACAATAACGAGAAAGGGACAGTTGCAGTAGCCTGGGCCGATTGCCCCGGATCAGATACCGATCCTTGGAAGATGCGCTTCGCCATATCTTACGACAATGGGAGCAATTGGTCGGATTCGTGGGAGGTCCAATCTTTCCGGGGAATCTCGATGTACCCGTTTATATCAATCACGGAGGAGGATGTCGTCACTCTTGCATTCTATGGCTTAGATTATGATCAGTGGGGCGGCGATGATGGTTATATCGAAGGCAAAGAGTGGTTCCTGTACGCTGGTGCCGTTCAATCCCCTCAAGTCAACGATACATGGCCGTTCACCATAGCCGACCCCGAACCCCTGCACACTATCACGGCATACGAGGAGTCTCAAGGGGACGTGCACGCCCTGCACGATTTCTTCGAGACAGTGACTTCCCCGGACGGAACTTGGATGGGAATAGCGTATCAGGTGAATATAGGGCAACACCCGTTTGAAGAGAACGAAGAACAGCGCTACATCAAATTCGTTCGAGGTGAGTTCGACTTCCCATGAGCGGTTGGAGGGCCTCCGGGATCGCAACCCCCCCGTCCTCTGTCTGATATTGCTCCATTATCGCCACCAGGGCCCTGCTTGTCGCAANAGCGGTGGAGTTGAGCGTATGCACTGCCTCATTNCCCTTGCTTGTACGGTAGCGCATCCTNAGCCGATTCGCCTGGTAGTCCGTGCAGTTAGAGCATGANACAACCTCCTTGAAAGCACCTGCCCCNGGCAGCCATGCNTCCAGATCATACTTCCTTGAGGCAACGGTCCCCATGTCNCCCGTGCAGATGTCAACAACTCTGTAGTGGAGNCCNAGGCTNTCCCAGAGATCCTTTGCGTTNGAAAGCAACTCCTCATGCATGGCCCAGGAATCCTCGGGCCTGCANATCACAATCTGNTCNACTTTGGTGAATTGNTGAACTCGCCATATCCCCCTGTCNGAAAGCCCATGCGCCCCGACCTCTCTCCGGAAACAGGGGCTGGTACCAACCATCCGGATGGGAAGCTCAGAGGGCTCGATTATCTCATCCATCCTCATCGCGGTGAGGGGATGCTCGCTCGTGGCTATGAGGTGGTACCCATCAGGCTCTATCCCATACATGACCGTCTCGAAGTCGGAGAGATCAGTCACTCCCTCGTATGCAGTCCTATTCATCATAAGTGGCGGTTGTACGAGCGTGTATGCCCTGTCTATGAGGAAGTCAGACGCATAGTGCTGGAGCGCCATTTCGAGCCTAGCCAGGTCGCCAATCAGGAAGTACTGGCGCGATCCTGCAACCTTAGCCCCACGAGCCAGATCGACCCATCCATTTTCCTCGATGATTTCATTGTGGGTCTTGGGGTTGAAACTGAAAACTCTTTCCGACCCGTGCCGGCTAATCTCCACATTCTTCTGATCATCTTTGCCGACTGGAACATCAGGATGCAGGATATTGGGGATCCGCATTCTGATATCATCGCGTTCCTCGATCATCTTCCTAGCATCCGACTCCAAATTCTCGATCATCTCTCCGAGATTGGACACCTCGTCCATGATACGCTTGAACTCGTCTTCGTCGGCCGATTTCTTCGCTGAAGCAATACCTCTGGCTGCCGAATTCTTCTTCTTTCGAAGCTGGTCGACTTCGTATCGAAGATGCCTCCAGATCTCGTCTAGCCGTATCACCTCGTCGATTGGGGAGTCATCGATCCCCCTCTTCGAAAAGTCAGCACGGATGCTGGCCGGATTGTCGCGGAAGATCTGGATATCTAGCATCAGTCTCAATCCGTGGTCATCCATGGGCCACTTGAGGGATTCGGCTTCCAGCACTCACAGGAACGTTATGTCCTGCCAAAGAGCAGCAGGGCCGACAACGATGATTCCGGTGATGATATACCCCAGAATCGCCCCTCCATTGAGAAGAGGCAAGCCCGGCTGAGCATTTCCCTTTGCGACGTATCTCATCAGAGCCGCATATCCGAACAGCCCCCCCACGAGCGTACCCAATGCTACCAGTATCTGGCTGAGATACATCGAGCCATACGGGTTGTATATTTCGCCACCAAGCTCAGGCATGTAAGTCAGGCTTGAGATGACAAGCATGCCTGGGAAGATCACGTCACCAAGGCCCATGAAAAGCGCATCCCTCCCCTTCTTCGATGCTCCTCCATCATCCTGCTGAACTGCAGAACTCTCAGCAGTTGATCCTGAGTCACGCATGCTCCCCTGCTCACTTCTGAAGCTGTAATTGGTATCCTTGGGAGCAACGAGAACGACTGGGAGTTTGAGGTCGATCATCGTATCAGCCAGTTCAAGCATGTGCTTGGAGCGGTGGACTGCCCAGTAGTCATAGATAGCCGCCGCGATCATGAATATGCATATCAGGACCGGTACGAAGCTAATGCCAATCATGACAATCACCCCTGAACCAACAATCATGCCCACACTATTCACCACCCACCATTCAGGATATTTGTAGAGCGCGATTATCGCACCCAAGGAAAGAATTGGAGACGCGACAAACGCCATATTCCAAGGCTCTTGCCCACCCATTCCAATAATTGAACCAATAAGTGCAATCAAGGGGAGAGTAGCATAAAGCATCGAGATCCAGAGTGCAAAAAGAACGAATCCTTTGATCAAGACTTGAAGCCCCTTTCTAGCAAGCCATATCACTGCAGCAGTGAATAAGAAAATCAT
>PAUH01000015.1 GCA_002712645.1 Methanobacteriota archaeon
ACGGGCGTGATTTCTCTGATGATAGAGGCCAACCCCAATCTCCATCCTCTTGCCATCAGAGAAGTTCTGAAGCAAACTGCGGAGAGACGCGGTGAGCCCACATTCCCTGAAATAGACCCATATTGGAACAAGGATTTCGGATGGGGTATGGTCGATGCTAGGGCTGCCGTCGAGATGGCGATTCATCTTGAAGATACTAGTCAGTCAGAATCAATAGAATGGACCCTCCAGGCACATGCCTTGAACAGCACTGAAACAGGAAGTAAGACCATCATACAAGGCCACTCATGGGCTATAGAAGGAAATGTGGAGCGGGTCGAATATAGGCTTGATACAGGAGACTGGTACGAAGTCATTTACGAAGATGTCGAGGGAGAGGTGGCAGCTCTTCAACCATTCAACTGGACACTGGAAATCAATAGAAAAACACTCGATGAAACTAATCACACCCTGGAGATCAGGGCAGCCAGTGGAAGCGGTACATCGATCCCTATCCTGCTCACTGTAGAGGGGCTTGGCGCGGAAAGTGAAAGCAATCTTCTCGGCATTGCAATATCCGCACTATCTTCGATTCTGCTGCTATCCTTGGTTGCAGTTGTGGCACGCATAGTCTTATCCAAGAGAAATTCGGACGACTCAGAAATCATGGATGCAGAGATTGTGGGTTGAAGACTCTCCGCACCTTGTAGATATTTACGAGCATCCGGGATCCGAGTATCCTGATGAACGAGAATATCGGACACCTCGTCGCCCTCATTTATGGCGTTCCATTCATCTGGATAGGGGTAAAACACTTCATTGATCCGGAGTGGTTTGAGCCCATAGTGCCAGAGATACTCGGTAATGCTAGATTCTGGGTCTATGCAAGCGGAGCATTCGAGATATTACTCGGAATCGGCATCATCCTTCCAATGTACAGGAGCGAGGCCGCTTTAGGCATGGCATTGATGCTCATAGCACTCTATTGGGCCAACCTAAACATGTGGATTAACGACATACCAATCGGAGGCAATACGTTCTCAAACAGAGCCCATGTTCTCAGGGGGATAATCCAGGCGGCACTAATCGGAGTAGCATTGTGGATCGGCGATTGGATACCTGCCAGAAGATGATTTGGAAGTGGAACCCCGTTCATTAGCCAGTCAATTGTTGCCAGATGCTTGGACCCATTCCACTGGTTGAACCTTCTCGCGCTTCGACGAGAAGCCGACTATAACTCCTGCAACAAGGAAGACGATTGAGATACAGCACCCCCCTACTCCGAACAGTACACTCGCGGACTCTTCCGCGAAGAAAGGCACCTTGTACTCCTTTATCCTGAGATCGCTGTCTCCGACAACATCTCCGGAGAATCGAATTTTCCAGATCCCCCCATCACTGACCAGAATCGTTCCGGCCAGATAATACCCTGGATCCTCAGATGCGCTACAGCCCACCTCGCATGGAGTGAACGTGTTCGTTTCCCCGTCATCCCCAATCAGCTCGACATCGACTTGACGCCCATCTTCTATCAACACCTGGTAGATGCTCATTGCAAGGAGATCGCCTTCGAATGTCGCGGGAGAACTTCCCTCCCAAATGACCACCCCACTCTCCTCGAAGGAGTCTGTCGTATCAGCAACCTCAGTAAAGAGATTGTCTACGCTGGACATGGTGAGCAATATGCTGAGAACAATCCCGATTAGCCCCGCTGCTACAAGGGTCACAGCAACTCGTTGCACAGATGTAGAGACGTTTCATTCAACATCAATATTTTCACGACATTCATGAATAACCTCCTCTGTTCGGGCACGTGCTCAACGTGTTTCTAACGGCCATGATCGTTACTTTGGCTTCAGGTACAGCGTTCGTATTGTACTGTAGATGGCGTTACCCGGAGCCACATTTGAACTGGTCAGAGGTGGATGTCGAATCGATTAGTTTTCCCCCTGATTTCCTCTGGGGCGCTGCTACTGCGGCGCATCAAGTCGAAGGAGGATTGCACAATAATTGGTCCGTTTTTGAAGAATTCAGAGGACTAGAAAAGAGCGGCGAGGCATGTGATCATTGGAATCGTTGGAAAGAAGATTTTGAGATGCTGTCGGAACTGGGTCTGACGACCTATCGATTTTCCATAGAGTGGAGCCGCCTCGAGCCTGAGCCTGGGAAATGGGACTCTGCACCTCTGCAAGTTTATTCAGATATGGTTGATGATTTGTTGAATCGAGGAATACGTCCAGTGGTTACCCTACATCACTTCTCCCACCCCGCATGGTGGGAAGACCGCGGGGGATTCTCCAAGAAGGAAAACCTCCCTGAGTTCATTGCCTACTGCGAGCGTGTCTTCGAGACACTTTCAGATCGCGTGGACGTATGGTGTACGATAAATGAGCCAACTGTATTCTCCTCAATGGGCTATACACTAGGGCAATTCCCTCCTGGACATAGGTCCATCAGACAGACTCTTCGCATCATGAGGAATCTGATGCGTGCGCATGCGGCCCTTTATGCGTCATTGAAATCCAGGAGACCGGATGCCTCCATAGGAGTGGCCAAGAATGTCACTCTTTTCGATCCATTGAACCGCTGGAGTCCGATAGATTGGGCAGTAGCGCGATTGCTCGACTGGCTCTGGAGTGGTGCATGGCAGAGAGGCATATTGTCCGGGCGCATGTTGGGCTCCAGAGTAAGAGGGTCAAAGAACTCGTTAGATTTCATAGGTCTGAATTACTACACTCATTTTCTGACGGGATTATTCATGCCGACAACAGGGGAACTAGCATTTGCCCGTAGGGAAAATGAGGTGTCAACTGAATTTGGCTACCCCATGTACGCAGAGGGATTCAGAAGAGCAATTGAGAAAGTATCTGTGCTGAACGTCCCTATCGAAATAACCGAGAATGGGGTTGCTGACTCCAATGACGTCCTTCGTCCAGAACATCTGATGAGGCATCTCTGGGTCCTTTCTGAGGCAATCAGTGACGGATATGACATCAAGTCGTTCCACCACTGGTCATTGATGGATAATTTCGAGTGGGCTGAAGGCTATTCGATGCGATTCGGACTTTATGAGGTAGACTTCGACACCCAAGAGAGAACACTGAGGTCGAGTGGCGAGCTGTATCAAAAAATCATCAAGGATCATATGAAAACATGATTCTAAATTTAACAAAATATATCCTTTGAAGAAGAGCAGTCGTCAACGTTTTGGCACGCGGCATCCTCGGATGCTCATGAGAGCAGTCGTTTCCATCGCAGTAATGCTCTCGATGATCCTGCCCGCTCTATCAGGATGCATGGGCACAGGATTGTCAGAAGGAGCGTCAGAGGAAGAACTCTACCCTTCACTGTGGGACAGACATACCTTGGTTTGGGACACTTCTGGGACATTCAGCAGAGTTCTGGAGCCCGGTCCATTTCACGCACTGGAAGTTCAAGAGGCCTTCATAGAGGTCGATACCTCATCTGTGTGGGAGACTGGGCCAAGCACCTCAGAAGTGCATCTCTCGTACTGGCTTCCGAGTAATACCGAGGATGGGGCCAAGGTGCCGGTAATCGCAGTGATATCTCCCTACTTCTCATACGGGCCCCAAGGGGCGGAGTCCACCCCCACCGATGTCGTCGGTTCAGGCAGAGGGGAATTCATCTTCGAGAATTTCATCCCTCACGGGTATGCCTTCGCACAGGTCGCGGTGTTCGGCACAGAAGAGAGCAGCGGCTGCTTTGATTACAGAGGCGCTGGAGAAGGCCTCGGGATACATTCAGCCGTGGAGTGGCTCGGAGTTCAGGAATGGAGTAACGGCAATGTCGGGCTTTATGGTAAATCTTACGAGGGAGCCACTCAATGGGAAGCGGCCGCGATGGGCAGTGATTATCTGAAGACTATCGTACCTGTTTCTGGGACCACTGCTCTCCACCCTCTCCTCTACAAGAATGGCAGTGCAGAAGCCAGGTCCCAGGTCATGCACATGAATTACTTCTCGAGCACAGTTGATTACGATGGGGATGATTTGGACAACGTGTGCCCGGACATCGTCGAGGGCCTATTCGCAGGTCCAGTCACCTATGTCGGTGGCGAGATGGATCCTTACATGGAGAACTACTATGATGAGAGGAGTCACATAGACAAGGCGTTCCAGAATTGGAATGGCAGTATATACTGGGTTCAGGGCATGCAGGATTGGAATGTGGACCCTCATCAGGTATTCGGAGGACCCCCCGGTACTAATTGGTACACTGCGTATTCTGAAGCCGGATATGATGTTCGGGGCATGCTCGGCCAATGGGGGCATGACTACCCGGACCAATGGGAGAAGCATGACGATAGCGAGTCCGGATACGGGTCGGAGGCATTTGACAACATGACCAGGTGGGACTGGGCGCAAGACCTGTTTGAGTGGTTCGAGTTCTACTTGAAGGGGATCGGACAGAAACCCGATACAGTAGCCCAGATACAGAGGAGCGATGGCCAGTGGAGGGTGGAAGAGATTTGGCCTCCTAGAGACTCAATGAGTTACAATGTTGAATTGAGCAGTTGTTCTAATGACGGTGCATTTACGGGAGGCATTCCAGTGGTCGGCGGAGGCGCCCCCGTGGTCGGAGGCGGCCAGTCGGTTACCTTGGAATGCCCAGACATAAATCTGGAATCAGATATCCACATATCTGGGCTAGTCTCCTTGCATCTATCCGTCGTTCCAACTTTTGATGGTGGGCAGGTATTCGTCGAGATGCAGAATATGGCGACAGGGGTGAGAATCGGGCACGCGACAATGGATGTCAGATATCACGAAGGCGGATCGGAGCCTCAGACAGTTACGCCGGGGCAGGAGATAACGATGATGATGGAATTTCAGGCGATAGATGCAATCGTACCCGCAGGAGATGGAATACGGTTGATTATGACGGATACAGGGGAAGACTATCTCGCACCTGCCTGCGGAAATGCCTGCATAATGCACGTTCTGCCTAGTTTATCTGAAATCACGATCCCTCTAATGGGTGAAGCCGATTACGAGGTGCTAATCGCCCCCGTCGCTGTATGAGCGTGACCTATCAAAGCCAATCAATGATCTTCGTATCTTTCAAGAGGGCAATAACCTCATCATGCTAAGAGTTGACTTAATCCACTCATCCACATAGTCATAGTAATCAGTGTCACAGTCAATTCTCTTATTCACCCTGGTCCCGCCCTTTTCTTCCAATATCCTGTCCCATTCCTTGCCCGACTCACAGAATAATTCGAAAGCCGTATCGCCAAGTGCAAGCACCGCGTAATTCACTCCCTCCATCGAGTCAATATCTGAACCTTCGACTTCATCGTAGAGCCTTTGAGCATTGTCCGGCTGTTCACCTTCGCCCCAAGTACTTATGCTGACAATCAATCTTTTCGAGGATGACAAATCTCCGACAGAGACGTCTTCCATATCCATTATTTTGCCCGTAAGGCCATGTTTACTGGCCATATTGCCTATGTCCACAGCCAAGTCCTCGGCATTACCAGTCTCAGTACCGAAAATAATCAGTATCTCATCATCCATGCCCTCGCCTCGATATCCAGCGTTCAATTTCGTCTTTAACCAAGATCTTCTGGTATAAATTGGATTGGTTGAGTAGTTAGAATGTTGTTGACGGGAGGAGCCAGATTCAGATGGATTATCCGATTCGACTGATAGCTAGGGGTGGTGTGTGTGCCCCTCCCGCCAACTTTCTATTCTATGATCAGACTAACGCTCCGATATCGTCGCTTGTGATGCCGAATGCGTCCCATGCAGGCTGTAGGTACATGCGGACATGCGCCTCGTAATCTGCTGTTGCGTCTCCATCATCGCTTAGATCGAAGATATTGACGATCTGAGACGCGCCGTAGTCTGCGTAGTAGCCCGGCATTCCGCTTCCGGGGAACATGGAGGCGAATCCGTTGCAGATTTCCTCGGTTGTTGCCTCAGCGTATACCATGTGCACGACTGTGTTGTAGCACATGTAGTCGCCTTGCCCTTGGTACTGCGTCCATGTGAAGGCGTCGCATGTTGCCGCAGCGCTTGCTCCGATGTATGCCATGCCATGGGTCTGGTTGTTGTAGCATGCGTCTGTGTGGTCAGCCACGTAGGCTTCGATCACACGGAAGAAAGCGTGACCTTCTGCTTGATGCTTGTCGTAGTCATCAGCGTCACCTGTTGCAAGGTCATCTGTCATCTTGGAAGCGTACCTGACTGATGCCTGCGAGTATACGATGACGATGTTCTTGAGAACCTCGTCTCTAGCGTCGACAAGGCCTTGCATGTCCTCATTCTGCATGGCAGTTAGTCCTGCGTTCATTGCAGCGAGGGTAGCCACGTTAGCTGCTGCTGTGCCGTCAGCGTTGTCGGTTCCGAAGTTGCCAGCTCTCTTGTCTGCTGTAGCATATGGTCCACAGCCGTCGAAGTCTGCGCCGGAGTCATCAGGGCCGTGGTAAAATGCCCATCCTTCGTCCCATGCGTGCTGAGCATCGTCTGGACCCCAGTTGCCTGCTTCAGCCTTGATGATCGCTGCATTGAGCTCATGGATGGCGTATGCGGTCATGATGCCGTTCTGGATGCCCTTCTCTACGACCTGGTCCCTTACTATGTCGGACTCGTCTGCGAAGACTCCTGTGCCTTCGATGGCAGCGGAGACGAATAGGTCCCATGATCCGTCTGCACCGTAGTATGTGTCGTAGGCGTGGTTTTTGCCTGATGCCGCAGCGAAGCCATCTAGGGTTCTGTATGAGCCATCGGACTTCTCAGCATATTCTCCATTCTCATAGATATCCTTCACGCCATCCCAGTCGTATGCGCCGGATAGATCCTTGATGTCACAGACATCTCCCATCAGCATGCGGTGGTTGTCGACGTTGGATGCGTATTCGTACCCGCCGTCTGCGTCGTCGAGATCTACGCTGCTGGATGAATCATCGCTAAGGCAACCTGCCATAGCGGATGCGATCATTAGTGTGGTCATGATTAAACTCTTCAGTTTGCCATTCATTTTAGGTCAACCTAAACCTTCTGCATGAAAGCCGATTTATCAATATTTAGGTTAACCTAAAAATAAATTTTAATATTAAAATTCGTTATTCTTAGATTCATTTTAAAAGACTCTCATTCGAGGCAAAATTATGGTGAGTACTGGTCGAAGAGGAACTGGTGAGGGTGGCCCTGAGACTAAGTCAAGTCTGCCACTGATAGCATTTACAGCGGCATTATTGGTCGTAGGCTGCACTATATCCTATGTTTTGTTCTGGGAAGAACTGTCCTCGCAAATGGAGACCGATGATTGGACGGAGGTCCAAGGAGCAATAATCTCTAGCGGGGTAGGGTCGGATTATTCGTGCGACGGAGAAGAAGGAGGGTGCTCTACCACATATCAGCCATTTGCAGAATACCGATACGATGTCGATGGAGAATCTTACGAGGGATCAAGAATCTCGTATACCTGGGCGAATACCCATATCGGATTCCGTTCTCTTGCTGAGAGCGTGATAGATGATTTCCAGGAGGGCGACGAAATCACGGTGTATGTGGATCCGGACGATCACGGCGAATCCGTGTTAATTCAGGGGTTGGAACTCAAGAGCTTGTCTTTCCCCATTGCGGTCCTTGTGCCTTTAGTACTCGCAATACAGCCGATTGAGATTACCTACATGGTGAGATTCGCTAGACGCTTCGGCGATGCCGACGGCGACGGCGAAAGCTCGACCGCCAAATCCCGCCCTCATGGTGAAGGTAACTGGGTTGGGCCAGATGGAACTGAGAGTGGTCCAGGTGTTCCTGAAGATTGGTACTTGACGTACGATGGGCCTGCACCAATCGTGGAGGAAATTTACGATGAGAACTATGCCGTAGATAGAGGAAATGGTGCTATTCCCGTTGATTTCTACATCAAAAAATGGGGGGTCCCCGAAGGCTTCGGTAAAACTAGCAATGAGAAAAATGCCACACGCAGATCACGCAAATAGCCGATTCCTGTGGAGAGGATAATGAATAGCAAGGCCAAGCGCGTAGCATGCCCCGCCCAGAGGAACCGCTGACGATTCGAAATGACATGCAGCTACTCATGTTCATGAGGTTGTGGACTTCGCAGGGAAGCCTGGCACTTAGAGCCGCTTCCAGCTTAGTTGATCGGAGTGAGGGCCGCAGAATCGAGATTCCGGAGAAGCAAGGCCGAGATATCAAGGCCGAGATCGTCCAAATGCACAAGCATCTGTCCACTCTTCTAGATCGAATCGTTTGAACATGGCCGATATCGGTGTTCCAGATTCAACTCATGGAAGCCACTCCAATGTCATTTTTGTATGACAATGAAGAAATAAAAATGAAAAATTAAATTTTATTTATACATTTAAACAATAAATAAATGAAAAATTAAACGTTATTACATAATATTAGAAAATAAGTGCAATAATAAACCATAATAAGCCAAATTTATTTCCATTGTGTCTATGGCAACTAAGTCTAAACTGGAATACATTTGGCTAGATGGATACGAACCGACACAAAGCATGAGGAGCAAGACGATGATTAGATCCGACTTCAAAGGGTCACTGGATGAGTGCCCCATGTGGTCATTTGACGGCTCCTCTACTTTACAGGCAGAAGGGGGAGATTCTGATTGCCTGCTCAAGCCTGCATACATTTGCCCCGACCCTGACAGAGTTAATGGATATCTAGTGATGTGCGAGGTCCTCAACGCAGATGGCTCCCCTCATGCATCCAACGGGCGTGCAACGATTGAGGAAGATGATGATGACTTCTGGTTTGGATATGAGCAGGAGTACTTCCTCTGGGACCCAGAGACCAACCTGCCACTAGGATTCCCTCGTGATCAAACTCCCCAGGGGCAATTCTACTGTTCAGTAGGTGGCAAGAACACATTTGGCAGAGACATCATCGAAGCACATCTCGACATGTGTTTGGACGCCGGGTTGAATGTCGAGGGGATCAATGCAGAGGTAGCAGTCGGCCAGTGGGAGTATCAGATATTCGCCAAGGGCGCCAAGGAGGCTGGAGACCAGATATGGGTTTCCAGATACCTTGCTGAGAGGAACGCTGAGAAGTATGGCCTGGCGATTGAATGGCATCCTAAGCCACTTGGCGCCACAGATTGGAACGGCTCTGGAATGCATGTGAATTTCAGCGATGGCAAGATGCGCGATGAAGGGGGAGAGAAACTGATGAGCCAGATATGCGAAGCTTTCGGCAAGAACATCAAGAAACATATCGACGTATATGGTGCTCACAATGAACAGAGGCTCACAGGCCTCCATGAAACTCAATCCATCCACGAGTTTTCATATGGCGTTTCAGACAGAGGGGCATCAATCAGAATCCCTATCGGCACCATCGAAGATGGCTGGAAAGGCAGACTCGAAGATCGCAGACCATCCTCGAATGGGGATCCGTATAAGATCGGTGCAGTGGTGATAAGTACCACAAAGTCATCTTACTGAAGATGTTCTTCTAGCATTTCCAGAACTTCGTCAGCACACCCCCACGATAGGGTAACACCGGCACCACCGTGACCGTAATTGTGGATGATCTTCTTCCCATCGAGACACTCTCTCTCTAAACGAACTTCTGTCCTCGATGGTCTGAGCCCGACTGCCCTGCCAACGATCTTGCTTCTGTCTAGCCCAGGCCATAGCGACTCACATTTTTCGAGGATGTCTTCCTCGTCCTCCTCACGAATCTCCATCGCCCAATCGCCTTTCTGGGCAGTTCCCCCCAATACGGTGACGTCTCTCCTTGGAATCGTATAGATCAATGATTCAGGTCGCTGGTCGTATCTCCCAAAACCGGGATCCTGCCTGATATACACCACCTGCCCCCTGACTGGAATCACTTCCTCGTCTCGGCAAATCTCCCTCGCGCCCAAGCCACTACAATTGACGATCAACTCAGACCCCAACTCATCGAAACTCGATACCTTACGGGTTTCAATAGTCCCGCCGAGCGATTCGAATCTCGATCTCAGCCAAGGCATGTAGTGCGCCATCTCAATGACCGGGGCCTCGATTTCCCATCCGAATGAATATCCGTCCACGACCTCATGCTCTTCTAGTATCCTGAAATGGTCGATCGATTCACTCCAACCGGGAGCCCTGCAGGGCTGCTTCAGATACTCCCGCCCCATCCTCATCGTGATGAATTCAAGCCCCACTTCATCCATCAATCGGACAAATTCCCTAAAGCTCTCAGAAGACCATCTATTCGTCTTGATAAGAGGCTCAACTAGAAACGGGTACCACCATGCTGCAGCCGTATCGGATACGGTTTCCGGACTCATTTTTTCAGCTACAAGGTGGACTTCGAGACCCCTTTCAAGAAGTCTGATTCCAGTGCTGAGGCCCGATACGCCCCCTCCTAATACTGTACAAACCATACTCTCCCCATGGTCTCCTGCTGCTGGGGATGCAAGGCTCTTTCTATCGCCCAACCCTCGGCAGGACGAGTGACACATGCCCAAGGTCAAGAAGCCAAAGAAAGGGTGGTTTATCCCCAAAAGGCGGAAAATTAGGAGAGGCCCTGCAGTGAAGCCCTCTGAGCGAGGGCTCCCTCCTTGCCCTTCGTGCGGCGAATGGTCGATGCAGAAGGATGAAGCTAGGAATGAGATTTATTGTGGAGCTTGTGGAACCACCTCGTGAATCCGTCAATACCAAGTCAAAAGCCCTCTGTGCAAAGGTCGTCGCTGTGATGATGAACCAAGCCGGGCCGAAAGGGCACTGAGTGATGGGCGCTCTGAGCGACCGGGTGATAACATGAGGTGGACAGGTCCGGATGGAAGGGTGCACAAGCCAGCACCTTCAGCCCAATTGACCCCTCCTGAGCACGATCTCCTAATCCCTTCCCAAACAGCGCCATGGAAGACATATGGTCGTATGATGGCGACAGTTTTGCCAGCCTTTTTGCTACTTTATGCAGCATTAATGCTAACCATAGGTGTGCTAGAATGGAACCCCCTCCTAATCATAGGCGGCGGTTTGTTTGCAATCCCCCTCGTACTTTTCGTCCTCAGACTTACCAGGCCCTCAGTGATACAGATTTGGAATGCCATACCGGACTCCAATGGCTCGACACTCCACAATCGCACTGATTCGGCTTCAATCACTACGATGAACCCCACAAGGATGGAACGCCACCTCTTACTTGACGGCACTCCGCTGGAGTTCCCTCCCTCGTGGAGTCCATGGGCCCTATTTCTTGGATGCGTATTCGTAAGCATTTTGCTTTCAATAGCAACGACCTCATCAGGAATATCAGATGGCGCAATAGTCATTTTTATCTTGCTCGCTGTACCTTTGTGGCTACTTGGTTTTTCGATTCCCGTTCTTGCATGGTGGTCTATTGCAAGTCGAAGATTGCGCCTACCCATAAGACGGGTGCAGGCCGAAGGTTGGTTGATCGCAGGAATGCTCAGCGCCTTTCCAGCATTTTTGGCGAACTCTCTACTAACCCCTGGGTTGATCCCCTCTTCCTGGAACTCCATCCAGACGGACATGGCGCTCATAGCAGTCGGCGCCCCCATTATCGAAGAAACCTGTAAGGCACTAGCGATCCTCCTGTTCATACCGACACTACGTGGGCCAAGATCCGGTTTTATGGTGGGTTTCAGCGTAGGGTTAGGATTCGCTCTGATTGAGAATGTTCAGTATGTCGCCGGCTCTCTTTTCGGCGGCCCCGCTAATTTAGCAGCCACAACTCTGATCAGGGGCGTAGGCTCGATACCTGCTCATGCTCTCTGGACCGCATTAGTGGGATCTGCGATCGGAGGTTTCGTCGGCTCAAGAGGACTCAATATGAAACTCTCATTAGCCATTGCAAAGACGCAAATCGGAGTCATAGATGCAGTCGAGAAAATGGGTGTCGATGTAGATGGCGACGGGCTGAAGGAAGGATTCACAGAAACATCAGCATTCTTGGAATCGGCTCTTTCTGATGGCATCTGGTCTGCACGTGATTCAAAACATCTTACAGACGAGTTGCAGGCCATGCCCGATGAATCGGGTAATATCTCAATTTCACGCCCCATTTCGCTTGCTTTCTGCCTTGCAGTATTCGGGCATGCTTTGTGGAATGGGCTGTCTGTGGGATCATACGCTGCCGCGGAAGAAGCCGGATTCAGCGAGGGTGTATCGCTTCTAATGACTGTAGCAGTTGTCCTCTGCATGGTCATATCCGTCATATTGCTAACTTTGAGGGAGTCGAGAAACCACTCTCCGGCCTAGGAAGTGCCCCATTAAGCACTTTGACTGTCGAATCCTTCTTCATCAATCAGTTCACGCGCCGACCGATGGAGATTACGGATCAGACCATCCTCCTCGCACTAATCCTCGGATTACTCGGGGTATGCGTAGTGACGAGGGCACTAGATGCCGGAGGCCTCGTAGCAGCCACTATCATAGGTTGCATAATAGGTTTCATGGGACACTGGACATGGCTAGCACTCCTGATCTTCTTCCTGCTATCTGCATCAATCGCGACCCGTTGGAAATATGCCGAGAAGAATTCCATGGGCTTCGCCGAAGCGAACGAAGGATCAAGGGGGTGGAGGAATGTACTAGCCAATGGCGGCGCCCCTGCGATTGCCGTACTTATCCACGAGATTAATGGCGCATCAGGTTGGGGGGCATTGGCAATCTCTTCGAGCGTAGCTGTGGCAATGTCTGACACTTTGGCATCAGAAATAGGAGTCATGGACAGCCGTACAAGAAGCATAATCACGCTCAAATCAGTCCCTACAGGATCCAATGGCGGAATGTCGCCTCTTGGCATGTTTGGGTCCGTGATGGGCGCAAGCATGGTTGCCGTGGCCGCTATCGCGCTAATGGCAGAACATCTGCCAGAAGGCCTATTCGAAACGGCTGTGATAATCACAACAATAGGTTGGATAGGATGTCAGATAGACTCCGTCCTTGGAGAACTTATGGAGAATCGTGGTTTACTAGGTAAACATTCAGTTAATTTCCTCGCAACCTCTTTCGGCGCCTTAGCCGGCTGGGCAGCCTACGTCACAATTTTCTGATGCTTATGGACAGAGCATTCAACAGCACCTCGCCCAGCCAATCAAGTATGGGGGGCAGAGCCGTCTTGTGCCTTGGTGCAACTGCTCTGCTGCTGATTCTTTCTTCCGGACACGTGATGGCTCAAAGCTCAGATGGCCCTGGCATCGAATGGGTCTTGCCGCAAGAACATCGGCTATTTCTGAACGGCGTACCCGGCGATGCGACAATCGATAGGGAATGGCCGATGGTAACAGGCCTACCCGAGGGCGACATCGAGTTCGACAAGACGTCATCGATACTCCCTACCACGCTTTTCGACATTTATTCTGAACCTTTAGAGGGCCCTGTTGGATTGAGCGGGAATATCACTGTGGAGCTCTTTGCATCCTTGTCGACCCAGTCAGATGCCTGCCGCCTATCCAACATCCTACCAGGTTCACCCCTCGGCTCAACAACTACTTTCTTTGTATCTCTCGTGATGGGTTCATACGTTATTCTGGATCAAGCTCCCACTCAGACTCTGGTGATGGACGAGTCATTTGTAGCGCCGCACCTCTTCACNGTGAGCGCACAAGATGTCAATGTAAGCCTAGGNCCTGGAGATACAATAGGGCTGCAGGTNTCCGTACAACACGAGTGCGCTCAGACTGGACACGTTTACTGGGGTACTTTTGATGCTCATTCGGGAATAGTAATCGAGGGCGANGTGCTCAACCCTTCGATATTCAAGACTGTAGATTTGAATCGNATTGTGAGAATTGAATTTGACCCCTCATCCCCATGGGGGCAATCCGACTATGCCACTCAAACAGTCGANATCGTGGGCCCGTATGTAGAGTGGTCGGATATGGTCCACTCATTCTACGACGANGANCTGCGAGTAGATCACTTTGAAGATCCCCACGGGTCATCCGTTGGGGAGTCAAACGCATCCCTCAGAACTTGGAGTCTATCCGACCCTCTGAGTCCAGGGAGGTACATGATCGACGTTTGNATCCAACTCTCAGACAGGCCATATGCGGAGCAATGCGAAGCATATGCTGTACTCAGGTTCNAAGTGCTCCCAGACGAAGACCCCATCATGAACTCGTCAATTGCAGCNGTGCTTATTCCGCTGATCATGCTTGGCGGCGTTATCGCAGGGATACGGCACGCGGTACTTCCATCACCTGTTTACGGANCGCTCTTGATTNTAGTAATCGCCACCACTGCTCCNGCGTATTCNCTGGGNCATATCGACCATAACCCGGTTAGAAGTGAAAGCCATCCTCCATCATTCACGCTGCTCTCACATTCGGGAGGTTCTCAATCTCTTGATTCGCTTCTTGAAGGGCATGATTCTTTGGTGGTGGGGGTGTTCGCCCCAGGGTCTCCCAATGCAGCGACTCAATATGCAGATTTCTCTTTGGCGATGAATCTGGCTGAGAAAGACGTCGCATTCGTGCAGATAGCAACGTCTCCCGATCTCCTAGCTATCGATGTGGACGAACACGCCGCTTACATCAACGAATCATGGCCCATACTTCTCGATACGGCTTCTCAGGATGCTGGAAGAAGCCTTCCTAGCGGACCCTCAGATGCAGTCATCATATTGGATGCGAATGGTTTTGTGAGCCATTGGAGCCCAAGGTCGATGTCAAGCACGGAGATACTCGATTCCATATCTGATTCCGACAGCAATGCAATAGGCAATGCATTTGCGTTCGCTATCTTGCCGTTTTCACTCATCTTCCTCCCTCTCCTGGTGCTGGCCCTACCGCGCAGTTCGAGTATTCGAGATCCAGTCGAGGGCGAATTCCCCGGAACTGGGGCCCTATTGTCCGTATCATTCGCATCCTTGGGTTTCGCCCTCTGGTTCGCACCGTTGTGCCTGCTCATAGGCATATTCGGTCAGAAAATATGGCTTCCCGTATCAATCGGTATGGGATTGTCTGCTATGCTCATGGGGTACCGTATCCTTTCCAAGGGAGTGGTGGAGCCAATGGATCGAGTTTCAAGAGCCATATTTTCCAGATTGCCGTCATCTTCCAAATCGTGGACGAGTCCAGAGGAAGTATCTGATGATGTCCACATGGGGGTGTGGGTTGCCCTTCTAGCCACAATCTCAGAACCAACCCTCGTTGCCCAAGGCGTCCTCTCCACGGCAAACACTGCGATAATAGGCCCTCTTCTGGCCTTCATGACGTTAGTCGTCTTTTGCATTATGGGCGGTTGCATTGTAGTAGCATGCAGGCTCATTGTTGCGATGACCGGCAGATTGGCGCGAATCATTGGTCCGATGTCGATGAGGATAAGAATCCGAACTTGGGGGCTAGGAATCATTGTAATCGGGCTCTGGTGGACCGTTCGAGATGCTCTTCTAATACTCTCAACATCGATGTGACTTGACCGAGACGATGATAAGCGTCTAACTTCAGGACTAAACACCCAATGGGGGTATAGTATAACCTGGTAGTATCGTGGGCTCCAGTTGCACGGGGATGACGACGCGTAGGTTTCCTGATGGACATGATGACCAACTGGAGCACCGACCCGTCGCGACCCGAGAGTGCGCATCGCCCAGGTGCGTGCTGAGCGGAAGAAACCCGCTGGTCTGGGTTCAAATCCCAGTGCCCCCACCAAATTACGCTATTAATGTAAATTCTATTTTCATGCGGTAGTTCATATCCCTAGGGCCGCCACGCACGCCTCATGGCTGGTTTCTCCGACAGGGCACGTGCCATCAAACCCACTGGAATTCGGAGGATGTTTGATATGGCTGGAGACGATGCAATTCAGTTTGGCTTGGGNGAACCGGATTTTCAACCTCCAACCGTGGCCATCGATGAATTTTACAATGCCATGTTGAATGGNCATAACAAGTATACNTCNACGGGAGGCCTCCCGGAGTTGAGAAGAAAGATCGCTGAGTCTTGGAAGCATTTGGAACCCGGACTCGACGAGTCAAGTGTCTGCATGACCATGAGCGGCACNAATGCACTTCTGGACATATTCCTGGCAATTGTAAATCCTGACGACGAGGTTCTCATACCGGAGCCATATTTCCCACTCTATCCNCCCGATGTCGCCATATGCGGCGGGCGTGCAATTACCTATCCGTGCAGATTCGAGAATGCATTCGTGCCAGATGTGGAAGATCTNGAAGCGTTGATCACAGATAGGACGGTCGCCATCCTTTACAACTTCCCAAGCAACCCCACGGGAGCAACCGTCAATNCAGATCAGCGAGACAAGCTTGTTTCATTTGCAGNAAAACACGATTTGTGGATAGTGACTGATGAAGTGTATGACAAGATAGTCTACGGCGGCGANCATGTCTCCTTCCTAGGCGCTGGCTACGACCGAGTCATAATGCTGAATTCATTCTCGAAGACTTTCGCTATGACTGGTTGGAGGATTGGCTATGTCCTATCGCCCAATTCCGAGGCGATGGAGCAGGTNACAAAGATGCAGTATTATGTCACTGCGTGTTCAAANGATGCGATGCANTATGCAGTTCTTGCTGCTATGGAGCAGGCCTCAGATTATCCTGGAAAAATGAGGGACGAATTTCAAACCAGAAGAGACCTCATATGCTCCCGTTTGAATGAGATNGAAGGGGTCTCGTGCCATGTNCCTGACGGGGCTTTCTATGTCTTTCCAAAGATAGACGTCAAGGGCATGACAAGTGAAGAATTAGCCATGGAAATGCTTTCTGAGGGAGTTCTTTGTAGCCCAGGTTCTGCATTCGGCGAAGCAGGCGAGGGCCATTTGAGATTCGCATACACGATCTCGAAACCAGATATTGATCGAGGCATGGATAGGGTTGCTAAGGTCATTGAGAGGATATCCGGGAAAGGCGATTAAGCCTATTGCCCACGTTTCCCCTCCGTGAGGGCTTCGTCCCTCATATTCCCTACAAGCTTACTTGGGTCCATCCAGTCTGGCACTTCATACCCGCCAGCCAGGACTGAGATTGTAGTAAATGTGGCAATTGGAAGAACGCCCATTGCAACGATTAAGTCGATCAGCGAAGTACTCTCCGAGGATTGCTCCACGGGCAATATTTCTTCGAGTATCAGTATGTCGAATTCAATCGTCTGGGCACTTAGATCGATACTCATCAGAGACAGAAGGGAAACAAGTACAGTTCTGGCGATAAACCAGTACACTATCACAGGGAGAACCCATGACATTTGAGCAGTCCTTCCAAGGAATCGCCGAGCAAGGGTGGCAGGCACCACCAGTCTGTGGGAATAAGTAGCCTGTATCCTCATCCCAATCCACAACGAAACGAGGTATACCACGCTAACCAACTCAAGGGTGGTGCCACTTCTGATGATCCCCTCCGGAAGATATTCTATTGCAAGAATGGGGAGACCGATCAATACAGCCTGTATGGGGATGGCAAGCATCTGTAGTCCGCCGTGGATGAATATCAGTTCGAAACGGTCACGTTGCCTGGATGTAAGCGTCGCCAATCTTCCATACGGGCTTTTGGACAGATCGGTAGATGCCCTGTCTACCCATCTGGGGTCTCTACTTCGTCCCCTTATTCCAAAGAATGCAAACCAACCGCCCCTGAGAGCAATCGCCGCAGGCATCCAACCACTCATCAATATTGCAAGAGCCAGAGACATCATGCCGTAGAAAATGCCTGTGGAGCATATCCAAGGTATGAGATCCCACCTGAATAGGAGGAATGGGCTACCGTCGCTCCAACCCGTTTCGATGAATCTGGTTAATCCGAAAATTACTATCGGTACGAAAGATACTTGCCCGAGTACCACCAACATCAGGAAGGCCCTATGTCGGCTATTCTTCGTCAGCATCGCCCCGGTCCCGAGAAGCAAGACGCATAAGTCCTTCATCCAAGCAGCCGCTCAGGCCCCTTCTTGTTGCATACTACATCCGTTGCCGTGAACGGCTCATAATGTGAGAACCTCTATGTGTGCTGTTAATGGCCGTCGCAGACATGACTGGTCGCGTCGCAGCGTTATCTGTGCTATTCGCACTCATCATGGCATCGGCTTACCCGCTTGCCGTATACCCTCTCGATGATAGCGATAATCAATCAGAAGGACCACGAGCTGCGATCACTGATTTCGAAGTTTCTTCAATTGAATTTACTAGCATAGGAAAACAACTCCCCACGTGGGAACAGCCAGACGGCTCGTTTTCAGAGTACATCGTGAGGCATCAATCTCTGACNATTGANGTCACNATCACNCAGATAGGGATNGGTGCACANGGCCAGTATGCTGATTATTATGTGAATGTNACACATCCAGTAGGAATCATACTNGCCGAATTCACATCNAATGCAACNTTNACNGGAGGAGAGGCNCAGGAGCAATCATTCACATANGTACCAAATTATTCGCANAGCGTANTNTCNGAAGAAGGNGAACTNTCNGGGGGGCTGCTTGTTTCGGTCGAAATATACTCGGGCGTCGGNATTGATGAAGATCCTCTGAATGATTACTTNGNGAGAGAAATACCTGTCGCAGTCATAGACGACCCTCTTGACGANGGNTGGTGTTCGGATGTTGACGGNGATGGCGTGCCTAATTGNCCAAACCCCCCTAATAANGGACTCATATGGATGACNGCAGGATATGACTCAGACGGCACACTGTCAACAGATCCAGATGATGCAGGACATTGGAGATTAGACTATTCAGAGAACTCATCNGCAGTTGGTTCGGCGCATTGGCGTATTTCCGGCGACAGCGAGTTGGATTATGCNAGTGGTCGTATAGATAGACTCCATCTTGGCTTCAGGGCCTTGGATACTGCTTGTACAGACGTATTCTCGGATGGAACCATGCTCCACGGAATGGGCGATGGTTCTATGGATACTCAAATCAGTACTGTGCACGACACATTCATGTGCGGNGCGATAGTAAGNGGTTACCAGTTCTATTCTATGCAANTGGTCACACANGCAAGGGGCGANATGGGCTTAGGGGACTCAGTNTCTCTGCAGGCCGTTTCTGGACTGAACACTGAACAACTCAATCTAACAAACATGACGCTGCCAACAGATGGCTCGTGGGAACAACTAATTTGGGACATGTCTGATGTACATCCTCGCGCAGAATACAGGATGTCGTATCTTTTCGAGAGTGACGGCACGAACGCAACATCNGGTATNGAAGTGGATGGNTTCTTGATGTTCGCAATCGAGAAAATACCCCAATATACAATCTCCGTAGACTGTGCTGGCGATTACAAGGAGGGCATAGAAGCACACCCAGTCATACCAGTAGGAGATCCCGTGGAACTTCAATGCGGCATCACGAANAATGGTTATGTGGATATCACTNTGAGAATATACAGCGANGTTACTAACTCCTCGTGGCCTGATCTGATCAGGATAGACACTCCGGGAACCAATGACAAAGATTCCTTCATCGTAACCAAGAATATCGTGGCACAGAGCACTATGCCAGCATGGTTCAACCTCTCCATACCTGCGAGCGTGTCTGTTGAATCTTTGGAATGGCACATACACATCAACGACGGCCTTACCAATGTCTCAAAACTCGATTTGGGTAAGCCAATTGTNCAATATATCGACGTCCAACCATCNTACTCAGGATTTATCGATCTTGAGTATAACCCATCTGGCGGAGATCCACATTTGCAGATGTTCCCCGGAGATTCAGGAGCAGTGCCTTTGACATTCAGCAATACAGGCAATCAGATAGGCAGCTGGAATCTAGGTGGNGTTTACCTCGACGAGCCAACGTGGGACCCTTCTCAATTGATTAGNTGGACGGACGAGAATGGCGGGGATGTTGAGACAATATTCACATCNATAGGGCAGGAAGTGGATCTAATCGCTCATGTCACTGTGCCNGAGGATGCGGTACCGGGCGTGTATGATTTGAGAATTGATGTCAATGGAAAGGCCCCAAACAACTTCCCTGCAGATCGACTCTTGAAGATTCAAGTCATGAATAANTTNGAACTTGAAATCATACCCGAGTTCAGTGAGGCTACCATACCTGCAGATAATATCTCCAGAATCGTCGAGATAGTCCTAATCAATCATGGAAACTCNGAGGAAGCCTTCGACCTNTTCGTCACTGCTGACCTATCCATGAAAGCACAACTTAGCACACCCTCNACCNTGGGGATTGACCCATTCGGAGGAGATACAGCAGCCCTGCTTCTTCTNCCTATGCCATATGGGGTTCAGAATGAGTCATATTTGGTCAGGATAACAGCAAGGAGCCAGTCNGATCCCAGTTATGAGNCCCAAGCCAGCATGTTGGTCACGGTCCCATCGACACAACTGGTGGAGGTNGCTGATCTAGACATGTCCGAAGAGGTCTATCGCGGAGGAGACGAACCCAGAACTCTTCGTTGGGAAGTGTGGAACAGGGGCAATCAAGTCGANAGGTACCGGCTGTCGTTCGAACATCTGGATGATGTGAACGTCGANAGCGGTGAAGATGGAGATTTGACCCCCTGGATTCAACCGGGGGCCTCTTNCAATGTCACTGCATCGTATAGTTTTGATTCTGGAACATTTGGCGAACGAGTCGTTTCGATGCATGCCTCATCGGATGTAGCAGCACAGAGAAACGTAATGGTGACCGACTCAGGCTCGGCAGTTTTCGATGTTGGGTCTGTCGGATGGCTTCAGATTTTCCCTGAGCAATCGCGACTAACCATATCTGATGCAGGCTCATACGAGCTATCATTCTCCATCAGGAATCTACATCCCTCTTACGAGCAGTTGGTGAGGGTAGATATCGATAGACAATCGGACTTGTTCTTCAACGTCTTCGATGCAAGGGTGGAGACTAGTGATCGNGACTTTGTACTGGATACCGATGAATTGAGGGTCGTCACAGTCACAGTAGTGATAAACGAGCAGAATNTCCGAAATTTAGAAGAAAATAATGTGGATTTCGAACTCACGCTACTGGTCGATACNGACATAGACAAGACCAGCAGCAGCACGCCACTTACGATGGTTAAATCAAATCCCATCGAAGTAGGCCCAGATGTTGAAGAAATAGGGTTAACTTTGGGNAACTACCTATTCATCGCAGCCGGATTGGCCGGTGCTATCGCCATCCTGCTTGCAGCATTCAGAATATTCCGTGGCGCAAGCGGCCCCATGGAGGAATACACGAACTTCGATGGCCAGCAGTATGGCAATTATCTCCCATCGGATGATCAAGTTGCCAATTCCGCTCTCGGAGGCGCACAGTCAATCTTCCAGCAACCGCCATCACCGCCTCCCACGCCCCCGGATATGGACGATTAGCATCTTTTTTCCGAGTGGCAGGGCTTATGACGCCCCCTCTCTTGGCTCGCATGCAAGCAAGGTGTGCCTATGACGAACGGACAGCAGCCCATATTCATACTCAAGGAAGGAACCACGCGAACTAGCGGTAGAACCGCACAGAGCAACAACATAGCAGCTGCGAAGGCAGTTGCTGAGGCAGTGAGGTCAACTTTAGGGCCAAAAGGCATGGACAAGATGCTCGTAGACAGTATGGGCGACGTAGTCATTACCAATGATGGCGCAACCATTCTCAAAGAGATGGATATCGAACATCCTGCTGCCAAGATGATCATCGAGATAGCAAAAACGCAAGAGCAGCATTGTTTCGANGGAACGACTACCGCAGTCGTTCTAGCGGGAGAACTCCTCAAGAGGTCCGAGGACTTAATTGAGCAGAATGTGCACCCAACCGTAATTTGCGAAGGTTTCCGACTAGCAGCCGATAAGGCCATCGATTTGATTGATGATCATGCTATAGAGGTAGATGAAGAGACACTTGCTGAAGTCGCTAAGACTGCACTTACTGGGAAGAGTGCTGGAGCAGTCAAGGAATTCCTCTCAGACATATGTGTCAGGGCAGTAATTGCCGTAGCCCAGGAAGATGACGGCGGAGTAATGGTCGACCTCGATGACGTCAAAGTCGAAAAGAAACAAGGAGGCTCGATCAAAGACAGCTCACTAGTTGATGGCATAATCTTGGACAAGGAAAGAGTCCATTCGGGAATGCCGCGCTCTGTAGAGGGGGCAAAGGTAGCACTGGTCAACTCCGCTATTGAGGTCAAGAAGACTGAAGTCGATGCGAAAATACAGATCACCGATCCGAGTATGCTTTCTCAATTTTTAGAAGAGGAAGAATCCTACATCAANGGACTCGTAGANACCATATCCTCTTCNGGTGCGAATGTCTTAATCTGTCAGAAAGGAATCGACGATTTGGCGCAGCACCATATGGCAAAAGCAGGAATCTTCGCCATCAGGAGAGCAAAGAAAAGCGATATGGAAGCGCTATCCAAGGCCACTGGCGGCAGAATCGTAACTACCTTGGACGATTTGTCATCTGAAGACCTTGGCGATGCAGCGCGTGTGGATGAAAGAAAAATTGGNGACTCGGATATGGTGTTCATTACAGGATGCGAGCAAGCGAAGGCAGTTTCAGTGCTTCTTCGCGGCGGCACAGAACATGTCGTAGATGAAATCAGGCGAGCCTTCGATGATGCCATAGGAGTAGTCTCAGTCGCTCACGAGGACGGGCAGGTTCTGACTGGCGGCGGCTCGGTATTGGCTGCAGTAAGCAGAGATCTCCGCTCATACGCTGAAGGCGTCGGAGGCAGGGAACAGATGGCTATCGAGGCATTCGCCGGCGCTCTCGAGGTCATTCCCAGAACCCTAGCAGAAAATGCGGGCCTAGACCCCGTCAATACGATCATCGCCCTCAGGAAGGCTCATTCCGAGGGAAAGAATCGCCATGGAGTCAATGTTTACGACGGGGGCGTCGTAGATATGCAAGCTGGGAAGGTGTATGAACCGACCAGAGTCGTCGAGCAGGCTATTCAATCTGCAAGTGAGACCGCAGTAATGATCCTCAGAATTGACGATGTAATCTCCAGTAAAGGGGGATCCCCCGCAATGGACGGAGACTTCGACGGATTGGATATGTGAAGCACTGTAAATCCACATGTTCAATAATCGCTTATTTTTGGGAGATGACATAGGGGGCGCCAATCTTGACCATNTTCAGCGTATACATCGAAGAAGGCTGCATAACTTGTGATGCNTGTGAAGAAGCAGCGCCCGAAGTATTCGAGGTCACTGACGATACCTGTTTCATCAAATCCGATGTTAGATTGGACGGAGGTTTCGACAGGAACGATTCCAAATCAGCCTTGAAAAAAGAGGCGATTCAAACTCTTTCCGACGATATTCTCGATGCGGCGGACGGTTGTCCAGTCGATGTCATCATAGTGGTGGAGGCCCAAGCCGACGAAGAGGAAGAAGAGGCAGATGCTCCTGTTATAGAAGTAGAAGCGGCGGTAGACGCTGGGGTCGCTGAGGAACCTCTTGTGGTAGAAGGGTTAGACGCATTCCTCTCATCGGGAGACAGGACGCTGAATGTCTTCTTCGGTTCGCAGTCAGGTAACTCGGAAGAGTTGGCTGCTAAGTTGGCGAAGAATGCTGGCCAATATGGCATGGAAGGAGTGGTTCACGATATGGACGGCTTCGATATCAATTCAATGGCTTCGATGAAACGCGTCGCAATTGTTTGTTCCACTTGGGGCGAGGGCGAGATGCCTGACAATGCCGAGGCTCTTTGGCAGGCTGCAGCTTCAGACAGCGCACCCAGGATGGATGGAATGTCCTTCACAGTTTTAGCACTGGGCGACACTTCCTACGAGCTATTCTGCCAGTCCGGTAAAGACTGGGACAATAGATTGGAAGAGTTGGGTGCGAATAGAGTGGTTAACCGAGTCGATTGTGATGTCGATTACGAGGCTCCAGCGGCTNTTTGGGCAGAAGAAGCACTTACCATGCTATCGGCAACTGACGATTCAGGAAATCTCCATGAAGAACTCATTGACGCAATTCGCGATCTAGTGAGCGGCGGTGTTTCGGCTGCGGAAGGAGAGGATGGATTCACACTCCCCGATCTCTCCGCTGGGGAAGTAGAGGCCCAACTCAGTGTTTTCAGGTACGANCCACATGAGAGAACAAGCGGAACTGACACGTGGCTTTGCTCTCTAAACGGACATACCACACTTCTGGACGCACTTCGATCAATCCAAAGAACTCATGACGGAAGTCTATGCTTTACGGACGGCTCNCCTCACGATCCTTGTACGGCATTACTGGTCAATGGCCGCGTGACCTTGCCAGGATCTACAAGGATAGACCGCCTTTCCAATGGGAGGCCCGGCCCGGTGATGTTGACTATAGAGCCACTTCCCGGATATGATGTGCTGAGAGACTTGTGCGTTGATTTCGACGGATTACTAAAGAAGCGAGAAACTGCTTCGATCTGGCATGTTTCGAAAACCAGGGAGGCAGTAAAGTCTGAGCAAGGAATAGCCATCGGGTCGATGGAGCCCTTCAAGGCAGCTGAGTTGCATTCAATGTCCAATCATGCCGGCCCCCAAGTCATACACTCATGTTCCGATGCTGTGGCTTACGCCGACTCGTATCTCGGCCCCTCGGTGTGCCTAGATTTGTGGGTTAGAAGATGCGATCCACGTACATCTGATAAGAGGATAAGTGCGATTGATACCATCTTAGCAGGAGCGGATACAATTTTGGCTGAGACGGACATGGCGCCATTCGGAAGGCAACCTCTTGCCGGACGCGATATTCAAGCAGCTCTGTTGAGCGCCAGGACACGAGCTTTGGAGGTCAATGGTTTCAATGGACGCCATGGAAAACATGTTTGGTGGTATGCATGGACTTTGAAGAGCAGCGGCAAAGTAAACGATACGGTACTTTACCGTCAAGTACTCGGTCCACTCGGGCTTCTCTCTAACCTCTCATCCGGCGTCACTGCGAGAATGGTCACAGGATTCACAAGAACCGGTGGAAAGATGGTAAACGATATTCTGGCATTGGTTGCACCTCCAGCAGGATTAGGAAAGATGCCGAGGCAGTTCAACAAGAGAGTTGATAATCACCACGAGGTTGTATCAATTTTCAATAGTTTAGATCGAAGATTCTGAGGTCATCGAATATGCCAATCCAATTTGCATATCATCCGGGAAATGTGGCACACAGCAGCGCTCCCGAAGTTGATGAGACTATGCGCGCAGCTTGTCGATCACTCGGCATCGGACTCGTCGATTTACCTGGTGCAACCAGCTGTGGGGCAGGGATACTCGGACAGGCAAATCGCTCCCTTCAGGTAACCCTGAATGCCAGGACAATGTCGATGGCAGAAGACCTAGGGCTGGATATAATCACCCCCTGTGCCACTACCGCTGCAACACTCTATGAAGATCTGAATATGTTGAAATCTGATCTTAATATGATGGGCACTGTTAACACTACTCTTGAGAAGACAACCGGGAGAACGTTAGAGGGCACTGTTCGGATACGACACTTGCTCCAAGTTCTCGTTGAAGATATTGGATTGGAGGCATTTTCAAAGAAAGTCAAGAATCCAATTCGCTCCAAACTGGCCCCGTACTACGGGCCAAATCTCCAGCAGGAGGGGCTGATAGGCGGAGATGATGTTTTTGACCCATGGTATCTAGAATCAATCATAGAATCTTCCGGAGGCACTCCTGTAAGGTATCCCTCCCGGACCTCTTCAGCAGGTACCCCTGGATTGTTCTCAGAAGAGCAGACCGTATTACGCCAATCAGCTACAATACTTTCAGAGGCCAAAGTCGGTGGCGCTAAGATGCTTATCAGCGCCTGTACCCTATCCCACGGGGTTCTCGATATCTACCAGGGCAAGGCCTCTAGATCAACGGGATTGAATACGAATTTGCCTGTAGTGCATCTTTCCGAGTACGTTGCATTCGTCACCGGAAATTTCCCAAAAAGACTTGCGATGCTCAAAACCAGACTCGCTGTAATCGGCGATTGAAACTGTATCAAAATCATCATCTCTTGAAGTCTTCAAGACCGAATTGCCCCCTAGGTCGAAATGATGAAGGATCGGATAAAGACGAAACCTTTTGTTCTACATCATCAATGACTGTGGTAGGCCCCCTCTCTTCCGATAGATTCGCAGCATGCCTTCTTCTTTCTTCCGAGATGAAGAAATCAGCTTTCACGAATTCAATACCCAGGTCTACGGTGAAAGAATCGAGTAGACTGTAATCTATGGGGCCACTAGTAAGCCCTCTTCTGACTGAGTGAATAGACCTCTTCATGGCCAACTCTCGGCGCAGTGAGGCCGTAACCGCACCCTCATCTCTCGTCCCCTCTGCTATGAGGACGACAACATCGCCTTGTCTTCTTCTTCCTGTTCGCCCCCTTCTCTGAATGGTTCGAGTTTCGCTTCCGACCGGCTCGTAGAAGATCACAAGATCTGCAGAGGGTATGTCTAGCCCCTCCTCCCCCACGGAAGTAGCAACTAGTATGTTGTAACGCCCCTCTCTGAATGAATTGATAGTCTCAATTTGCTCTCCTGAACTAAGTCCACTTTCCCCCCTGTTCGCCTGTCCGACGAATCTCACGGGATTCGCTCCGCTAATGTCGGAAAGGGCCTGGTGTATTGCTGAGACCGTATCTCGATATGTAGCGAATATGATTATCTTTCCACCCCTGTTCCTACGTAGGCGTTCAGCCACAAGCCTTCTGACTGAACCTATCTTGGTGTGCACTTCCTGCATATCGTCAAGCTTTTCGATCAATGACCTGATTCTTCGATCTTTGAGCAGATCTCTACTGGATTTCTTCTTTGAATCCGAGTCTACAGATTTTCTTCTTAGGAACTCCCGTGCAGCCGCAACTCCCTGAGATAGGAGATGATTAATCAGATGATTCAGAGTCATAGCCAGAGCGATCCGAGAAACAGAAGCATATCCTGTCCCATCGCCTCTTCTTATTGCGGCTTGAGCACGTTCCATCGCACTTGACAGACCAGCATAGCCAATTGCCCCCTCATGCACATATCTCCCCAGTCGCCGCTCTACGTCCACTATGCTTCGCTGCCATCCACGTATCGGGGAGGCCAATTCAAGCAATTCATTGGGGACGTCAACACGGATTTCAACAATATCCAAGTCAGAGAGATATTCCTTCATCATCGGGTCGTCAGACGATCTCAGATGTATCCTGTCTATCGAAAGCCTGTTGCATATTGAGCGAACATGATCTCTAGAAAATCCCGGACTCGCAGTCATCGCAAGAATCCTCTCCCCGCCATTCTCCTTGTGGAGGTCTGCAGATAGCGCCATCGCATGATTGCCGACTGCATGGTGGGCCTCATCGATGATCAGGAGACTAATGTCCGAGGGCACAATCAACCCGGACAAAACATCATTTCTGTAAATCTGAGGTGTAGTCACCACTATTCTGGAGACCTTCCATACCTGTTCTCTCTTCCCAGGGGGCGTGGAACCCGTTAGAGAAACCGATTCAAAATCAGAAACCAACCATTCTGAGATAGTCCTTTGATGTTGATCGACCAATCCTACTGTGGGTGCTATAATCACTATCGCACCTTTGTCCCTATGGAGAGTTTCAGCCATCGCCATGACTGCAACTGCTGTCTTTCCCCCTGCAGTAGGGTATACCAAAAGAGTCGATGAATGCAACGATTCTGCAACCCCTTCAAGCTGATATGCGCGGGCTTCAAGCAACCCCTCTCTCAAATTCGGATGAGCCACTCTGGGACACATATTCGTAAGTCCTTTGAAACCACGGTTCTAAAGCATTCCAATCGAGTGATGTCTAGCCTGATTGATATTGGCGCCATCCGATTCTTTCATAAATGGAAGGCAGGTCGCAAAGCCGCTCGTAACGAGGAGTACCAGACACCATAGGGCTCTGTGAACGCATCCCAAGGCCGTCGAACCCCACTCGGGGTCGTATGCCGGTGTCACGGTCCTCTCCGTTCGCTACGGGCCCGGTGTAGGCCGTTTAGGCGGTTCTGCGGCGGTTATGAAAAAGGAGACCTGAATATGGCCGACAAGCACCGACCACGACGTGGCAGCATGGGCTTTAGCCCACGTAAGCGAGCCAATCGGCCGTATGGAACTATCACGGCATGGCCTGATGTTTCTGCAGACAGCATTCGCGTTCAGGGTTTTGCTGGTTGGAAAGCCGGCATGACACACGTTCTAGTTCAGAATACGAATCCAACATCAACCAGCGCAGGTCAAGAAGTAAGAAGAGCGGTCACCGTAGTCGAAACTCCTCCGATGAAGGTTCTCGGTGTACGTGGATATGTTATGGACCCATATGGTCTGCGAACTGCTGGAGAGGTTTGGTGCGAACCAGATGACCTTCCAAGCGGAATCACCCCGAGACTGGCCAACGCAACTCGTGGAGAAAGAGATGCTTCTGAGGGCCGGAAGCCAGCCAAGCGAGCTGGCAGAATACCCAAGAGGACTGCAGGATTCAATCAGGCAGCCTATGATGCACTCCTTGCGAGCGAACTCGTCGAAGTTCGAATAATCGCTGCAACACAGCCACAACTGGTCAGCGGCACTTCGAGCAAGACGGCCGAGATCATGGAACTCAATCTCACTGGGGGAACAACCTCTGAGAAATTAGAATGGGCCCGTGAAAGATTGGGGTCCGACATAACGATCGATGACGTCTGGGAGGACGGCCAAGAGATAGATGTAATAGGAATCACAAAAGGCAAGGGATTCCAAGGATCAGTCAAGCGATGGGGCGTGAAGTTACTCAGCCACAAGAACAGCAAGAGACGACGTCAGGCAGGTAACCTTGGTGACTTCGGAACGGGCTACGTGCGTTCTACAGTCCCCCAGGCAGGTCAAGTCGGCTATCACCAAAGAACTGAATTGAATAAGCGCCTTTTGAGGATATCTGACCCGGAGAATAATGAGATAACCCCCGCAGGAGGCTTCCTAAATTACGGGGAGGTTCGGAACTCGTATGTCCTTGTCCAGGGGAGCCTACCCGGTCCAGCAAAGCGCCTTCTTCGTCTCCGCGACCCCATCCGCCCAAGGAAAAATACCCATCCTGTGAGTCTGGCCTATGTGAGTACGGCATCGAAGCAGGGAGTGTGATTGAATGAAGGCAACCTCATACTCTCTAAATAATGAAATCTCACAGATAGAGGTTGATGCAGGCCTTCTTTCAGAGACATATGAGGTTTCAGCAGAGAACGGGTCAAAAGTCGACCTGCCTGAATCATTCTCATCTGATATCCGCGAAGATATGGTGAGAGACGCAGTCCACTCGTCAAGAGCAAATAGGCGTCAGCCCTATGGGCATAGAACACACGACGGCAAGAAGGCCCCACAAGCTGGAATGAAGCATTCCGTGGAATGGTGGGGCAAGGGACGAGGCGTTTCTAGAATCATGAGAAAGACGGGTCAGAGAACAGCAGCTCAAAACCCCCACACGAGAGGAGGGAGAAGAGCCCATGGCCCTCTCGTGGAGAAAGACTGGAGCATGAAATTCAACACCAAGCAGAAGAGAATCGCCAGAGACTCCGCTATCGCAGCAACCTGCAATGCCGAAATCGTCGCATCAAGGGGTCATCGATTCGATGAATCGCTCAGATTCCCTATAATAATTGACAAGTACACTGAAGTCAAAGATGGCCAATCAGATGCCCACGATCCTGAGTCAATCCCCCTCGCATACGCAACAAGAAAATTTGTTGCTATGATGCAAGGGCTAGGCCTGGGTGACGATCTTGACAGGGCCAAGAACGGCCGCTCAATACGAGCTGGAAAGGGCAAGATGAGGGGCCGAAGAAGAAGGACTCCAAAATCAGTCCTTCTGGTAGTATCGCAGACAGGAGCACTCTCCAAGGCGGCTCGAAACGTACCAGGGGTCGATGTTGTTGCCGCAAGAGATCTGTGCGCAGAAGATCTTGCACCGGGCGGAGATATCGGGCGTCTAACCGTTTGGACCAAGAAGGCAATAGAGGAGATGAGGTGAATACTATGGTCGACCCTTATGCAGTAATACAAATGCCTTGGATCACGGAAAAGACCCTCGAAGCTAGGAGGATCGCCGACGGCGACGACCGACGTCAGCAGAATAACAACAGACTTGAGTTCATAGTAAGACGCGAGTCAACAAAGCCGCAGATCAAGGAAGCTGTAGAGGCCCTTCTCGACGTGAAGGTCTCAAAAGTCAATACACGTATCACAAGAACAGGCAAGCACGCCAGCGTCCGTCTTGCAGATGGTTATGATGCAGAAGAAGCCGCATTGAAACTAGGAGCATTCTGAGGAGGCATATTCATGGGCAAGAGGACACGTTCACAACGCAGGGGATCAAGCCCCAAGAACAGAGTCGCAAGCCATCGATTCCCTGCTGCTAACTCTCTACCAAGGGTATCTGAGCAGATGGCAGAGGTCGTCGACCTTGTACACAGCCCTGCCCACACGGCCCCTCTTGCAAAAATCCGCTTCGAAGACGGAAGTGTTGGTCACATGGGCGCGCCGGACGGGATAAGCGTCGGTCAGAAACTCGCCTTTTCTTCTAAGGTCAGCCTCAGACCAGGTAACGTTACAATGTTGAACAAGATTCCTGAGGGAACTCCAGTTTGTAATGTCGAAGCACGTCCAGGCGATGGGGGGAAATTCGCCAGATCAGGCGGGAACTCAGCCTTTGTCGATACTCGCATGGGAGATAAGGTCAGAGTACGATTGCCAAGTGGCCGTCTGAAAGATCTACCATCTTCTTGCAGAGCCACGATAGGCGTACTTGCAGGCCACGGCAGGACGGAGAAACCAATCATGAAGGCTGGTGCAGCCCATAAGCGCGCCAAGGCACGAGGGAAACTATACCCGACAGTGAGCGGTGTTGCAATGAATCCAGTAGACCATCCCCATGGGGGCGGTAACCATCAGGCAGTCCACGGGCCAAACTCTGTCCCAAGAACTGCTCCACCAGGGCAAAAAGTAGGACACATCGCGCCTAGTAGAACCGGTCGTGGAAGAGTAAGNAAGGAGTGAGGTATTGGTATGGCACGATCAAAGAAGGTATTCCGCTCACCGAAACTTGCTCGTAGGCAGGCGAGGAAGCGAAGATCTACCGTNGCCGAGCGTCGCAAGAAAGAATTCCTGTGGCGAGGATACACGATGGATGAGTTGAAAGAAGTCCCTCTTTATCCCCCAGAAAGCGATCCAGATGCNCTTAGCATCGTAGCATTGCTGCCTGCCAGAGCAAGGAGGTCCTATGCAAGAGGNCTTTCNGAGGAATGCGAGAAGCTATTGCAGAAGTTCGACTCAACAAATGGTATGATNAGGACACATTGCAGGGGCATGTACATNGTACCATCCATGGTGGGTAGAACNGTCGGCGTTCACAATGGCAGACAATTNGTCAAGGTAGAGATNCAACCAGAGATGATNGGGCACGCAATGGGGGAATACGCCCCCACTCGAAAGTCAGTGAANCACACAGGGCCTGGTGTGGGTGCAACAAGGTCTTCCAAGCATGTAGCGTTGAAGTGAGGTGAAAATAATGAGCAGAAACCAGGGACAACCTCAGAGCGGATACACCCAGNTGCTTGAGGGNGCATTCCTNGCNACNGCNAGNGCAGTAAATGTCGACGTACATCACAAGCACTGNTANCANATTGCCAAGTTCATACGCGGAAAGACNACTGTCCANGCCATTGATTACTTGGANCGCGTAATGCGCAAGCAGGNTGCNATNCCNTACACNCGNCGTTCNAGAAANGGCAAGGGAGGCAATACNATGGCGGGCCACAGGAANGGCAAGATGGGGCCAGGTGCCTANCCCTACAAGGCNTCGAGAGANTTCATCCGTCTGATCAACAGCGCCATGGACAACGCAAGACAGAGGTATGATACCATNGACCCTGATGAGATGGTGATAACNCACGTGGCTGCTCACAGNGGNCAAATATCNCGNGGATTCCGTCCAAGGGCAAGNGGACGAGCAACCCCNAAGAATCACTATCAAGTAAATCTAGAAATTTTCATTGAGCACTTTGGCGAAGAAGTTGAGGAAGACGAGTTCTGAGGGATGACTATGGCAAAGCAGAACACNATTCGNAAGACGATNCACAGAAATGTCGAGCGTCAGCTAGTCAANGAATATCTNCTCAGNGAAACTGAGCGTGCAGGCTANGGNGGCCTCAAATTCAATAGGACGCCNGAAGGNACTGAGGTGACCATCCAAGCTGAGATGGTCGGNCGAGTGTATGGTCGAAGAGGCAAGACNATCCGCGANTTAAACGATCGTCTTAGAAATGATTTNGATCTNTTCCANCCACAACTCCAAGTNGAGGAGATCGAAGAACCAAGGCTCAACCCACAGGTCATGGCTAGNCGCCTTGCTAGCTCANTGGAGCGAGGNTGGTTCTTCAGAAGAGCNGGNCACGGCACTGTCCAGAACATNATGGATGCCGGTGCAAGAGGATGCTTAGTCGTCTTGAGTGGCAAGATAACCGGTGCAAGACACAGNGTCCAGAAGTTCCAGAAGGGNCACATCAAGTATTGCGGNCAAGTNGCTCTAGATGTNATGGANAGNGGNTTCGCNACTGCTGTCAAGAAGCTNGGAACAGTCGGNTGCACAGTNCGAATAATGCGNCCAGGCACNCGACTNCCACATGAAATCATCATNCGNGANAGAGCCGAGGCCGGNTTGCCACCCGTTGTCGAAGACGTCGCATGGAANACAGAGGAGCAGGGCAATGCTCCAAAATCTGCAGGGGAGGAGGAATGATATGAGNCACCTTTCAATGCATGATATCGATCAGATGTCGATGGAGCAGATGCTCAGNCGTCTCGAGGAGCTGCGTGAAGAACTCCTCCAGCTAAGGGCACAGCAAGCACTNGGCGGATCCTCTTCCAACCCAGGTGAATTCAAACAGACTCGCAGGAGNATCGCTAGACTTCTGACGAGCATAAACAGNGAGANGAAGGAGTAGAGCCCANATGGCAGGTATTTGCAATNTATGTGGGCTGCCGGAAGAACTGTGNATNTGTCAGGAGATAGCGAAGGAACAACAAACAGCAGTAATTTCTACAGCAAGAAGGAGGTATGGAAAGATGGTNACTATCGTNGACGGAATTGANGANACGGCCATAGACATCAACCAACTGGCAAAGACTCTCAAGTCTGCATGCGCAAGCGGNGGCACNGTAAAAGGNCGAGTTATAGANCTGCAAGGCGAGCACAAGAAGCGGGCTGCTAAGGTANTGGAGCAGAACGGTTACAGGGTGGAGGTGCGGTGATGAGTTTGCTGAANCAACCNTGGNTGGCCATGACCATCACAGTCATNGANTCCAAGGACAATGGGCTGATAGGGCTCNAGGGCATGATNGTNGATGAGACCAAGCACACTCTNAGGGTNAGGTCATCGAAAGGGGTNCATGTGATNCCAAAGNACGTAATCAGATTCACACTCGACAANGGAGATANGGTCATAGAGGGNTCNANAGTCACTCAAAGGCCAGAAGACAGAGTNAATCGAAGATACAGGAGGAANAGATGATGGCNAAGATAAGAGATATCGGAATCGATGTCAAGACTCCAGAGGGACANTGGGATGGAAATGAGAATTGCCCATTCTACGGCTCACTTAGGGTCCGCGGNCAGATCATTGAAGGCAAGGTTGTCTCTGCNGCNGGAATGGACAGCTCAATAATCCTNGAACGNGAGACAACGCGTTACATGCCCAAGTATGAGAGATATCAGAAGAGNACCCACCGATACTCCGCACATCTTCCATCTTGCATAGGCGAGGTTTCNGTCGGAGAAAGAGTACGNGTCATGGAATGCNGACCGCTNTCCAAGACCGTTAAATTCTGNGTTATTGAGAAGGGGGACTTNCAATGAAGGGNATCTCAAGCTCAGTNACGAANGCNCTGCCNACNCAGGCTAAAATGGACTGNGTNGACAANACNGGTGCNAAGATTGTCCANCTCATGAACGTNCTNCGNAAGGGCGGAGTAGCGCGAAGATACCCCTCNGCAGGAGTTGGGGACTTGATNAGAGTAACNGTNCGNCGCGGAACNCCTGAGATGCGCCGNCAGATATTCACCGCAGTCATCGTTCGTCAGAGNAGACCATTCCGTCGAGTCGATGGNACATGGGTCTCATTCGANGATAACGCGTGNGTNATNACCAACGAGAAAGGCGAACTNCGCGGATCGGACATTAAGGGCCCGATCAGTAGNGAAGCCGCTGAGCGTTGGCCNAGAATCGCNGCAACGGCNAAGCAAATTGTATGATGGAGGTGGATGTATGTCAAGTAAGCAACCAGGTAAGCAGAGAAAGGCACAGTTCAATGCGCCTCTACATGTAAAGAGGAAGCGCATCAGNGCCAGACTCAGGACNGACGATCCAGATCTAGCAGCCATCAGGACAGTTACTGTCAGGGTCGGTGACGAGGTGGAGGTTCTNAGGGGCGATTTCGGAAGCCCNAACTCGGCAAAGGCCGATTCAAGGGGNAANAGACTCGGGCAGGCACGTGGTAAAAGTGGCGTACGAGCCAAAATCGTAGCCGTCGATACTGGCGCTGGTACAGTCCAAGTTGACGGAGTATCAATCTCAACCGCAGACGCCAAGGAGGAGCCCTTGCCCATCCATGCATCCAACATAGTGGTAGTCACCCTGGATGATACGGACCCGCTCCGAATCGGAAGAATACTCGAGCGTGCTAAAGGAGGTAAAGCAGAATGAGCAGCAGCCACATGAAGCGACTTACAATGCCCAGAACATGGCCACTCCCGCGAAAGACGAATGTTTGGGTTCAGAAGCCCGATCCGTCGGGCCACCCCCTCGAGATGTGCATGCCGATCGGCATAATCCTCAGAGACGTACTCGAACTTTCAAGAAGCCAGAGGGAGTCAAAGCGAATCCTGGCTACCAAGAAGGTAAAGGTCGATGGCAGAGTTGTTGTTGATCATGGCCGCGCAGTCGGCCTGATGGACGTTCTAACCGTGGGCGACGACAACTACCGTTGCATCTTAGACACCAACGGCAAACTACGATACAGGGCAATACCCAAGAAAGAAGCGTCTGCAAAGCTGTGCCGAATTATCAATAAGATCACGATCAAGGGCGGAAAAACGCAGTATACTCTCCATGACGGACGAACATTCCTTTCCGAAGCCTCCGACGAGTATTCGTCAGGAGACACTCTGGTCGTATCCCTCCCGGATCAAGAAATATCGGCCCACCATCCATTCGAGGCGGGAGCAACGGCCTACATGACTGGCGGTTCGCACGTCGGAGAGACCTCGAAAATCAAGGAAATCGAGATCAAGCGATCAACCAGGCCAAATGAGGTCGTATTCGATGAGTTCGGTACTATCGCAGCATATGCATTCGTTATACCGGACGCCAAGGCACTTCCATTGGAGGCAAACTCATGAGCGCACAGTCAAATCCGATGCTAACCCCTCGTATCACCAAGGTTACGGTGAATATAGGGGTGGGCGAAGGAGGGAACCGTCTGATGCTCGCAGAGCGAGTTCTCGAATCCCTCACTGGACAGAAGCCAGTCAGGACGCTGTCGAAGAAGACCAACAGAGATCTGGGTACTAGAATAGGCGCTCCTATAGGCTGCAAGGTCACAATCAGAGATTCCGATAAAGCAAGCGAGTTCCTCAAGAACGCTCTTTGGGTAAGGGAGAACACAATTCACGGCTGGTCGTTCGACGATTCAGGTAACCTATCCTTCGGAATAGCCGACTACACTGATTTCCCTGAAATGAAGTACGATCCCGATATCGGTATATTCGGGCTCGATGTCAACATAGTCCTCGAGCGACCCGGACATAGAGTCCAAAGACGCCGTCATGCATCTAGCAAACTACCAGGCCACCATCGAGTCTCGAGAGATGAATGCAAGGCATGGTTCAAGGATACNTTTGGAATTACAATCATGGAGGAGTGAATCTATGGCACGTGAGCATGGTGAAGANATTGGACGCACAGTTGGTTGCCGCCGATGCGGTAGAAAGCGCGGTATGATCCGCAGACACGGACTCAGGCTTTGCCGTCAGTGTTTCAGGGACGTGGCTCCNGAGATAGGATTCAAGAAATTTAATTGAGGTGATATGGATGCAGTTCGACCCACTCTCTGACGCTTTCGTGCGGATATACAATGCTGAGCAGGCAGGCCATTACGAGGTCTCCGTTAGCCCTGCNAGCAAATTGCTAGAACGGATGCTATTGATAATGCAATCATCGGGATACGTGGGGGAATTCCAACGTGTATCCGATGGACGCGGGGATGCCTTCCGCGTGGANCTCATAGGGGCTATCAACCGATGCGGCGTAATCAAGCCCAGATATTCGGTAAAGAGGACTGATTTCGATAAGTGGGAGTCTAGATTCCTGCCTGCGAGAGACTTCGGCCTGCTGATNGTATCTACAAATCAAGGAGTCATGAACCATCATGACGCTAAGAAGGAGCGTGTTGGNGGACGCCTTCTTGCGTATATTTTCTGAGAGGTGATAAANATGCCATTACTTGACAGCATCACTCACAAGATTGACCTCCCGGAGGGCGTCTCAGCCAGCATAGACGGCGANGATGTCACTTTCTCCAAAGACGGCTCATCGATATCTAGAACGTTTCGAAACTCAAGAATCANCATAAACTCAGTCGAGGGACAGATCCACGTGTTCTGCGATCTCCCCAGAANGGCCCACAAGGCANTGGCTGGAACGTGGGCCGCACATCTGAGAAACATGNTCAGAGGAATAGACTCCGGCTTCGAGTANAGGCTCAAGGCAGTCTACTCCCANTTCCCGATGACTCTCAAGGTCGANGGCAACGTCATGACAATAACCAATCTATTNGGGGAGAAGGTTCCCCGCTCAGCAAANCTCCCATGGTCCCCTGGAGAGGTCCAAGTCCGCGTTGAAAACAAGGTGNACGTCATAGTGTCTGGTGCCGATAGGGAGAAGGTCGGNCAGACGGCTGCTAACATAGAGCGCGCTTGCAAGATCAGAAAGAGAGACAGGAGAGTGTTCCAAGACGGAATATACATTGTCTCCAAAGACGGAGAGAGGTGAAAATATGGATTATGAATCAATGACCGTCGCNCAGCTGAAAGATCTCCTGAGGGAAAGAGACCTCAAAGTCGGAGGAAAGAAGTCCGAACTNATCGAGCGACTCGCTGCCAGCGAGTCCTCTCCAGAACCTGTTCCAGAAGAGACTCAAAACACGGAAGAGGAATTCGAAATCGAAGAGTCCGACATGGCTGACGAAGGAGATTTCGACGAGGAGTTCTTCGACGACGAATGGGAAGATGAAGATGGAGAATACGTGACTCGTCAGAAACCCGTCTTGGATGATGAGACAAAGGCAGCGCTTCTAACAAGAAAATCCCAGCGTTCCTCAATGCCCAAGTTCAGGCGTCAGGAATGGTTCCGCTATTTCAGATTGGCCAGAACAGGATGGAGGAAGCCCAAGGGCTACCAATCAAAGCAGCGACTCAATATGAAGTACAGGACCCCCATGGTACGAATTGGACATAGGAAGATAGCATCAGTAAGAGGATTGCACCCCTCAGGTTTCGAGGAAGTCCTAGTTAACACACTCTCAGAGCTAGATGGGCTCGACCCAGAGCGCCAGGCTGTTAGAATCGGCTCAAAGGTGGGCAACAGGAAGCGCTCGGTAATGCACGATCGCGCAGATCAACTCGGNCTTAGGGTGCTCAACAGGCGTAGAATTCAGAGGAAGGGGGATATGAGATGATAATCTCCAACCAGAAGAGACTCGCCGCGGACATACTCTCNAGGAGAGAGGGTCGCACGGTAGGCATTCACAGGATATGGATCAACCCGGACTACCTTGANGAGGTCACCAATGCAGTCCAGAAGGACGATATCCGNCAGCTCATAGAAGAGGGCGTCATAAAGGCCAAGCCATTGGTTGGAAACAGCAGGGGACGAGCACGNAAGGCCGAATATCAGAAGGCCAAGGGCAGAAGGAAAGGCCATGGCTCAAGGAAGGGNACTGCGAATGCCAGAAACCCGAGAAAGCACCGTTGGATGAAGACAATCCGGGCCCAGCGCAGAACCTTGAAGGATATGCGATCTGACAGCACCATATCTCCAAGCCAGTATCGTTACTTCTACAGGAAGGCGAAAGGCGGGTCTTACAGGTCAGTGGCCCATCTAAAGACCAANATNGAACTCGAAGGAATCGAGATAGGGGGNGAGGCATGATGCCATCAGGAAAGAACCAGAGACTCCGCTACAAGCGTCGTGAGAATGGTCTCACAGATTACAGGAGAAGACTTCGAATGCTCAGAGGAGGACTTCCGAGAGCAGTAGTCAGGGTGAGTAATACCCAAATGACCTGTCAAGTAGTCGAATATGCCACCGAAGGAGACAAGGTACTGGTCGAAGTGAAGACCTCCACGCTCACAGAGAAACACGGATGGCCTATCGACGCCTCTAGAAAGTCAATACCTGCAAGCTACCTAACAGGTTTCGCAGTAGGGAAGAAGGCAATAGCGGCGGGCTGCGACACTGCAATTCTAGACATAGGCCTAGCAGCTTCTACCAAGGGCAATAGAGTCTATGCAGCTTTGAAGGGCATGATCGACGCTGGCCTCGAAATTCCCCATGGAGAAGATGTTCTGCCCCCTGAGGAGAGAATCATGGGGGCTCACATAGACGACTCACTGGCAACATCCGTTGAATCAACTAAGAAAAGCATCGAGGAGGCACACGCATGAGTGAAGAGGAAATCGAACAAACAGAGGAGGAGGTCCCCACTCTAGCAACAGGTCTCGCAATCGCATTCGGCTACGCCGATGCCCCAGAGCCGGAATCAGGCACAAGGCGGAGAGGCGGCCCAGACAGATTCGCCGAACTCAGGCAGTGGACTCCAAAGACGAGACTCGGAAGGATGGTTCTCGATGGAGAAATAATGACCTACCAGCAGGCTCTAGCCACTGGCCTGCCAATACGAGAAGTCGAGATCATTGATGCATTGATCCCCAATCTCGAAGAAGATGTCCTCGCAGTGAATATGATTCAGAGAATGACTGACTCGGGTAGAAGAGTCCGATTCAACGTACTTTGCGTTGTCGGGAATCACGACGGTTACGTCGGTCTTGCCATATGCAAGGGCAAGGAAGTAGCCAGTACCATACAGAAGGCGATAACAAAGGCAAAACTCGACCTAATACCCGTGATGCGCGGGAACGGCTCATGGGAGTCCGGTCAAGGCCCTGGAAAGAGCGTCCCAATCAAGGTGACAGGAAGATCGGGTTCGACACGCGTGACTCTGATGCCGGCACCGGCAGGAAAGGGCCTCGTCATAGGAGATACGGGGAGAAGGGTTCTCAACAAGGCAGGAGTTACCGATGTATGGTCCAGCACAGCAGGCCAGACAAGGACTACAATCAACTTCGCACAAGCCACATTCAATGCCCTCAAGCAACTCAATAGGACTCGAATTGGAGATCAGGACAAGCTCAAATTGCACATAACACGCGGGGAGGTGGGTGCATGACCCATCTCGTGATACGAGCTAGGAGCGACAGAGGCGTGGAGCGGTCCATCCGAGAGACCATGTCGATGCTAAACCTGACAAAAGTAAACCATGCAACGATAATTCCTGACAGACCAACATACGCGGGGATGCTCCAGAAGGCAAAAGACTTCGTCACATGGGGCGAAGTCGACGCCAAAACAATCGCCACACTCCTTCGCGAGAGAGGGCGTATGTCTGGTGATAAGCCAGTAACTGACGATGCAATTTCGAGCGGCAGCGAGTATGACTCGATAGACTCCTTCGCATCCGCACTAGCCTCTGGTGATGCTACGATGAAATCCGTCGAGGGGCTAAAACCGGTTCTACGACTTCACCCTCCAAGGGGCGCAAAGGGCTGGGGCGGTATCAAGCGCGCCTACAGCACCGGCGGAGCCTTGGGCTTCAGAGGTCCTGCAATCGCTGATCTCGCTTCGAGGATGGTATGAGGTGTTAAACATGGTTTCACGCACAAACAAATTCAGAGGCCGATCAAGGTACCACGGCCGTGGAAAGAAAGCAGGAAGGGGCGCAGGAAAGAGAGGCGGCAGAGGAAATGCCGGCATAAACAAGCACAGGCTCATGACTCGATTGAAGTATATGCCCAATCACTGGGGGATGCACGGCTTCAACAGGGATCCGAGCCTCCGCACAGTTCACAATAGCATCAACGTCTCCCAGGTGGACCAGATGATAGACGAGGGCGACACTATCGACCTAACCCCAATGGGCTTCGACAAACTCCTTGGTTCAGGCAAGGTCAACCGAGCGATACACATCACGGTAGAACACGCCTCATCCAGAGCGATTGAGAAAATCGAGGCTGCAGGCGGCTCAGTAAGCATCCCAGACGAGGACGAATGGGAAGAATCAGAAGAGGACTGAAAATCTTAGGTGATGCGAGATGGAGGGCCGTCGACCGAATGTCTTGGGCCTAGTAATCGTGGCTGCGATTTACTGGGGTGCTTTGGTTTGGTGGCAACGAGACCTCCTCTTCGGCGATGACTCTGCAGATCAGACTTGGGCGCTCACGCTTCTCGCCGTCTCATTCCCCTATGTCGGATTCGTAATCTGGGGAGTAAGCGCAGATCTCCCTGAGTCTCTAGCTGATTCCGCCCTGGGAAGATGGCTAAAACCAGTGATCTGGCTCGCTTCGGTAATCGGAATGGTGATCTGGGGATGGGTCGATGAACAAGCTGTCGGATTCCTTCTAGTGGGAGTAGCATTACTTGGTCTCGCGGCTGGCCTAACTCTTTGTTGCTTGATGTACACCGGTCCAGAATCGAGCAGATTGTACGCGCTCAAGAGGATGGTCGACGTCTATCCCTCCATCGTAAAGCCAGAGGGGCATGTCAGATTCAATCAGAAGCTTTGGACAACCGTCCTCGTCCTGATCATTTACTTCATGATGACCAATGTCATGATTTGGGGATTATCGGATTCAACTCTCGACGTATTCTCTTCCTTCAGAGCCATCATGGCCGGTGCTTCTGGTTCGATCATGCACCTTGGAATCGGCCCAATCGTCACAGCCTCCATCATCATGCAACTGTTCTCGGGCGCTAAGATCATCCAATTAGACTTGCAGGACTCTGCTGACAAGCAACTCTACCAGGGGATACAGAAGATCCTCGTCTTACTCATGATCCCCATCGAGTCGATACCTCAGGTATACGGGTTCCTAGACCCGCATGAGAGTATAATTCTCGATTATGGCATTGGCTGGGCTAACACCATAATTGTCATCCAACTCTTCATCGGCTCATACCTCGTCTTCCTTCTTGACGAATTAGTGTCAAAATGGGGGATCGGGAGCGGTATATCGCTGTTCATCGCCGCTGGAGTCGCACAGTCAACCTTCGTTGGTACATTGTCTCCTCTGCCCAGCGTCAGCGGGAGCCCCTTATCCTTCGAGAACCCGCCTGCAGGAACACTTCCAATGATATTCTATACACTCAGGAGCGCTACAAACTCGCAACTTGTATCCCAGAATGGATTCGAACAGATCCTCCTGAATCACTCCAATCCAATTGCTGCATTGGTATCCTCGATCATCGTATTCCTCGTGGTGGCTTACGCTGAGTCATCCAAACTCGAACTCCCGTTAGCACACGGTAAGGTCAGAGGCCACAGGGGCCAGTATCCGATCCGACTCGTCTATGCAAGCAACATACCTGTCATTCTAATGGCGGCCTTACTTGCCAACGTGAACATGTTCACGCTTCTTTTCTGGAGCCATCCAGTACTTTCCACAGTCCCAATCCTCGGGAGGAATGGTTGGGGTTCGAAGGCACATTGGTTCGGTAGTTACGAGCCAGGGGCCACAACGCCCTCCGACGGTTTTGCATGGTACAGCTCAATGGTCAATGGTGTCGGCGATTGGCTAATACCTCTATTGAATCAGACGGGAGACGCATACGGCCATAGCCTGGGCCAGGTGATGGTACACGTCTTGACCTACGTCACGTTCATGACCTTGGGAAGCATGGTATTCGCCAAATTCTGGATTGAAACCACAAACATGGGTCCGAAGGATGTCGCCAAGCAAATCGAACGCACGGGCATGCAGATCCCCGGATTCAGAAACAACCCCCAGGTCGTAGAGCGCATACTGGAGAGGTACATACCCCCTGTAACGCTCTTCTCCGGAGCCTTCGTAGGCCTTCTGGCCGCTGGGGCAGACCTCCTCGGGACAGTCGGTAATGCAACGGGTACAGGACTCCTCCTTGCCGTAGGCATAATTCTCAGGACATATGAGCAGATTCAGAAGGAACAAGCAATGGAAATGCATCCGGTTTTACGAGAGTTCTTCGGCGCATCATGAAGCCAAAGAATGAGGGTGTGCGCCCCAATCAAAAGGATGTGGCACACGTCACGTTGATATACGGACTGCAAGTCGCAGGCGCGCTGCGTCTGACGGGCGTTGGAGACTGAACCCCTCGGGGTCGTGATGTCATCTTTCACGTCAGTCGCTGCCGAGGAAGTGCGGTTCCGAACCGAGTTCGGAACTTAGATTGGTGATCCACGACGAAAATCCTCCTGTTTTCAGGAGGTGTGCAAGGTGCGAAAATAACATTCCACCGCTAAGCACTTTACGTTTCAATAGTCAAACGACAACTCAAAACTCCAGCAAGGATCGTGATTACGCTCACGCGAAATCCGGTTGATCCTGCCGGAGGCTACCGCTATTGGAGTCCGATTAAGACATGCGAGTCGAGAGCTTTCGGAGCTCGGCATACTGCTCAGTAACACGTGGGTAACCTGCCCTATGCTGGGGGATAACCTCGGGAAACTGAGAACAATACCCCATAGTCCACTACGCCTGGAACGGTGAGTGGATGAAAGCTCCGGCGGCATAGGATGGGCCTGCGGCGTATCAGGTTGTAGGGGGTGTAACGT
>PAUH01000016.1 GCA_002712645.1 Methanobacteriota archaeon
ATTTAGCGGATGTACTTGGCTGCAAAGCGCAAGATATTATCTTTACCTCAGGGGGTACAGAGTCAGATAATCTGGCTATCTTCGGAGTCCACTCAGCAATAGGTGGCACTGTGGTTTGCTCTGCTACTGAACATCACGCTGTTCTTGAACCAACAATGTCGGTTGGTGGCAAAGTCGTTAATGTAGAACGAAACGGAGCTATTGACCTAAATCATCTTGTTGACGTAATCACTGATCAAACAACATTAGTCTCAATCGGTTTGGTAAATGGAGAAACCGGAGTAATCCAAGACCTCAAAACAATCGCTTCTATCGTAAAAGAGATATCACCAACGGCTCTATTACATACGGATGCTGTGCAAGCCGTTCCTTGGTTGGACATGCATGTAGCTACAGAATGCGCAGACCTGATCAGCGTAGCGGCACATAAATTTGGGGGGCCAAAAGGTGTAGGAGCATTAATAGTCAAAGACCAAACAAAAGTTTCGTCGCTACAGTTAGGTGGCGGTCAAGAAAAGGGTCTCAGAAGTGGAACTCACAATACACCAGGAATAGTTGGCATGGCTGCCGCAGCAAGGGTTACTGCTGNCACAAAAGAAGCGGATACTGCAAGAGTTGCTTTACTTAGGGATAGTCTTGCTGACTCTCTTCTAGAAATTAGTAATACTTTCGAAACAGGAGTTCGCTCAAACGGAGATGGAAGCGTTAACCGGTCGAACAAAGTAGCAGGATCATGCCACCTTTGCTTTGGTGATATAGAAAGCGAAGCTTTGCTCTTTCTATTAGAACAATCGGGTATATTCGCATCGGCGGCATCATCATGCTCAAGTGGCGCACAGGAACCATCTCACGTTTTGGCTGCAATGGGTTATCAACGTGAGCTTGCAAGGGGTTCATTGCGGCTATCTTTAGGATATAGAAGCACAGAAGAAGATGTTGATGGAGTGCTCAAAATACTTCCAGATGCGATAGAGAGGCTACGGAGCTTAGGATCATGAAAGGTAAACAGAAGATTCTTGTTGCAATGTCCGGAGGTGTCGATTCTTCCGTAGCAGCAGCTGTGCTTCTTGATCAAGGGTATGAAGTCGTCGGAGTGACGATGAAATTGTGGGGTGGCACTTCTGATACCGGATGTTGCTCGGTCTCCGATGTTATTGATGCACGAAGAGTGGCTGACCAATTAGGAATACAGCATCACGTCTTCAATTTTGGTGACGAATTTGATACTCATGTCGTAGATCCATATGTTGATGCTCACAAAAAAGGTGAAACACCTAATCCATGCATTGAATGCAACAGACACGTTAAATTCGACAAACTTTTTCGTCGAGCTACTGCTCTAGGGTTTGAGCTGATAGCTACCGGCCACCATGCCCAAATTATTCAANAACCTGAAGGTTTCCGTCTTAGTAGGTCAGTAGACCTGAAAAAAGACCAGTCNTATGTTCTGCATATGCTTGATGCGAGGCAACTCGCCCGGCTTCAATTACCGATAGGTAACCTCACGAAAGATAAAGTTAGAGAAATAGCGGCATCGCTATCATTACAAACTGCTGGAAAGGCCGATAGNCAAGACGTGTGTTTTATCAGCAGGACAAAGGGTGGAAGACAGCGGTTCTTGGAGCAGCATATGGCAATGACTCCCGGGAAGGTCGTTGATTCCAAAGGGAATAGAATCTCTANCGTGCCTGCAGTGCAGATGGTGACAATAGGTCAGCGCAAAGGTTTGGGTGTCTCAGGNGAAGGCGAGCCTCGNTANGCGNTTGATATAAATGTAGAATCTGCCACAGTAACTGTGGGCCCTAAAGCTGACCTTTACTATGAAGAGACATCAATTGTTGACGTCAAATGGATTGGCGAACCTATTACTGGTGTGCTTGACATCCAAACAAGCGCTCATGGTCACACAGCTCGAGCGAAGATTACAGATAAAATTTACTGGGAAAAGCCGCACAAAAAAGTAGCCTCAGGTCAATCAGCAGTGTTCTATGCGGAAGGCACAGTCGTGGGATCCGGAATCGTTAGCAGATCATAAAATCGCAATATTGCGTGCTGATGCCTCCTCAAGAGTTGTTGAAAGTAAAGAGGGGCTCACTAAGAATGAAGTCACTTCATTAACCTCTGGAGAAGCTAACGGGTTCATTTGCAGGGATAACCTGGCAGGCTCATATAACTCAACTTCCAAACTCATTCCAATGCTTGACATCGTGAGGTCAAGCCCCTTGGTTGATGCTAACGCAGGACCAATCTCCTTAATTACTGACTTTCTAATAAGGAAAGGGTCAGCAAGAACCATATTGTCGTGTAAAACGATCCCAGCTGGCACAAATACCAGCCACCTTTGAGAAAGCGCTGATAATGAGCGGCAAGAAAAGTAACTTNAAATGGACCCGATTGTCAAGACAATAAATCCAGAAACGTAGTTTTGTGANGATAGAAGNATGACTGAGAAAATTAAACTTGAAGCGACAACTATCCAAGCCAAAGGGACAGGACCGAGCAGTAGGGGGCCGGGAGCTCTAAGAGGCACTCGCACTTCGTCTCCGTACGCTGACCCATTGATAAACCAAAATCCTATTGATGGTAAAAGACTTATTGAGAGACACATAGCTGAGCAAAAGAGCAGACAAATGGAAGAAGCGTTCATTTCTACTTCAATAGATCCCCAAATAGCAGCTACAACTGAAATAGGCACTACGACCCTGTAAAGGGTGAGTAGACTGGCACTAGGAATTAACGANATTAAGAGAATGATAGACCAAAGGATCCATAAGCTTAGAGAAACAGTGACTTGAAGAGATTCACTTTTGCCATCGAGAGCGGAACCAAAGACTCCATACCCTAATAAAGGAATCGGAATCCATGCCAAACGAAATACATATATCCAAGAATTTCTCTTCACATTTAGAATTTTCGCAGTATGCGTGGTTCATTGCTAATCCGTACGGCGAGATAACTGGAAATTTATTGCTGTGANNGANAACNATTTATTACGAATCNAAGAGTTNAGANCTGANATTAGGAAACANAACGTTGCCTANTACGAGTCGGACANCCCCTCNATNAGTGANGAAGAGTGGGATCANATGATGAGGGANNTNAGGNANNTNGANGCAAAATACCCTGANGCATANGACCCTACATCNCCTACNGAAANTGTCGGNGGNNCCNNNTCACANATCTTNGCTCCNGTNNAACATTCNGTGCCNATGATGTCTCTNGATAACGCGTTTGATGACNCAGAACTTGACCAATGGATNAAAAAAATTGATCGNANATTAANNAGCNGNTCTGNNNTNAACGAATTTTGTTGNGANTTAAANTTNGANGGACTNGCAATNTCANTTCGTTANGAAGANGGGANGCTNGTTCAGGCNGCTACNAGAGGNGATGGNTCNANTGGCGAGGANGTNACNCATAATGTGTTNACTATNANAGATATNCCAAAANNNATTNAAGATGCNCCNNNNGTNCTTGAAGTNCGTGGNGAGGTTTACCTCCGNATNAGTGAATTTGANAANCTNAANNNNAAAGCNNAACANNNAGGNGNAAANGCNTANGTNAACCCNCGNAACGCNGCAGCAGGTTCNATACGNCAAAANAATTCANCAGTNNCNGCAGAGAGAAATTTGTCCTTCTGGGCCTACCAAGTAGGTCGAATATCTGGAGGACCTGACCTTAAGTCACATTTTGGGACACTTGAATACCTGAGCTCACTTGGATTTCCGGTGAACCAAAATGCTCAAAGGGTCACATCGGGGAAGCACGGGCTTAGTGCGTATATCAATGAGTACAGGCTAAAAAAATCTAACTTTGACTATGAATTTGATGGAATAGTCATAAAAGTTGACTCATTAAAGATTCAAGACGAATTAGGGACGACAGCGAAAGCCCCTAGATGGGCGTTGGCATTTAAATTGCCACCCGAAGAACAAACAACCAAACTATTAGATATTGAAGTTTCAATCGGAGCTGCTGGTTCAGCAACACCATTTGCAAGACTTGAACCGGTATTCGTTGGTGGGGTGACAGTTTCCACTGCAACATTGCATAACGAGGATCAGGTTAGAGAAAAAGATGTTCGCCCCGGGGATACAGTCATCGTCAGAAGAGCGGGCGAAGTAATCCCAGAAGTCGTGGGTCCTGTTCTCGATAAACGCCCCAGCGATCTCCCACAATGGAAGTTCCCAAGAAGATGCCCATCATGTAGCGCTGAGCTGAGCCGACCAGATGGCGAAGCAAGACATAGATGCACCAATTATTTCTGCCCAAGACAAGTTAGAGGCAGAGTAGAACACTTCGCACAGAGAACAGCAATGGATATTGAGCATCTAGGGGAACAAACAATAGATCTCTTTGTAACTGAAGGGCTGATGAACGATGTCGGAGACCTATACACGCTAGATTTTCACAAGATTCAATCATTTGAGGGTTTCGGGAAAACATCTGTGAGTAATCTTCAGCTAGCGATTGAATCCTCAAAGTCAAAGACACTCGGGAATTTGATTTTTGGACTCTCAATTCCACACGTCGGTAGGACTAACGCAGATCTGCTTGCCGTGTCATTTAAACACCTCGATTTGATAATTGAGGCATCGCTGGACGATCTGGAGGCGATAGAGGGACTAGGTCCAGTAATTGCAAGTAGCGTATTTAGCTACTTCAAAGAACCCAAACATAGAGAATTAATTGAAAAGTTCAGATCTGCGGGTGTTAATTTTGTTGGTCCTGTTCTTGAGGAAACTGATAATACTCTTCAAGGAAAGGTGATCGTCGTAACAGGAACCTTGCAGGGTTTCACGAGAGATCAAATAGCGGAAGCAATTACATCTCGAGGAGGTAAATCTCCTGGAAGTGTTTCAGGGAAAACATCGGCCCTCATCGTGGGGAGTAATCCAGGAGGATCTAAATTGAGAAAGGCAGAGGAGTTGGGAATTCCTATTCTGGACGAGTCAGGGTTTCAAAATCTGCTTAAATCAGGGGAAATAAATTAAATAATGAGAGAGTCACACTTTGAATGTATTCTTTGGGATTTTGGTGGGGTATTTACAGGCTCCCCCTTCTACTCAATTGACATCTACTCTGCCCGTTTAGGAGTAAAATCTCAAGAGCTCATTGAATTGGTTTTGGGTTATGGTTTAGTTGATGGTGATCACCATTGGCACCGGCTTGAACGAGGCGAGATAACAATGGTAGAAGCTCTTGAAGAAATAGAGATTTTGACTAGCGCTAGAGGAATTGAAGGTTTCGAGATCAGAGATTTCTTCAAGTCAATGGGAGGCAAAAGCGATACAACTGAAGAAATGTTTGATGCTGTTCGCAGATACAAAGATTTAGGGATTAACCAATTTATTCTTTCAAATAATATTTTTGAATTCAGCTCATCATGGAAATCCATGCTGCCAGAGAATGTATTTGACGGCATTATTGACAGTTCAGAAGTTGGGATACGAAAGCCTGACCCAAAGATATTCACCTTGGCACTGCAAATTGCTGACAATTCTGCAGATAAGACAATATTTCTTGATGACTATTTAGAACACGTTCATGTGGCCGAAGAATTAGGAATCAAGAGTATACACGTTGGTCCTAACCCCTTAGAGGCAGTCAAGCAACTTGATAAATTGTTAGCATCCTAAATTTAGCTATAGTGCAGTAAAGCACCATTCAATTGTTGACCTAGCAGTCGCATCTGAAAGAGGCCAGTAAACTGCAACGACGCAGTTTCTATCTCCCTGCAATTCCGGCACTGCCCTGCCTTCAAGAGGTTGGTACAGGAACCGGTTTAATGTAGACCCAAACGTTCCACTAGTTTGAGCGCTTTCTCTGGGATTCTCCAAGTCTCGCAACACATTTATTTGATCAGGAGGAATAGCAATGCCATTGATGGTTAGCTCTGCCTCGTAGCCAGCAATTAAGTCAATGCCGATTGATGTCTGTCTGAGTACCTCTGCATCCGGCTCGGGGAACAATGCCTCTATTACTGGGTTGCCTTCTACACGAATATCCGTACTTCCACTGTTTGACAACGCAAAACCTAAAATAACACCCGTGATTCCAACTGTGACCAATGCCGGACCAAGAATCCTTGAGAACAAACTGCGTTGTGGCTCCACTTTTTCTGCCATATATCTATTCTGCCAGATTAAATCCCGTGACTGCAATCATATGAGATATGCAAATCGTCACAAGGGCAATACGATCTAAATGTGGAATCATCGACGTATTTGCATGCCGGAAAAGTTATTAATAACCGTTACCGACTCATAACTCCATTTGGAAGTGGAACTCTGGCGCAGATATACCTTGCCGATGATATGCGTGTAAGGAAGCAAGTGATTGTTAAGGTATTCGATGGTGCGAAGCTCAGTGGGGAAGACTTTCAGAAAAATTTCCAGGCTAGCCTCCAAGGTCTTGCACAAACGAGCCACCCAAACCTAATCAAAATTCTAGATTGGGGTTCAGGTGAGACCCCTTATATCGTTACTGAATTTTTCGCAGGTGGAGACCTCAGAGCAATGCTGCAACGAGACTCATCCCTTTCCGTTGCGCAAATAACATTTATTCTTATGGAGATACTGAAGGGAACCAGTTATCTCCATAAGAGAGGAAAAGTTCACGGTGGCCTGAAACCGGAAAACGTCATATTCAATCTAACCGGCGACCTAAAGATATCTGATACCGGTATGCGAAATATAAGTTCATTACATTCCTCATCTGAATTTTTTACAGCAGGACCCTATTTATCTCCGGAATTAATTAGCGGTGAGCCGCTTACTCCTGCTGATGATGTCTATGCCATTGCAGCAATCGCCAAAGAATTATTAGATACAAAGCTTCCAGAAAGTGAAAGCACTGGCGAAGCACAAGAAAAAAATTCAGAAACTTTACAGCAATTAAAGACCGCATTTACAAGCGTAATATCATTAAGAGCGTCTGAAAGACCCTCCGCTAGTTCATTATTAGGGATTGTGAGTGAGTTAAATATCAGAAATGCGAAACCTGCATTACTTCCTGTTCAGAGCAGTTTAAATCTAAATCTTTTTGAGACATTCCATGGCGAGGAAGAACTCATTGATATCGACAGAAAACCAAACCTTAAAGATCGTTTTAGTAAAGCGATCTTATACCTAAAGTCTCATCTCAGACGGTGGCTATGGCTGCTCATAATGAGTATTCTAGTTGCCGGCACAGCACTCTTAATTAATTCTGGAAATGAAGAAGAAGAAATCAGGCTTCAGGCGGTACCAGAAGTTGTCGGATTGCAAACTACTGATCTTGTTAACCAGTTTGGTAACTACTGGGCTCTCGAAGAAGCCTTGACTAGGGAAGACGGAACGCAGAACGGGCAAATTCTAAGGACCATACCTGCTGCAGGTGTGGAACTAGCGCAAGGAGAAGTTCTTACTTATTTTGTTTCACTTGGACCTGAACTTCGTACTATACCTCTAGGCCTAACTGGACTAACTATTGACGAAGCAGAATCGATACTCTTAGAGTCCCGGTTAAGACTTGGAGAGACTTCAGAGGTGCCTGATGAGGTGATACCAATTGGCTTGGTTATCGGACCTACAACTTCAGTAACAGAGTTACCCACCGGATCAGAAGTAGATATTCAAATTAGTGCTGGCCCAGAACTTCGGACAGTTCCTGAAGCTCTCGTAGGGAGAGCATATGAGCCAGTTGAGACAGCGATTGTGCTTGAAGGTCTTCAAGTAAAAAGGACAGAAGTATTCCACCCAGCTATAGGACCCGGAGTAGTTATCAGACTGGAACCCGCATCTGGTTCTAAGGTGCTTCCTGATGGAGTCATAGAAATTTTTGTATCAAAGGGCCCACAGACTGTTGAATAGCTTAAGCAATAAAATGGAAAGTTAAATTTGATACTGCGGTCAGATGGGCTTAGTTGGATAGGATGATGAAATGTCTGATTAAATATCTTCTGACGAAGTCAAACATGTTGCTAACCTTGCACGCTTACGTTTAACAAGCGAAGAGTTAGAAACCTTTACAGAGCAGTTGAGAGCAGTTCTAGACCATGCAAAAGATGTTGAAGCACTCGAGCTAGACGATATTGAACCTATGTCTCATCCGCTTCCGATCGAAAATACGATGCGAGAGGATACCCCTAATCCGATGCTAAGACCTTCTGACTTTCTATCCGAAGCACCAGCAGTAGAGGACGGAAAATTCCTTGTACCTAAAATTCTCGGTGAAGAAGCATGAGTGGTGCGGTCCCTGCAAAGTACCAGAGCGCAAGTGAGATAGTCGATCTCGTTACTAATCGCGAGATTTCCGCAGTTGAAGTACTTGAACGGTATCTCAACCAGATCGAAGAGCATGAAGAGGATGTTCATGCTTTTAACTTGGTGACTATCAATGAAGCTAGAGCAGCAGCAAAAGAGACAGACAAGCTAATTGTTCAAGGAGAAAAGCTAGGACCATTAGCCGGAGTCCCAGTAGCAATTAAAGACAACCTGTGTACGAAAGGAATACCTACTACTGCAAGTTCAAAGATCCTTGAAGGTTGGAAACCACCCTATGACGCAACTGTTGTCAAGAAACTTAAAGAAGCAGGGGCGACAATAGTTGGTAAGACAAACTTAGATGAATTTGCTATGGGCAGTTCAACAGAAAATTCTGCCTTCGGGCCCACCCGAAACCCTCATGACCTTTCATGTGTCCCAGGAGGGTCAAGTGGTGGAAGTGCGGCAGCCGTGGCGGCAGGGTTTGCTCCTATCGCCATAGGTTCAGACACTGGAGGCTCAATACGCCAACCAGCAGCTCTTTGTGGAGTCGTTGGTGTAAAACCAACGTATGGGGGGGTCTCACGTTATGGGCTCTTGGCATTCGCCAGCTCATTAGATCAAGTGGGGCCCTTTGCCACATCTGTCAGAGATGCGGCGATCGTTCATGAAGTAATCGGAGGTTATGATCCTCTAGATTCAACCAGCATCAAACAAGCCCCTAATTCTTTTGTGCAAATAATTGATGAAGGCGTCAACAAACTTAAAGTAGGTATCATCAGCGAACTGATGGGAGGAATAGATGGCATCACCCACGAAGTTATCGAACAAACAAATAAAGCCGTCTCTGCTTTGTCCAATGCGGGCGCACAAGTTGAAGAAGTTTCTCTCCCTGCCGCTCTGTACTGCCTATCAGCGTATTACCTCATCGCACCAGCCGAAGCATCAAGCAACCTCAGTCGTTACGACGGAGTTCGCTACGGATTACGAGTTGACGGTGCCAACCTAAAAGAAATGAACGTGAACACGAGAACAGAAGGGTTTGGGGATGAAGTCAAACGAAGAATAATGCTTGGCACCTATGCCTTATCGGCAGGATACTATGACGCGTACTATGGGAAAGCATTAAAGGTACGAAGACTCCTAGCAGAGAATTTTGCTGATCTCTATAAAGACTATGACGTACTCCTTTCTCCCACTTCTCCCTGCACTGCCTTTAAGCTAGGGGCGAAAGTAAATGATCCAATGACAATGTATGTAAACGACGTTTGCACGATTCCTTCCAACCTTGTAGGTCATCCAGCTATCTCTATTCCGTTTGGTTCAGGCAAAGATGGTATGCCTATAGGGGTCCAAATACTTGCACCCCCAATGAAGGAACCGGTGATGTATCAAGTAGCGCGGACCTTGGAACAGGCATCACAATGAATCAAGAAACTTTTAAAGACGATTGGGAACTTATAGTTGGGTTAGAAGTGCATGTTGAGCTTGCAACGCAGACAAAACTCTTTTGTGGGTGCCTCAACCAGTTTGGAAGCGAACCAAATACGAATGTTTGCCCGGTCTGCTTAGGGCTTCCTGGCTCACTACCTGTTGTTAATGAAACAGCAGTTTATTTCGCTATGCGATTAGGGAGAGCATTAAGTTGCTCAGTAAACCGATCAGTATTTGCGCGAAAAAACTACTTTTACCCAGATATGCCAAAAGATTATCAAATTAGCCAATATGACTTGCCAACAAATCTTGACGGTTACCTTCAGCTTCCCACTGGTGAATCAATAGGAATTGAACGAGCGCACATAGAAGAAGACACGGGAAAAACTACCCACATTGGAGCCAGTGGAAGAATCTCCGGGTCCGATTACTCCTTAGTGGACTACAACCGTGCCGGTATACCACTAATTGAAATCGTAAGTAAGCCAGAAATACGAACTATTGAACAAGCCAAAGCGTATGTTTCTGAACTACGCAGCATCATCCTAACCTTAGAAATATCTGACGCGAAAATGGAAGAAGGTTCAATACGTGTAGATGCAAACGTTTCAGTTCGTGAAATAGGTGAGGATAATCTACGAACGCGATGTGAAATAAAAAACGTTAACTCACTTAAATCACTAGGTCGAGCGATTGAGTATGAAGCAAATCGCCACATCAGCCTATATGGGAATGGGGAATCTCCGAAACAAGAAACCCGTCACTGGGATGAAGATGCAGGAAGAACCCGTTCTGGCCGCTCAAAGGAAGATGCTGAAGACTACCGTTANTTCACTGAGCCGGATTTAGTGCCCCTTAATCCAAGCAAAGAAATAATCACGAAAATTGATNAAGAAATGCCTGAATTGCCATCCGAACGAAGGGGGAAACTNGCAAAACTAAATGGAGTAAAATCGAATGATGTGACCTTGCTCGTAGAACGTAACCATGACGTCTTTGCTCTGGACGCTATTAAAGGCGGAGGGTTACCCGAACGAGTAGTGAANCACTTAGTAAATAATCTATCTGATGGTTTAGGTGAGTTGACAACAGAAGCTCTTGCACAATTAGTCCAAATGGAAAGCAAATTAGAAATTACCAGTACACAAGCAAAGAAAATGTTAGAAGAGTTAGTTCAAAGAGGGGGTATTCCATCAGATTTAGCAACTGAATTAGGGTTTGAAGCGGTAAGTCTAAAAGAGTTGGAAAACCTTGTGGACCAACTCATTAATAAATACANCGATGAATGGGAACGTTTCTGTTCAGGTGATACGAAAGTTCAAGGTTTTTTTGTTGGGCAGGTAATGAAATCAACATCCGGCCAAGCAGATGGAAAAGCCATAAACAAAATTCTAAACGAACGCTCGATAAGTAAGTAAGTACCGCTGATGAATATGCGACCAAAATAGATTTTCGAGATACGGTCCAAAGTATGGGAGCACTAAAAGATTTATTTTCAAGTTCTGTAGCCATTATGGAAACTCGTAATGCGAAGATTGACGCATCATTTCTTTCATTCGCTGAACGAACCTACTTNGAGAGTGTTTCACAAAACCGAAAACGAGAATTCATTGCAGGACGCTTTTGCGCTCATGAAGCAATGGTCCTTGCGAATATGCCCCCTGAACATATCCAGATAGGGAGAAAGGGGGAGCCGATCTGGCCTTCTAATATTGTGGGTTCTATAACACATTCGCATGGCTATGCTGCTGCAGCAGTCGCAAGAAAATCAGACATCCTCTCTTTAGGTTTAGATGCAGAGATAGACGAACCTTTATCTTCGAAAGTGTTACGGAGAATAAGCAATGACCAAGAACAAGAATGGGCCAAAACCGTTGGTGGCACTCTTGTCCAACATCCTGGAAAAGTTCTCTTCTCAGCAAAGGAAGCAACATACAAAGCTTGGTATCCGATCACTCACGAATGGCTAGGTTTCAAAGAAGCCCTCATTAATTTTCATGATCAAGGGAACACCTTCACAGTCAATATTCAAAAGAACGGTCCTATTAGAGAAATGCATGGTAAATATACGATCCGTAAAGGCGTAATTGTGACAGCTATTGAGGTGCCTTCCCCAAAACCTGAAACTCAGCTGTGAACCCGAAAAGGTACCCTTTTAAAAGCCATGCAGAGGTTTCTATTATTTTGCCAGCATTGAATGAAGAGAGAAGAATCCTTCCTCTATTGGATGCTTTGCGTTCACTATCCATTATTCCTCAGAATATCGAACTGATTGTCGTTGACGATGGAAGCAGTGACGGCACGAGTAATATCTGTCAACAAATCATTGATGACCATTTTCCCTTGGGAAAAGTGATAACTAAACCTGAACGTAGCGGAAAAGGGAGTGCGCTACGAATAGGAGTAGCGGCTGCAAACAGTCCAATAATAATCACAATGGATGCAGATATGGCTACTGACCTATCTGCTTTAGAACCTGCGATGAAGGAACTTCGGAAACATCACATTGTCGTAGGGTCACGATCACTTGAAGGGTCACAAACTGAAGGAATCCCACCTACAAGAAGATTCGTAACNATAGGGTTCTCTTTCATTTTGCGATTGTTCTCAAGACATGGGATCTCGGATACCCAATGCGGGTTTAAGGTATACAGAACCCCAGTTGCAAAAGCACTCTTTTCATTCTCAAGAGTGAAAGGGTTTGCGCAAGACGCAGAAATCCTAGATATCGCATTCAGGCAAAACCTCTCTATTTCGGAGATCCCTGTCCACTGGACATCAGTTCCAGGTTCAAAGGTAAGTCTCATTAGAGATTCCATAGGTTCATTCTTGGAGTTCATATGGTACCAGCTAAGAGCAGGCAAGGTTAAAGATATTGTTGGGCTCGGTATTCTCAACGATGGAACTGAAGAGGGGGTAGCTGAAAGTGAAATTCTTAGTTTTTTCCCATCGGGAAGTATTTATATCCTGTGCCAATCGGCCACGGAAATTCTGATGCCAGGAATATTCCTAGACGAGCTGCAGGCAATATCAGAAGCCTTCCATGAAAAGCACCCTGGCTACGACACCTACATTTGTCGCCGTACTCTCAGTGACTTAGCTTGCATAGAAAGCTAAACAAATCCAACAGTTGAAGAGGAAGAGTGTTAGAGGAGTAGTCCGATGGGTGGATCCTACGGAAATGTATTTGCTCGTCATATATAATAGTGATAGTTTCACTATCATATATGACGTTGGCAATGAAAAGTAATGACAAATAACTGCCAGAATGTGTCTAATCCGCACGCACATACTCTCAGGCGTTCTGAGCGCCGCGCATCCGCAGTAGATGCGTTTATTGACCTGATATTAGAAAGTGGAAATGCTCCCAGCCCAGATGAGGTCGCAAAACGGGCAGGTGTTTCTATCGCGTCAATGTACCGATATTTTGAGACGCTTGATGAACTCCGTAACGATGCCATTGCTCGCATTACGGAGCGTTTTCCTGAACTAGTCTTCATTCCTGAGATCGGCACCGGCGATCTCAAGCAACGTATAGTTACATTCACTAAAGTTCGCCTTGCACTTCATGAGAAACTCCACCCTCTACAACTGCTTAACAGAAGGAATCTTCAAGGAAGCCCTATTACGGCCAAACAACTTGACTCCGCCCGGTTGATCCTCTGCGACCAGATTCGCGTTCACTTTGACCACGAGCTACGCACACTCAACCCGGCCGATTGTGAGGATATCGTAGCATCTATTTCAGTTCTTACTTCGGTGGAATCTTGGGAGCAGTTTAGACGGACACTGAATCAAACAGTCGGACAAACTCGTAGAGCTTGGAGCACCGCTATCGAACGCCTGCTCCCAGTTATCGAATAGGAAAAAGAATGACCCAATTACGTAATCAGGAAAGCAACTTTAAAGGAACTATTGGAAAGACTCTCAATGATTCAGAGCCATGGTTTGAACTCCCTCAACACCCCGGTAAAGACGCCCCAAACATAGTGGTGGTTCTGTTAGATGACACAGGGTTCGCTCAATTGGGGTGCTATGGATCATCTATTGATACAGAAAATATTGACACGTTAGCTGCTGATGGGCTTCAGTTCACAAACTTTCATGTTACGCCGCTCTGTTCACCTACAAGAGCTTCACTTTTAACTGGCCGATCTCAGCATGCGGTCGGGATGAGGTCAGTTTCTAACTTCCGTACTGGATTTCCTCACATGCTGGGGCACATAACTAATGAAGCAGCCACTATCGCTGAGATTTTTCAAGCTGAAGGTTACGCCACGTTTTGTGCGGGGAAATGGCATTTAGCGCCGATGGAGAACTGTTCATCTGCTGGNCCGTTTGACCAATGGCCACTTGGAAGAGGNTTTGATCGTTTCTATGGTTTCCTTGAGGGAGAAACAGATCAATTNCATCCTGATCTNGTCAGAGANAATCATTCTGTTCAACCTCCAGGGAAACCNGAAGATGGTTANCATCTAAGTGAAGATATTGTCGATAACCTCCTGCNAATGATTGCTGACTCAAAAGGAGTNCGACCTGACAGNCCATTTTTTGCNTACCTCCCATTCGGTGCTACTCATGCTCCCCACCAAGCCCCTCCGGATTATCTAAAGAAATATANAGGTTCTTTTGATGAGGGGTGGGATGTCATTCGTGAAAGCTGGCATNAACGNCANCTAGAACTTGGNGTAATCCCATCTGGNACACAATTAGCTCCAAGAAATCCTGGAGTNGAGAAGTGGGATGATCTCCCACAAAACCAAAAACTCTTAGCTGCACGTCTGCAAGAAGCATTNGCAGCTTTCCTTGATCANACNGATGATCAAATCGGTCGCCTNGTAAGNGGACTGCGTGACGCAGACGAATTGGATAACACAATCTTNATNCTNCTTTCAGATAATGGGGCTTCTCAAGAAGGNGGTCCNTTTGGGGTTATGCANGAAATGAAGTTTTTNAATGGGATATTGGAAACTCCAGATCAAGCAATCGAGAATATTGATGACATAGGGGGNCCACATAGCCACACNAATTANCCTTGGGGNTGGGCGCAGGCAGGTAACACCCCGTTCAAGTGGTACAAACAAAATACNCATGANGGAGGAGTNCACGTTCCNCTNATTATTCATTGGCCGAAAGGAATTGAGNAGAAGANCNGAGGTTCNTTACGAAACCAATTCGTGAATGTTTCTGATNTCGCACCTACTCTTTTTGANATACTNAACATCCAAGCACCCGAAATATACAAAGGAGTNCCACAAATNCCGATTTCNGGTNATTCCTTNGCTCATCTTCTAGCCGATCCAAAGGGAATTTCTAATAACAAGGTTCAATACTTTGAAAACTCGGGTAGTAGGGCACTGATCGCAGGAGAATGGAAAGCTGTTTGTCGCCATCAGGCTGGCGCCGACTACGAAACAGAGCAATGGGAATTATACAAACTCACTGATGACTGGTCCGAATGCGATGACCTCGCTGAGTATGAACCAAATAAATTAACGGAGTTGCAGACTTTATGGTGGGAAGAAGCAGAAAAGCATGGTGTTCTCCCACTTGATGACAGAGGATTTGAATTATTTGGAGCGCGATTCAGAGATTTATCTCCGCACCCAACGAGCCGCAATTATGTGTATAGGCCTCCTATGTCTCCGATACCAGGTCAAGCAAGTGCAGCTATTGGTGGAAGAAGTTTTGACCTAACAGCAACAATCACTAGACAAAAAAACGACCACGGTGTCCTGTTTTCAACCGGAACAGAGAATTCTGGTATTTCAATATTCATACAAAATGAACGCTTAGTTGTAGATTACAATGCATTTGATGACCACTCGGTTGTTACGTCCAACATTGAGATTCCAACTGGATACTCAATACTGCGTGCTCAATTTCGAAGACTCAAAAGAGGTGGAGAAATCACAATCTATGTCAACGAAGAACCATCTGGGTCCGTCCGGGTTCCCCTATTTATGAGAATGATATCTTCCGTCGGCTCAAGCATAGGTTACGACCACGGATCGGCCGTCTCACCTCAATACGAAAGCCCTTTCCCTTTCAGTGGGGAACTTCACCAAGTCGAAATTCAACTCGCTGCCAAAAGAGCGTCCGATGCAGATGAAGCTCAGGCACGAGCTGAAAACGCCAGACAATAAGTTGTTATCTACACAGGAGGAAAAATGATAACTATCACTCTTTTAGGAACCGGATCACCAATTCCTGACCCCAATAGAGCAGGGCCAGCAACTCTCATACAAGCTGGTGAAGAGAACTACTTGGTTGACGCAGGGAGAGGCGTTCTTATGCGGCTGGCCGCCGCAGGGTGCGGCGCAAACATGCTCAACGGGGTCTTGATCACACATCTTCATAGCGATCACATAACTGATTTAAATGACGTCATCACATCTGCTTGGGTTACTTCGTTCGCAGAACAGAAACCTCTTCAAATCGTTGGGCCACCGGGGACAAAAGAGGCAGTTGATAGGCTTTTGCATTTTCTTAGCTTCGACATTAAGTATCGAATAGATCATCACGAAGACCTTAATGAACCTCCCGCAGTAAATGTGACTGAAATTGAAAGTGGGGTCGTGGAATTAGAAGGTAAAGTCAAGGTCTCTACCGAACCTACAGACCACCGTCCAGTAGACCCAACCATTGCCTTCAGATTTGACTATGGGGATGATGCGGTTGTTGTCGCAGGAGATACTATCCCATGTGCTGGACTAGACAAATTGTGTACTGGAGCGAAAGGACTTGTCCATACCGTTATTCGCAAGGACATCATCGAAAATATTCCTCTCCAACGACTACAAGATGTTTGCGACTACCATTCCTCAGTTGAAGAAGCCTCTCAAACCGCAGAACGTGCCGGAATAGAAACACTTACGTTAACGCATTACGTGCCTGCCTTTCCTTCAGGGCAAGAAGAAGAATGGAGAGAAATCGCAGCTCAATATTTCTCCGGAACAATTGAACTAGGCGATGACTTACATACGGTAGAAATAGGGGAGTAGACGAATAACTATGGCATCACCAAAATACGGGAAAATTGATTATGATTACGCCCTGCAGCTAGCNANCACAACAGCAGNTNAAGATGGACCNGTTTGGATGGTTAATCTCATGAAATATCATGACGTAGCTCAATACGGAGATNGAANNAGGGNAAAAATAACAGGTCAAGAAGCTGATGANCTTTACTCACCGCTGGAGCCTCTTAAAGCNATAGGAGCNGANCTCGTTTATTTAGGTGANGTTGANAACAAGCTTCTGGGTGATCATNGGGATTGGGATCGGGTAGCAGTTGTGAAATANCCGACAAGAAAATCATTTATTGATATGCAAGAAAGAAAAGACTTTCAAGACAAACATGTACATAAAGAGGCGGGGATGNAAGAAACGATCATTATGGGNTGCCTACCCATGGATNTNCCAAACCCTCAAAGTTCCCTTNCTGATTGGGAGAAGGTACAACATCCNCCTACCANTGAAGACGGTCCGATANTCGCCTTGCATGTNGTGAAATTTAATGATCGTGCTGAGNTAGGAGAAACTCCNGAACAAATGGNTGAATATACGTCGAAAGCAGCCNCTGTCGGCATNGANCAAGGNGTTCGTATTTCTGGATGGTTCGGAGTNGAAGGCACAATTNTTGGTGANGGGAGAGANTGGGATCAAGTCAGATTCAATGCTTTCCCGAGTAAAGCGGCGNTCATGGCTNTAGTCCAAGACCCAGCAAGACTNGAAGCGCAAAAAACNCACCGAGANCANGCAATCTTAGACACNTATACNTTGATAGTTCGNACNAAATTNGATCGGATTAAAGATTCAATAGAGCAATAANAAGTAAATAATNAAGTTCTCCATTTTGANTTACATCGCTGANANTCAANGTATTNATNCGTTGGCGTGTCNGGAGTTGCGAATNTCTTNANCTATCAGTNACGCAACCGTTNGATGCNTCTTCNACNAGGCGGATGTACTTCCACAGGGTGCCTGAAGTGGCTTTGTACGGNGGCGCCACCCATTGCTCAGCACGGGAAGCGAGTTCGCTGTCGCTAACTCCCACNGTCATCTCATGNCTTTCATCGTCAATNGTNATNATNTCCCCATCACGNACGAGGGCAATTGGACCNCCTTCTTGAGCCTCTGGNACGACGTGTCCNACTATAAAACCGTGGCTTCCGCCAGAGAAGCGTCCATCTGTAATCANAGCGACATCGTCAATAAAGCCNGCACCCGCAAGAGCGCTAGTNGGTGTNAGCATCTCNGGCATTCCTGGCCCACCCTTGGGGCCTTCATAACGAATNACNATTACGTCACCNGATTGNATNCNNCCTTCNTCAAGTCCAGNAATCATGTCTTCNTCNGAATCAAACACTCGCGCNGGNCCTGNAAAGGTTAGGCCTTGNTTGCCGGTGATCTTTCCCACTGAACCGCCNGGCGCAAGGTTACCGCGCAGTATCGAAATATGNCCCCTTGACTTCACTGCAGTATCGAGTGATGAAATAACGTCTTGGTCTTTGAGAAGTGGAGGAANNTCAGACAGATTCTCGCCCAATGTCTTNCCTGTTACTGTCATNTGATCGCCNTCAAGCATTCCCTCGTCAAGTANGTACCGCATGACACCAGGAACACCACCNACGTCATGGAGGTCTTCCATTACGTACTGACCTGATGGTTTCAAGTCAGCTAGAAGCGGNACTCGTGAGCTAGTAGCAAGCCAATCGTCTAAATTNAGTTCAAGTTCNAAGGCACGGGCCATTGCGATCATATGTAAAACGGCNTTCGTTGATCCGCCGAGNGCCATGGTTACAACCATTGCGTTCTCAAGNGATTCNCGAGTTACAATCCGGCGAGGTGTTAAANCCTCNGAGAGAAGCATTTCCATCATTGACCCAGCAGTNACACATTCCTGAATTTTGGCAGGGTCNTCAGCNGGGGTGCATGAGGAGTATGGGAGNCTTAAGCCCATAGCNTCAATTGCNGTAGCCATTGTATTAGCTGTGTACATNCCTCCACATGCGCCAGCTCCAGGTATTGCGCATGANACAATGGTCTGTCGTTCTTCCTCGGTGATCGTTCCTGCGAGAAATTGTCCGTAGCTTTGAAANGCTGAAACAACATCAAGCTTTTCCTCAACACCTCCAATAGTGCCNCAACCTGCTCGGATCGTTCCGCCGTAGACCATNATTGCTGGCCGGTCTAAGCGNCCCATAGCTATNATGCACCCCGGCATATTTTTATCACAGCCAGGNAAGGCTACAAGTGCGTCATACCACTGTGCTGCCATAACTGTTTCGATTGAATCAGCTATTAAGTCACGACTTTGTAAAGAATATGACATGCCATCAGTTCCCATTGAAATACCATCGGAGACACCTATTGTGTTGAACCTCATGCCAACGAGACCAGAGTCAACCACCCCTTGTTTAACATGGGTACCAAGGTCATCAAGGTGCATGTTGCAAGGGTTACCTTCATACCAGCATGCAGCAATGCCGACCTGGGGCTGGTCTAGGTCGGATTGACTAAGTCCAGTAGCTAGAAGCATTGCTTGGGAGGCACCTTGGCTTTTAGGCTGAGTGATTCGTGACGAATATATATTCATTTGTACTGGCTGTTCGTTCATCAGGCCCCCATGTCCTTATTCCTTTGTTGATACGGCAGGTTATCAGATTTTAGGAGCTTTAAATTGTGAAAGTCGTAAAAGCGAAGAAGCAAATGAAATGCCGAATTAGATCGTACCTACTCTAGGCCCCATAAACCCCTTTCTTTTCCTACATCAAAAGCTTCCTTTGTCATCCACTCAAATTTCCCACGTCTAACCTCAGACGAAGATATGGAGTTGATTTCTTCGGGGACCGTTAAAAGAATCTCTTGAGGGACCGCAATACCATTTCTCGGAGCGACCGCTAATTTAGGTAAGCGACTTAAACATTCTGCCATATGCGGTTCATCTTTATAGAATGCTAAATCATGCAATTGCGCCCATTTGTCAGCGCCAAGGATTACTAAATCATACCCTTCGGCAATATCAGCAATGAGTTGTTTTGGAGTCTCCAGAGCACTAGCTTCAGGTATCAGTCGCAGGGATTTCTCTAAAATTTTTACTCGGTCAGCGACTGAAGGACCAGTCAGTTTTTCCTTTCCTAATGCAACTGTAGAAATAGCGAGATGTAATTCACTAATGCTAAAGCGCTTAATAGCGGAATTTGCAATGGCAATGTGTCCGATTGTTGGGGGATTGAACGAACCTGGATACACCGCTCTCATTCTGAGACCTTTTCCGTTGCAGTTTGATCCTTAAATGCTTGGTACACAACGAGTAGCGCTATCGCCAAAACAGCTGTCATTACAGATGAGACAGGCATAATCCCAGAACTCTCATAGACTCTAGATCCAAAAATCGCCCCGAATAGCCTTCCCAATGCCCAGCCAGCATATACGAAGCCCATCATCGCACCCCGAGCCGATTTATCCAGTTCAGTACTGGTTGAAAGCATAGATACGATTACCGATTCTGTACAGACGAACCAAAGCGAGATAAGGAGTAAAGCTAACCAAAGGGAAGAACTTCCTAGAGGCAGGATAATAGATAATGGCAATGACAACATAAGTGCGTATTTCACCACAACAACTTTCCCAATTTTGTCACCAATTAATGCAACTCCGCCGGAGCCAACTAATTCAGCCAAACCAATAATCACCGCTACGAAACCAAGGCCTGAGGTTGAGACATTGTGCTCGTCTTCAAGAAAGGTTGCAAAGGTTACTAACATCATCATGTGCCCCGCACCCAGAGCGATCATTGCACAAATCACTTTTTTTGCGGTCACACTAAGACTAGATCCTTTTCCATGCGAACTTATAGGTGGGTTTGCAGGGAGACGGTGGTTAAAAATAATTCCGACAACCACACAAAGAATCGAAATCACGATGAATGGTGTTCGCCACGTTCCGGCTCGTATGAGAACAGAAGCTATTGGCATTCCGATAACAAAGGATAGAGCCCACGTTGTTTCTATCATCCCTATAGCCCGGGATCTCTGAGCATAGGGAACCGTTGCACCGGCCCAAGCGCTAGAACCTATATCAAATGAATTTTTAGAAATTGCTGTCAACACTAACGCGAAGATGAAGAGTATGAGTCCAGAACTAGCTCCCTGCAGTGCGGCAGCCATTCCAAGTCCAAGAGCCCCTACGACCATAGCTTGATTCGTGCCACGCTTATCTACTACTTTTCCTAGAAGCGGGCTTGACATCTCTACGAGATCACGCATCGCAAGTGCGGTTCCTAATGTCCCAGTCGTCACTCCTAACCCTCGGGATATTGTTGGCAAGAAAGGAAAAACCAGTCGATAAGCCACGTTTGAAATGAACCTTCCAAACGTAATTAGGAATAAACCTGAAGGTAAATCTTTTGAAAATCTTCTAAAGTCAGCCTTTTCTTTCATTTTGCTCCCACAAGGAGAGGCTATGCCCTGAAAACCAAACGAACTACATAAAAGTCAAGTAATTATTACTTTTGTAGAATATGGCGATTTCATGCGTGTACTGACAAACAAATGGATACCGTAAAGGGGTCAGTAATCAATCGTTTTGAGGAAGCGGTATGAAAACTAATGGCGGAA
>PAUH01000017.1 GCA_002712645.1 Methanobacteriota archaeon
ACCCCGGCATGACTTCCCAACCGAGAGTTGGTTAGTGCCGACTCGCATAAACCATACGAGCCGAATCTAACCCTCGTCCCAAGTTTGCCAATCGCCCCCAACCTCGTCTAATCGAGTCCCTTCAGTAGAATCAGGTATCTCCTCGGTTATGCCTTCATCTTCAGAAACTTCATTCTTCCAGGGATCCGGGGTAGCGGTGGCGGTCACGCTTTCTTTGGAGATTCCATTCACAGATCTGAAAACTTCTTCAGTCGTTGGAACACCCACATTCGAATCAAATACCAATATTTTCGGGCCTGTTTTGGAAGGTTTTGAAGATCTAACGAGACCAACTATACCCACCATAGCCAAGAATGGAGAAAGACAGCATGAGGCGGCCATAATCTGTACAGAGGACTCCTGCCACAGGTTCTCTCCTATGCCTACCATATCAACGAGATACAACAAGGAAGCCCCATCATTTTCAAACACATACTCCCCCTCTGCCCCGGGCCCAAGTTTAGTCAAAGGCACAAACACCCTCTCCCCGTCTTCACTGGTGAGAAATGTGTCCCACCATTTCACTGAAGTACCATTCACAATCGCTCCATTTAGCGATATCTTGACGCTGGCATTTGAGCTCGCCTTATTCTCAGAATAAACCCAGATCTGATCATATTCATCGAGGATGATAGAGAAAGAATCGCCAGATTCCATTATCTGTAAGCTGTTTTGCTCAGGATCAAGATCGCCGTATCCATCAAAATTCGAGTAAGATACAGCAAAAGAGGCCACACAAACAAAACTCGCAATGAGGGCAATGACGGGGTAACTCACGCGGGCCATGCACCAATCACAACAAACTCTGATTTGGAGTTTAGCCGATTACAAGCCCTAGTTTCTGCTGTAACTTCTCTGGAAGATATGTGTCTGTGACGAAATCAAGACCATATTTGGCAAGAGACTGCTGCTCCGCCTTCTTTCCAAGATCGAGCATCAAATCAATCTGATCAATCCACTCCTGACTTTGGAATCGAGGATCGCTCTTCTCTGCTTTCAATGCCTCTATGTCCCGCGATGTCAACTCATCGGATGGAAGGTCATATGCTTCTATATCTCCAGACTCTATACCAAGATATACTGCACTCGGGGTCGCCAAATATTCTGATATGTGTGCTGTTTTAATAGCACCATATGCAATAGAAGCAAAGATCCTGAAAGACCAGGGGTCTGCATCCGTAAATACGACAATGGGTATTCCCCATTCTTCGTTAATCCTCTTCATCACACGTCTAGTAGAGCGAGCCGGCTGCCCTTTCAGATGAATCAAACCGCACCTTGCTAACTCATCAAACCCATTTTCAACAAGACGATCGAACATACCTCCCGTTTCGATTGCCATCATGAAATCAATATCGTGTTCGACCAATTGTAATTTTTCAGACTCTACATTGTATGGAACTCCATAGCCCGAATCGCCGACATCATCTCTGCAGTTTATCCTCATCCACTCTCCACGTCTGTTTCTTTCTTGAAATGTAAGATTTCCAATTATTCTAGCACCATCTTCCTCCGGCCTTAGTTTGAAATCCTCTCTCAAACAACCTGTCACAATTTCCAAGTCCTCAGCAAGATTGTTACTTTCATTCTGAGAGCCGAATTTCCCATATCCCCAACCTTCAGAGATGTAATACATCTCTCTCAGAGTTGAGGATTTTTTACTTTCAATCATATCCTCCATGAATTCAGTGACATGCAATGCCCTCAGGAGTTGATGCGCAGAACCGAGACTGGTTGCATCCCTAATCGTCTTCTTGCTACCATATTTGTACACATTCAACTTTTCATCGAAGGCTATGTTCTTCTTCGATCTAACTGGCAGGGTCATTCTCGGCGGNTCCCCCCTCATCATCCTATCATGCATTTCTGCTGCAACCGCATGAAGNGCGTCCACCGTCTCTTCTTTGCTTCGACTTCTATCTTGCATAACAATCACCATCAGAATAACTTACCATCGCTTCTCCACTCCTTTTCTCCACCTGCTTCGATGGATGAATCACCCTCTAGCGCTTCCTCAATCATTGGACTTTGGATNGGAGCCTCNTCTACGAACTCCTCCACNACTCCTTTGAGNCCCTCCTGNTTACGAATCTCTTCTAGCAAGGACTCATCTATTCTTTCAGAGCCTATTATCTCCCCATTGCCGCGGTAGAACACTTCGGCCTCTTTCCAGTCTCCATGACTCAGNCCGNTAACCGCGAACGAAATCTCNGTCATNCCACCTGGATTTATGGCATCTAATCGCCANGCCCAAAGCCCTCGAGTTTCTTTACGNCCGCCNCTTTCATTCTCAACCAGGGCCACTCCATCCCTCTCCGGCCACTTTACAATGATGGTATACGCCCTAGCTCTTGCTGTATAATTGTAAATTTTTATGGAGCATCTGGCCAACTTTTCCTTAGAATCCCAGATNACCTCNTCCTCACAAAATACAGCATTCATGATCTTGGTTATTATGGGTGAGAGATCCGGCTCAGGACGTCCAAGCATCGATGAAGATTTGGAAGCGATTTCTGGCAGGATCTTATTGATCAAGTCAAACTTCTCCCGAGATTTCTCTCTCTGACCGATCCTCTTTCGATGCCCCTGGAGCCCTCTTCCCACTTCGAAGAGAGCCCTTCGCAACTCATCAAGAACTTCTTCATTTTCTGACACAGCCTCTTTTGCCTCGCTAGTGAATTGAACATTAGTTGAAGCTAGATGCACGAGTATAGCAGCCGGGCCCTTGGGAACCCCCTTCCCCCCCGTCTGTTCGAGACCATATCTNCGCCAGTCTATCGATTCAATCCCCTTNGTCAGCAAACACCCTCCTTGTTGATACATTAGAGGCACCCTGTTAGCGAATCTCAGAACTTCTACAGACCCATCTGAAGGAAGATCACCGCCAAAGACTAGGCCAACCTCCACTTGGAACGGATTCCCTTGGCTTACAGTAGGAGTCCTTGTGACTGTCGCTGCATATCTTGAATCAATTGCCTTTTCAAGTCCCTTTTTGATCAAAAGATCTTCAATGGGTGAAAGACAATCTGTTGGNGGGGCTTGTATTTTNACTGCCATGAAAGCAGAGAGCAAATTTTGAATCCCCTCTACACTCAAACCAGAAGGCCTCCGCTTCTCATCTATTTCCGCGTGTTCCAAGATTTTCTTCGAGACGAGTGGAGATACTTTCTCAAACTCTTTTCTAAGAAANGATCTAACATTNCTCTCTTTGGTATTCTTTAGCATTCTCTGTAATGTCCCAAATTGCATACCATGAGGATGGGGNCGAATCTCAACAACGGGCCTCGGCAATATCTTGGTGGTCCTCATCCACTCTCCTTCATCGATAATTTCTCCATCTTTACCAATCACTCTCAGTCTGATTGTGGCGTGAGGATTGACAATGGAAGTCATTCTCAGATATTGATGGACAGATTGCCTCCCTCTCTGATATTTAGCAGCCATTACCGTTTTAATTCTGAGACCATGAAGNGATTCCATGCCGCTTTCTTCAAACCATTCNTCCAAGGGTATNCTNTCCTCATTAGATCTCAAGGCCCTGTTGTTCTTCGTATCCAATGCAAGATCAACTTTAACAGCAGTTGATTCTGTTTCAATCTTCGATAACACGGTCGTCGTTGAACCAGTCGTTAGCTGAGCGTACATCACGACCCCTGTTATTCCTATGCCTTGCTGTCCACGGGTTTGACGGATGGCGTGGAATCGTGAACCAAGTAAGAATTTACCAAATACATTGGCTATAGAATCTCTTGGAATTCCCGGGCCATTATCTTGAGTTACAAGCTCTAGGCGATCTCCNTCAAGCCGTTTTATCTCGACATGTATTTCAGGNAATATTCGTCCTTCTTCACAAGCATCAAGAGAGTTGTCCACAGCCTCCTTTACAGCAGTTATAATCGCTCTTTGNTGAGTATCGAATCCAAGAAAATGCTTNTTTTTCTCAAAGAATTCGCTTATCGAGATTTGCTTCTGTTTGCTTGCAATCCTCTGTGCCTTATCCATTTCGACCACCGTCCTACAAGGTCCTCCCTATGCCCTGATGACAAGGGGCCTCCTGTCGGTAGACTGAACATAATGTCAGATAGCACTTAGAGCATGCCCCANAACAAAGCAAATTATTGGTAATGAAGCANATTCCGTATTCAACCGAAGTCGACTCAGNATCGAATCACCCATNNGCTACCGTTGAAGCACATTCCAGGNAGAAAATCAATCGAAAAGACCCGGATCCCATGCAGATATCTTNCCAGTGAATGCACTGGCCATCACCGTCAACGGGCTGGCTAGATACAGTTTGCCCGGACCAGAACGACCCTGAAAATTTCGATTGATTGCAGATACAGTAACCTGATCGACATCATTCGAAACTCCAGGACCAGCCCCGATGCATGCGCCACAACCAGGNTCNATCAATTTCACCCCTGCCCTTTCGAACATCGAACTCCATCCGTTTCTTTCAGATAGATCCTTTACGGATTTAGATCCGAANTGAATGTAACACTCTACNCCATCTGCTATTTTCATACCCGCATCAAGAGCGGCTTTAGTGACCATTGCATAATACCCAAAATCATCATCTTTTCCAGCAGTACACGAACCAGCGTATGCTATGTCAATTCGAACATCTCCGATTTCGTCAATGTAGGCCCCATTAGTGGGATCAGAAGGTATCCCTTCATCTGGATTGCCCGGATGGGCGACCATTGGCCGTATCCGATCGAGATCGATTACGTGTATCCCTCCATCATAGTGCGCATTAGGATCTGGGAATACAAACGAACTACGGATATCCTCTTCATTCAAGTCCTCTCTTCGCTCTAATAACCAATTGATTGTCAGCTGATCCGGCTCACATATTCCCGTCTTAGCGCTACACTCTGTTGCCATATTGCATAATGTCGCTCTTTCATCCATCGATAAAGAAGCAAGGCCGGTACCACCAAATTCCATTGAACGATCCAGAGTATCTGAGTGCTTGGCATAGTGCCAAAGTATGTGTAAAATTACATCCTTAGCAGTGCAACCCGGATTCAACGACCCTGTTAACTCGAAACGAATACTTTCTGGAACCTTTACGAATGCGAATTGATTGTGTACAAGATTCGCATACTCTGTCGAACCGACGCCATAGGTCAGGGCGTTGGATGCTCCGCCCATGCAAGTGTGGCTGTCAGTTGCTTGAATGAAATCTCCCACATCAATGAACTCTTCTCGAGCCACTTGATGACATATCCCCGGGCTTACCCCATCCTTTGCAGAATAATCCCTCACCCCCGTATGTCGTTGGAAAACCACTTGCAAATCACGTAAGGTTTGGATCTTATCGGTGAAGGCACCAAACCTCGGAACCCCNGGTGCATAGAGCAGATGATCTTCAAAAACAGCAAATTTTGGAGGNTTTGGCAAGGAATAATCGCTGCCATATTCCTCCTTCAAAAAATTATGAACTTGAGCTGTTGTGAACTCATGACTGTANCCTCCGTCTACTGTTGCGAGTACTGCATCGCCCGGAGAAACGAAACACGGAGCACTATCTTTGCNAATTAATTTGTTAGATATGATTTTCTCNACCATGGTCATTGGTTTTTCCTTGGNCGAGATCTCTGGTAAAACCACATCACCTGCTTCCAATTTTTTTGCGAATGGCAGAATTCCTCCATTTTCNAAGATGAGTCTGGTTACAGGGTCNTATCTTTCAGTGAATTCTGACAGAGGAANGATTTCACCATCTTGNAATCGTTCTAACATCGCATGATNCCCCATTACCTGGCCAAGATTGATGTTATTACGCTCATGTATGGGGGCGAATGAGGCTGCAATTACTATTCGTATTCCAGACCATCTTTCGCATTGTGGNGCNGTTTCACGGCTGCTNCCNGTCCCTTTTCTATGACCGCTGACAATCACTTCAAATCCACCTTCTTTCAACGCACCCTGGCGAAATACCCTTTCACCTTCATGAAGCAAACCAGCGTAAGCATTCTCTGCAATTACAGCAGGCTCGTGATCGAAGCAAACCCATGCTGGAGTCATCACGTCAGTATTGATATCATCCATTAAATCTTCAATATCCAGATCTTTCATTTCAAGATCAAGGCCGTCGTATAATTGTGCCTTAATGAGTGAAGGATCTTTTGTTAGGAATAGAACGCGCCCTTTTTTGGACAGTGATATTTCACTCGGAGGCCATTCTGCCATCGTTCTCCCCAACCCCAAACCAGAGGCCCAAGGTTATGATGCCAACGGCAAAAATNTAAATTAAAGCANATCNGTTAGCATAGTGANATATTTAAATATNAAGACTTTTGGANATTATAATACCTTCTCTCTANAAGGTAATGATAGGTGAGTAAATAATGTCAGAATATTTGGTCGAAGATACCGTAAAGTGNACGGAATGCAGCAGTCGAAATCTAACNCGCGACGAAACCCGTGGTGAAGTCGTGTGCAACGATTGCGGCCTTGTTCTTGAGGACAAAGTAATCGACCAAGGAGCAGAATGGCGTGTCTTCAGCCCTGAACAAGGAGANCAGCGAGCACGTACTGGAGCACCAATGACTGTCATGCTACATGACAAGGGTCTCTCAACCGATATCGATTGGCAAAACAANGATTACTCTGGGAAGACAATTTCAAGCAGATACAGGTCNCAGTTCTACAGAATGAGAAAGTGGCAGAAGAGATCCCGAGTTTCNAATGCAACAGAGCGAAATCTTGCTATGGCCCTTGCAGAATTAGATCGAATGGCAAGTAGGCTGGATCTACCAAAAACAATTCGTGAAACCGCTGCTGTGAATTACAAGAAGGCTGTAGAAAAGCGATTGATACGAGGACGTTCGATTGAAGGCGTCGCTGCAGCGTCATTGTATGCTGCATGTCGGCAGTGTAACAATCCNAGAACACTGGATGAAATNGGCGAAGCTAGCCGAACCGGTCGAAANGAGATCGGAAGAACATACAGATTCATGGTCCGTGAGNTGAAGATGAAAATCCCCCCAACCAAGCCAGAAGATTACATACCCAGATTTTGCTCCGGTTTAGATCTCGATGCAGAAGTTCAGTCAAAGGCATACGAACTCATCGCTAAAGCNCAGGAAAAAGAGTTGACAAGTGGGCGNGGCCCCACTGGAATCGCTGCATCGATAATTTACATTTCGAGCGTCCTCTGCGGCAAGCGCCGCACACAACGAGAAGTCGCTGAGGTGGCTGGTGTTACAGAAGTCACAATTCGAAACAGATACAAGGAATTAATCCAGAATCTAAATATCGAATTAGAGATATGAATCCCGGTGCTAAGATGCACCGTCGAGACTCACGACCACTCATNTTTGAGATGGTTGGAAATCTGATTAGGGAAGCTATCGAGACCGCATGGTCGTCTGTTACGATACATGACCCCATTCATGAGTTACCAGATTTTCCAGCCCTTAGACCCANGAGCTCGACCAAACTGACTCAGCAGGCAGCAGGATTACANGCAGCCGATCGAAGAGGATTCGACCTCCGCCTTGAGGATGTTATAGGAACAANGTACCGGCCNATTCCAGACTTATTTGATCATGAAGAGAGGCTGGAAGCATGGCTTCACAAGAACACTCACGATATCGCAGATCAGATATCGATAATGATGGCNATCGACTGGCTTAAATCNGCATTGGATGAAAATCATCCAGATACAGATCGTTGGTATCTTGGTTATGCCTTATTCGTCGGTCGGACCNTACAAGGATCATNTGCAGCGACTGAGAAACNNAATGCGATACTCTCAATGGTCTTTGGAAACANGGAGATACCAAACCATGGNGAACAGATACCACANCCACGGGGAATACTCGCGGTGAACACGATTCTAGATGCTATGGACAATTCACAATCTATGCCTGCCGTTAACTCATGGCTCCCTGCTNTTGCAATGTACCCCTCGGTCGCATTCAGACTTCAAATAGCAAATAGGGCATTGGAGGCAATAATTCGATATCCAGAGTCNAATTGCTCTGGATGCCTGGACGCCATGATACAGATTTCAACGNATGATACAGATTCTGCANGACGCACNCTCATGAGCACATGTGATTTGAAAAATCGCTCTNTAAGCCACTTACTCGCCGACCGCCTNGACTCTTTATGCGGAAGAATGCCAAATCTAGCGTTAGAAATACATGACAAGCTTGCCATCACTGACGACTCTTCTTTGATATCCATGCTTTCCAATACTCTCGCTTCTCTATGCACGCAGAGACCCGAAGAATATCCTGTTCGTGCAGCGCATCTCATTTCTATTGGAAATGACCGTTCGATTAGAAGACTGATCGAATCTGGCTTCAGAACTTACCTGGACCACGATTCGAACGACGAACAAGGTTTACTGAGCCATGCATGGGTTGGTGGTGGCGATCTCTCCAAATCGCGCCTCAAAGGATTGATCTCCGAACAAAGAAAAATATCGGTTGACGCCTTTGAAGCCACATTAAGCCGAATTAATGAGCAATCAGAAAGCGAAGCGACTTCTCTACGAGAAGAAATTATGAACAGAGAAAGCAGATAATTTCACGAGCATCCGGTTGTCGAACCACATGCGTTGCATTTCAGACAGGTCCCGTTTCTGACCATCTGGCTGCTCCCGCAATCATCGCAAATATCACCTGTAAAGCCACGTTCACGCGCTAACCTTCTTGTTTTCGTCATCTCATCTTCAACCGGTTCCGCCGTCGAGGATGTAAGGGTCATCTGAACCTCACGCTTCTCTCCTTGATGTCGCAGAAGACCGTCATCTGTTGGAACAGGCCGGCTTATCGAGGTCGTCTCAAGATCTTCCTCGGACACATGTGCAAGATCGTTTCTTCCAAGATATTCAATGGCTAACTCTCTGAAGATATAGTCTACAATACTCGTGGACATCCTCACTCTTCCAGATCCGCCAACAACCATCCCGCTGGGCTCGAACTTTTGGAATGTGAACGACTTAACGAACGCATCAAGCGGAACCCCGTACTGAAGACCAATAGACACCGCAATTGCGAATTGATTCAACATAGATCTCCATGCCGCCCCTTCCTTCGAGGTGGTTATCATGATCTCTCCAAGTCTACCATCCTCATACTCACTCGAAGTTAGGTACACTGTGTGCCCACCAACTCTCGACTTCGTCGTCTTGGAATCTCTCACATCTGGCATGGCTTTTCTTGTCGCGATAAAACTCTGTACAAGATTTTCCGCTATTGGCTGAGCCAGGTCGTCAGGAACTGGTATGATTTTTACAGCCTCCTTAACCATCTCATCGACAGTTCCGGACTCATCTTCATCTTCGAGGATCGAGGTATCTACGATCTGACTCATCAGCGGCTGCGACAGTTTGCTGCCGTCTCTGTATACCGCACAAGCTTTGTTCATAGTGCTGTGACTAAGCTCATATGCTTCCCGAATATCTTCGATCGAGGCGTCTCCTGACATGTTTATTGTCTTTGAAATAGCCCCTGAAATGAATGGTTGTGCGGCTGCCATCATGAGAACATGAGCNTGCCAATCAATNGAGCGCTTTCCGTGTTTACCACAAGGNGTTGCACAGTCAAAGACAGCCAAATGCTCATCCTTCANACCCGGTGCACCTTCTATGCTACCATATCCAAAGACCACATCATTCGCCTGCTCTATTTCNTCTGTTGAAAGTCCGATATGAGTTAGCGTATCAAAGAAAACATCTCCGCACTCTTCCTCAGAGAGACCCAATACTGTTGTGCAGAAATCAGTTCCAAGAACCGATGGAGAGAATGCAGATCGAATATCAAACACATCAGGCATCGACGATTCAATTTTATTGATCACTTCATCTGTAAATCCTTTCTTCTGCAAGAGATTAGCATCCAACCCTGGACACCCCGAAAGACGACCANTTCCCATAATATGTTCAACGATGGAGGTCACATCTCCTTCGGAATAACCAAGTCGCTTCAGCGCGCTCGGAACTCCCTTGTTGATGATTCGAAGGGTNCCGCCACCAGCTAGCTGTTTGTACTGAACCAGTGAGAATTGAGGCTCGACACCGGTAGTGTCCGCAGCCATCACAAGGCCGATGGTTCCCGTAGGGGCAATCACAGTCGTCTGGGCATTTCTGTACCCATATTCTTCACCACCTTGGACAGCTCTATCCCACGCCGACTTCGCTGCATCTAGCAAATCGCTCGGGCATCGTTTTGCATCGATCCCCATGGGGGTTATCGTGAGCCCTTCATACTCGCTACCTTTGCTGTCGTAAGCAGCCCTCTTGTGATTTCGCATCACACGTAGCATATGTTCAGCGTTCTCTTCATAATTCGGGAATGGCCCAAGAGCCCCTGCGAGTTCCGCCGAGGTCGCATACGATTCTCCGCACATGATCGAAGTCAGAGCGCCGCANACGGCATAAGCGCGCTCATCGGCATAAGGGAGGCCCATGTGCATCAACAGAGAGCCTAGATTACAGTATCCGAGTCCNAGAGTCCGGTACTCATACGACTTTCTAGCTATTTCTTCGGAGGGGAATTGCGCCATCAACACACTCACTTCGAGAGTTATGGTCCAAAGCCTGACGCTGTGTTGGAANGAAGCGATATCGAANTTTTGAGNTCCNGTATCAAAATAGTGTAGAAGATTTATGCTGGCCAGATTGCAAGCTGTATCATCAAGGAACATGTACTCCGAGCAGGGATTCGACCCATTGATCCGCCCACCTTCCGGACACGTGTGCCATTCGTTTATGGTCGTATCAAATTGAACACCTGGATCAGCGCAGGCCCACGCTGTATACGCTACTTTGTTCCACAATTCCTTCGCAGGCATAGATCGGCAAGGCGACGGCTCCCGCCCCTCTTCACCAGCGCTCTTTAACTCAGTTCTATGATACAGATTCCACGTACCATCATTCTCTAGCGCGTCCATGAACGAATTAGGAACTCGAACGGAATTGTTTGAGTTCTGTCCAGAAACGGTCCCATATCCCTCTCCTTGCCAATCAGTATCCATCGTATCAAATTGTATAGATTTCCAACCCTGGCCAGCAAGATCGAGGAAGCGCTTCACATGAGAATTTGGAACATGGTTTCTCAGGGCCTTTGCAGCCGCTGTTCTGAGCGCCGAGTTGTCATTTACATCCAACTTGTCTCCACCACCCTCATAGCTCCAGATTGCGTCCATTATTGCATTCGCATGTCCCTGTAGCAGATTAGAACCGATAACCAAAGCAGAAACTTTCTCTTCCTCAGAGAGCTTCCAGTCGATGTACTCCTCTATATCCGGGTGATCTAGATCAAGCGTCACCATTTTCGCAGCCCTGCGTGTGGTCCCTCCTGATTTTATCGCACCTGCAGCCCTGTCTCCGATTTTAAGGAAAGACAGCAGACCACTTGACGTCCCTCCTCCAGATAGAGGCTCACCGGATCCACGAATGTTAGAGAAGTTAGAGCCTGTCCCTGACCCGTATTTGAAAAGAAGAGCTTCGCGATTCCAGAGCCCCATTATCGAATCGTTCCCTCCAACTAGCGAATCAGATACAGACTGAATGAAGCATGCATGCGGTTGAGGGTGTTCATAGGCGTTTGTAGAAGTCATCAACTCCCCTGTGGTTGGATCGATGTATCGGTGACCTTGCGCTGGCCCTTCGATACCATATGCCCAATGAAGGCCCGTATTGAACCACTGCGGGCTGTTTGGTGCTGAACGCTGACTTGCAATCAGGAAACACATTTCATCAAAGTAGGCTCTTGCATCAGCCTCAGCCTCGAAATAACCGTGCTTCCAGCCCCAATAAGTCCACGTTCCAGCCAACCTTCTGAATAATTCTCTCCCATGATTTTCTCCAACGTATCTTTGATTTGATTCAAGTGTCTGCAGCCTTTCATGATCCGGCTCACTTCGCTGAAGCCACTCTGGTACGCCTTCTTCCGCCACTTTTCGTAGAATTGCTGGTACCCCTGCTTTTCGGAGATACTTCTGTGCTAGTACCTTGCCTGGTACGCCTGAATAACCAGAAGGAAGCCGCACCTCATCTATGCGATGGGCTAGAGAACCATCCGCATTTCTTATTTCGACATCCATTTCAATCCAATCAAACTGATCGAATGGGTCTTCGCCGACCGTTGTGAAACGACGTTCAATGACTAGACCTGTTCCAACCGGTCTGTCTGAATCCGCTCCTCCTTTCTCAGTTCTTGTTTGCATGGTATCAACTCTTCCGCGCACACGCCCCGAAACCTCAGAGCGAGGGACTCAGCATCGACACTGGGGGGTGTTTAATGGTTCTCTAAAAGAACCACCGAGATAGGACAATANGACTAATGTTCGGAGTATCAGCAGGCACGCCGTTTAGTAAATTTAAGATCCAAAATCAAGATCCCAGGTGAGATTTACGCCACCGCGAGTTAACATGATGCCTACGGAGCACAAGGACTCATGAGACCGATGAATGATCCTTTCAACAAGGGCCTTAGGCACATCTCCTCTAATCACATAGACAAAGTGCACTTTTTCGAAGACTCTTGGGGAGTTTTCAGATCTGTCTGAATCGATATCAATACGCGCCATTCTAAGATTATCACGTCTTTCTTTAAGCCCACCAACCACATCAATGAGTGANCACGCTGCATGTGCGTGAAGAACCATTTCCATGGGACTGGGTGAAGAATCGTCATAGATTGAGAACTCTTTCCCGCCCCCAGTTCTACCTTCATATCCGTCTCCTTTCCATCGCACCATACCCTGCATGAACGAACCTCATCTAAGCACCATGATGAGGGTTGGCTTCATGAGGGGGTCGCCAGCCAACGGTAACGAGGGAATGCCATGGGGACACAAATCNAGAAAGAAGGACAAACCATCATCGTACCNGAAGACCCTNTAATTCACTATATCGAGGGCGATGGAATAGGCATAGACATAACTCCTGTCATGATACGTGTAGTGGACAAATCTGTNGAAAAGGCATATTCTGGTGCGAGGAAGATTACGTGGAAAGAGGTGTTAGCCGGGCAGAAAGCATTCGATAGGACAGGAGAATGGCTGCCTGAAGAAACACTCGACTCAATGAGAAACGGACTAGTCTCGATTAAGGGGCCGTTGACTACCCCCGTCGGTGGCGGAATCAGAAGCCTGAATGTGGCACTTCGTCAGAAATTGGACCTATATGCATGTGTAAGGCCCGTTCGTTGGTATTCTGGAACACCCAGCCCTGTAAGAGACCCAGCTTCAGTTGATATGATTATCTTCAGAGAGAATAGTGAAGATGTTTATGCAGGAATTGAATGGGAAGCAGAAAGTGAAGAAGCGAAGAAGGTGATCGATTTCCTCAAGACGGAGATGGGCGTAACTAAGATCCGATTCCCAGAAACATCAGGCATAGGCATCAAGCCGGTGAGTAAAGAAGGCACAGCAAGAATTGTCCGAGCAGCGATCAATCATGCCATTTCTGAGGATAAGCCGAGCGTAACGCTAGTACACAAGGGAAACATCATGAAATTCACAGAGGGGGGCTTCAGAGATTGGGGTTACCAGATTGCATGTGAGGAGTTCGGGGCAAAGGAGTTTGATGGTGGACCTTGGTGTGTTCTTGTCAATCCTGAAACTGGAAATCAAATCATAATCAAGGACGTCATCGCTGACGCAATGCTTCAGCAGGTACTGACAAGACCACGAGAATACAGCGTACTCACGACGATGAATCTCAATGGCGACTATATTTCCGACGCCCTCGCTGCTCAGGTGGGCGGTATAGGAATCGCGCCTGGTGCGAACATCAACTACGATTCGGGTATCGCGATATTCGAAGCNACGCNTGGAACTGCGCCCAAATACACNGGCCAGAACAAGGTCAACCCCGGTTCGCTAATCCTCTCAGCTGAGATGATGCTACGCCACATTGGTTGGGGTGAAGCTGCTGATCTGATTGTCAAGGGGATGGAAGGTGCAATCTCAGCAAAGACGGTCACATATGATTTCGAACGGCTCATGGACGATGCCACTCTCCTTTCATGCAGTGAGTTCGGAGAAGCAATCACATCTCATATGTGATCGAATTGAATGAATAGAAATTAGGGGACCGAGGCCGCTGTTAGCGGCCCCGGCCCTTTACGTCTTTCAGGTATCAGCAGGACGATCCGATTATTCGGCGTCCATTGTTGCTGCGTACCAGACCATCATACCGAATGCGGTCTTGTTGACCAAGTCGGCTATGTTGTAGATGATGTTCATGTCGTCGACGTCGAAGCCGCTGATCATGTCGTTGCCCATCATGTATCCGAGTGGGTANATTGCCCACCCGANGGTAACNATNNNNCTCATCGNNNTGAAGGCGAACTGGACGCCNTCGCTGCCNGANGCAGATGCNTCCTTGACGTCGCCTTGCCATAGGGCATACAGNATGTAACCCCATCCTGCNANACCGATGNCNNACCAGATCTCGGTNCTNNNGTCTCCGAAGANNTCCCATGCTCCTGACTCGCCGAAGAATCCGGCTACGAGCATGACGATCGATGCTCCCATGAGGTTCCTGAACATGGCGAAGGTTGCTGCTCCGATAGCTGCCATGATGAGGTAGAATTCTACTACCTGAAGAGGCACGGTGATGAGCCAGTCGATGTATCTGTAGACGAGTGGGGATCCACCGCCGTCCATCACAGCGACTTCTCGCATGTACGTGTAGTGGTACCATGCAACACCAGTAACAAGTGCTGCTACTGTCATGGATGTCTTCCACTTGTCAGGTACATTCTGCCTTTCTACTAGGAAGAATACAGTTGAGGCTAGCATCATTGCTGTTGCTATCCAGAAGCTGATTCCCACCCAGTCATTTTCTGCAAGGATCTGAGTCTCAGCAGCCACAGATGGCAGTGCTATCAAAGCCAATGCCATAGACCCGCCGAAGATCGCAGTCTTTCTTTTGTCAATACGTTGTTTAAGCTCCATGCTACTTCTGTGAAGGATCGCATCTTTAAGATTTAGTTTCAAATAGCAACTCAACTACACTAGTTCGTTGATATGTTACAGATACGAAGAACATTTGAGCCGACGCCTATTCAGGGAGATGTGGAAGACATCAGACGTAGACTAAGGGAGATGTCAGATGCAGCGGCATCTACAAGCGATCCTCTTTCTTGGTTCGAAGAGTTATACTCGGCTGCACAAGGCGATGATAATTGGATACCATGGTCTGATGGCTCCCCAAACCCCTTTGTGGTCGAATGGGCAATTGGTAAACCCCCTGGACGAGCACTGGTTGTTGGTTGCGGTCTTGGTGAAGACGCTGTTTTCTTAGACAAAATTGGTTGGGATGTAGTCGCGTTCGATCTCTCAGCCACTGCGGTTAAATGGGCAAAAAAAAGATACGAAAAAAGCGGTATTGAATGGGTCGTGGCCGATTTGCTCAATCCCCCTGATGAATGGATGAGCGAGTTTGAATTGGTTTTAGAAGTCCATATTTTACAAGCAATCCCTGAAAATATACGAAACAACGCAGCGAGGAAGCTCCCTCTTTTTGTAGCGAAGGGCGGGCATCTAGTTTGTGTCGGCAGATTCGATGATGATGGAAGTCTTCACGAGGGCCCCCCGTGGCCTCTAAACCAGGCCTTCATCGAGAGCATAGGCGAGTCCCTAGGCCAAATGAGCATGGTCAAAGCCACTCTGCCAGACGACGATCCTATCACAACACGGTACAGAGCGACTTGGTTAAGAATAGACTATTGAGAGGACATCAATTTTGAGACTTCTCCAGCATCACTTACCACACTGAAACCATAGGACTCTTCTAGAGACCTTCTAATCATCCTGAAGTCAGAATCACGAGTTGCCACATGTACTGATCCAATCTTTTTCAGGTTGGATGAGAAAGCACTCGTATAGGATGCGAGACTAGCTGCATCAAGCATTATCCGCAGATCACCCCCTTCTGGGTATATCGCACGACCACCAATAACAGACCTCGCAGGCTCGTCATCTCTTAGAATACGCTTTCTTTCATCTATACGCTCGAATATTCCTTCATGCCCAATTAGGAAATCACTCAATCCGTCTTCTAAGTCCGGGTTNCNNTCAAACGAAAGAGAAACTGTGTCAAANAACCCGATAACANGCTTCTGAATTTCTTGCAACTNTTCATCCTTAATTTTTGACCACATNACNTGGTCCTGATATTCCCCGTCGAATAAAATCTTGGCAGACTTTACGCTGCGAGTCCTGTTGGCGAACTCCCCTTTTACAGCGGATGGTACGTANAGCAAGACGTCNCCACTATCTCCTCGACGACGNAATTCCCANTGGAAAGCTCGTTCTATAGACCAAACAAGCTGTCCAAAACCATCGGTCGAAACTTTGNTGAGAAGCTCATCTTTGAATGCCTGTATGAGTATNTTCGTGTCTACAATGACGAGTGGTTTCAATCCAGATATTTCGAATATCTTTCGATCTCTTATTGGTATCGAAGTCTCTAACTCTGTGAATTTGATTCTCAATACTTGGCGGAGCCTCTTGACATCTTTNTCCTCGAAGAACCCAGACCTAATTGCAGTCTGGAATACTCTNAGTCCCGCAAGAGGCNTCATCTCTGCCTGCTGNGTTGCAATATCATCAACATCGATCACNGTCTTTGCCTCATTCAAGGCCTCTTTCCAATCGTCNTCTCNACTAGCCCCTTTCCTTNGCCCNGNACGCTCCAGTCGTTTGACCGCCGCTTTCAACCTCCCTTCAAAAGGCTCGCTGGGAAGCCCCAATTCGGAAGAGTAACCCTCCAGACTGGANATCTCATCAGAGATGTNCTTGCTTGAATCTCTGAGATAATTTACGATGAGACCTGTTGCCGCNTCCTTCTTCCCATTTTCATACTCGTTGCAAACTCTGAGAAACAGTTGAAATTTGTTTGTTATTGCAGCTAGTAACTCTTCGTTTCTTTCGATAAGATCGACAGCATCTTTCCAAGCCTTGGCATGAGCGAGCTGAATCAATGCTTTTCGGTTCAATGCAGTTCGNGCTTCGAAGCCCTCCGAGCGATTTGCGGCTTCTTTGAATGCTCTGCCCGCGTTTCGATGATCATTCTTNTCTAGCCAAATTCCAGCCCTCACTATTTGAGCAGATATCGTATCAGAGGCATGTTTTCGATACCAGTCGTCCAATTCTTGAATCGGAAGGCTATGCTCNTCAACAATTTCTGAGATNGACATTAGAATCTCCATAGAAGGAGGTTTTGCCATCATAATTGAAGAAAGAGAAGATATTGCTGCTTTGCGTTTTTCATCNGTCTGCATGTGCAAGTCAACNCGCGCGCGATTCAATCTCAATGATGTTATCAAAGATCTGAACAGCCCCCTTTCAATCTCATTCATACTAGCCGCCTCAGATGACTTCGAGAGATGTTCAAGAATACTNTCTTTGACAATTCCAGAGCCCTCTGAAAGAAGNGCNCTCCTTGTCTGGTTCAGNTCTATCACACCTTTACTTCCAAGCAATTCGTGAAGGACACTCAAGTCTTTTGAGAAACCATTCATGATGGACATTAGCGCTATCGATACATCGCTTATGCATTCATCTTCAATTATTTTTAGCGATGTTAGAGATTCTTTTCGCAGCGACAGGATTGCATCAGAGTCATTCATACCAAGATGAGCGGGAAGCAGATGCCATACCAGCAAACCCCTCAGAGGAGATACCAAATTATCGTTCTCTATCAGTATTTTAGCGAGCAATTCAATTTCACATCCCAATGTTAGGATATCTGCAAGATTANCATCNTTGTAAGGAANGTCTTTCCTTTCAATGAGAGCGCTTGAAGCTGATATTTTTACACGTAAAGGTAATGACTCANNTCCAAGCATTTCTTTTAACACATCAGAATCTAAGCGTTTAACTGAATCTTCTATTATTGGTTGAAGAGATGAATCCTCCAATGGTATACTGGCCCCAAGAATGAGACATTCCCGGGCCCCAATTGGCCTCTCAACCAATATTTTAGCAGCCTCCTCATACCTTTCATCCTCAATTAGTAGCCCCACAATCTTAGATGAAAGNTCAACAGGCCACGCTTCCTTNTGGAGATCTAGCATNGCTCCTCCAGATAGAAGNCCCNCTATATCCAAATCAACCTCTTCNAAATCGATGTGCTTCCAAGCCTCGAGAACTATCGAAGAGGTCAGAGGGTCGACCCCCTCTTTCCCTATCCAGTTCGATGCTTCGTTCGATGCATCCCCNTACCTCATTTTGTTGAGGGCAAGNTGCATCTCAGCGACTTCTCTGATNCCGTCATTCTTGACAGCATCTTCAAGCCGTTCTACCACATTCTCCCCTATCGAAGATCCAATTATGCCGTAGAGGAAATTTTCTAATTCGCCCCCCTCTTCAATACTGCTAAGATGTTCCCTGACTCTTTTCACGAAGACTTTCGATGAGTATTCCTTTCTGAGAACATTGAGCGCTCTCCTTTGACCGCCCGTCAAATGGAATGGAGGCTCGATACTCAACCACGAAGCAACTTCCCTGTGGTNAATCGGATCGAATTTTGCAGCTTCTGACCAGAAATTGACATNTACAAAATCCTCTTCCTGCTCTTTAACGGGAAATCTGCTTAATTCGGCAAATATAGGCGCTTCTCGAGCAAGNCGCTCCCAGGCGGGATGAAGCCCCTTCTCACACTCACTTCTGATCGATTCAATATCAGACTCAGAGGCATTCAAATCTTTATTCGAAATTAAAAGCATCCGACACAGACGGTATCCTGCATTGCCCTCTTCTGTATTGGCTATTACCTCTTCAACCGGATCACGACCCCTCTTCCCACGTACAGATCTCCTCCCGCTTCGACGAACAGGCCTGTTCGAGCCTCCCGCATCTTCTGCACTTTTCGGGCCCATTTTTGACACGGCGATTCTAGCCAGCGCTTTCCAGGATTTTGTGAGCTCATCATATCCGATATTTCGAGCAACACGACTCAAACGCGATCGTTCGTCATCTCCCGCAGCAGACATTACTTCGAGACATTCGAGAAGTTGATTCTCCATGGTGCGATGCTCCGACACCCATTTGCCGTCAGGGAGCCTACATCAACGCATCGTCGAAAGATCACATTCGNTTCGACCACAGNCNGACCCATTTTTCGATATTCGACTCAATGTCCTCTTCCGTAACATCCCTGTCAACCACAGAGGACCCTTCTAGCGGTTTTATGCGGCACCCACANGCATCTTTGTGNCCNCCCCCATCCGGATCAAATCTAGTTGCAAGAGTAGTCAAATCGAATATCCCTCCTTCTTTATGCAGAAACGAATTGGTATAGAATGAAGTTGAAACAGGATATCCGTCTTCTTCCCCGAAGGAAACCCCGAGATCTCCATGAGTTATCAAACAGGCATCACATGCATCCCCCGCATAGGCCGTCACAGCATATCCATTCGATCGCATCCCCANCCCATGCATCCGAACAATAGCCAAACGGTCAACAATCTCCAAACGTTCCTCTATCTCCAATTTCAATATCTCACTCTCTCTTTTTCTTTGGGCGATAGCCGTCTTTACAATACTCGTTTCCGATATCTCGTATGGTGTAAGCCCGGAAGAAAAGAGCCGCATGGCTGCTCTGGCCACCTCGTCTCCGACACCTACCGAACGCCCGATCCATACCATTGGCTCTTCTGAGAGATATTGTTCTCTAGTCACTCTGCCTCCATCTAGACGATCGGTCCACTCCAACGCCTCTGAGAGATCTTCAAGATCGATAATGTGGCCTAGAAGGTTCGCTGCGACCCTGGCTGCTGAGGGCGCTGCTTCCCAGACGCGCACTCCGTCTTCAGACTCCGGCTTGTTTGAGAGATGATGATCTATGGACAAACCACACTTTGGGTGGTAGGGCAGATCGCAGATTGCGGTCTTGTCGTTGATAAAATCATCATAAAGTCCGTTTTTCAGGGCTCCGGGATGACCGAATACAACCTCTGCTTCAGGCCACCTCCTGAGCAAAATCGCCCCGGAAAGGACCCCATCGAGATCACTGTCCGTCAGAATCCTTGTTATTTCCAACTCGTCGACATCCGCCATAGCCATTCCTGAAGCCGCCCTGATGTATCGCTTCCGCTTCCCAAGGGTTCTTCCCATCCCCCATTAATCGAACCATATGGAGACTTCCTGCGGTTTCATACTCGTCAATCATCGAAGCATACTTCTGTTGCAGTACCCGCAAGGGCACTGGAGCTTCCCAAAGGGGCACGTCGAGGCGGGGGAGGATCACCATTCTACTGCTAGACGCGAGTTGTTGGAAGAAACCGGGATTGAGGAAATTCGTATTATCCCGTCATGGACCGAGCGAACTGAGTATTCCTATTCAAGAAAGGGCTCTGTGAATCGGAAGCAGGTCCACTGGTATCTCGCTACAACTGATGAATTCCAAGTAAAACTGTCCCACGAGCACACTAATTTTCTATGGCTAGATTTTGAAAATGCGATTGATCAATTGACGTTTGAGCAGGAAAAGATCGTGCTTTCAAATGCTAGAAAGGCGCTTGAAAGGCCGAGGATCGACTAAACCCTTTTTCCCAATGGTGTCCAAAGGGTTTCATCTTCACCCATCTTTGCCGTCAGCCACCGACCGAGTACAAAACAGTGATCTGAGAGCCTGTTAAGATAGCTAATTATCTCCGGTCTGATTTCTTC
>PAUH01000018.1 GCA_002712645.1 Methanobacteriota archaeon
CTCAGGGGACTCGTAGAAGACGAGTTTGATAGACAGCGGGTGTAAGCACCGAGGTTCGCCGAGGTGTTCAGCCCAGCTGCACTAACCCCCCGAGCATTCTTGACAATTTTTACATGACAATTTATTACATCCTGGCCTAAGGTGGGCCTCTGTCCAATAGGCTTCTCGATTCATCACATTCGAAGATGAGGTGTGCACGGCCACAGCGGAGGGGCAATACCCGGTCCCATCCCGAACCCGGAAGTCAAGCCCTCCTGCGTCGATTCCTGTACTGTGGTGCGAGAGCCCACGGGAACGTTCGTCGCTGTGCCACCCATCTTCACCCCCGCATCCTTTTTCCATTCCCAACGTTAGCAAGAGTCAGAGGCGACATTGTATGGCCACGGTAACTGGGGATGTTCTCGGCCATTCTCAGGTCGGAGTCCACGTATCCATAATAGGGGACGTACTGTTCCATCCTCTATCCATCGACGAGGAATGCGAAGAGCTACTCAAGACGACCTTCGATCTCGAGATGGTCCCCTTTTCGATAGGGGGATCGACTCTACTTGGGAGTCTGCTTCGAGGCAATAAGAATGGCATCGCAGTGGCAGACATAGCCACGGAGCAGGACCTGGATAGGCTGACATCCTTCGGTGAAGTGGTGATCATGGAGTCCGGGGTGAATGCCGCTGGCAATCTGATCGCGTGCAACAACCACGGAGCCGTGGTGGGCATGACTATCCCTGGCCCTGGCTGCGATCTGATCTCCGAGATACTCGGGGTACCGTCCACACGGGTCCGAATATCGGGACAGGACACTGTAGGGTCGGCATTAGTCGCCAACGACAAGGGCGTTCTTGCACATCCGGACATCACAGAGTCAGAGGCATCAGTGGTCTCGGAGGCTTTGAGTGTCCCCCTGATGGTGGGTACGGTCTGCTTCGGCTCGCCATACGTCGGTGCCGGGTGTATAACCTCGAATGACTCCGTTCTCGCGGGAACGGGCACAACCGGTCCCGAGTTGAACAGGATAGAAGACGCACTAGGCCTCATCTGATCATATGGCCGTGGGAGCGACGTGGTCGTCCGATTTGTCCCCGCTATCAGACACCCTGGACCATACAGATTTCATGAGCCCATCATGACATCCGGCGCAATACGAGAATCTCTTGTACGCCTCTCTGAATGAGTACGCCTTGTTCCCCGTTCCAACTAGGAAACCCTCCGGGGAAAGCCTGCTGACCTTGTCGGCATCATTCGAACACCCCTCAACGTCACACTCGACCATGGTGCACAAAATGCACTATGACACTTAATCGTGTGCTTCCTTCGAGACCGATGCAAGCTCGAAGTTAGACTCGATAGATTGCCCCTCTTCTACGAAGATATCCGTGACGACGCCACTTACTGGGGAGGAAATCTCATTCTGCATTTTCATTGCTTCGAGTATGAGGATCGTCTCTCCCTCTTCCACTCTATCCCCGACTTTGACATCGATTGAGACTACTTTCCCTGGTATCGAAGAGACGATGCTTCCAGAAGCCTCATTNTGAGCCCCGGGACGCCCTCTCCTGCTGCGNACAGTCTTGGAAGGGCCGATATCNCCCTCAATCTTGACCGTATGCGTCTCNCCANCCACNGTTATTCTCAGGTTCTCTCCATCCCTTTCGACTTCTGCAGTTATCTTCTCGCCATCAATGACGAATNTGCGCTCTTTCTTCATCCTCTATTCACCCCCGAGGACGCCCTTTGTCGATGTGCNTGGCCCCATCGATTNCCNTTGCTTCGATGGATGTCTGCTGCCACGTCCTCCGACTGTTGCTCTTCGAGGAGCGCTGCAACGATGCATGCGACCAATTTTCTCGATTCTTTTGACATTATATNCACCTCAAAGAGGGAGATTGCCGTGCCTTCGACGTGGCCTCTCCTCTGTCTTATCCATATTGGTCTTCAATGCTAGAATCAATCTCTTTCGTGTTTCTGATGGCTCGATTATGTCATCTATGAAACCCAGAGCAGCNGCCTGGTACGGATTCGCAAAGGCCTCCTCGTACTCCTCGATAAGACGACTCCGTTCCTCTTCCGGATTTCCCGCTGTTGCTATTCTGTTTCTGTGCAAGATCTGTACAGCACCACTGGCACCCATCACTGCCAGCCGCGCAGTGGGCCAAGCGACGTTGTAATCCCCTCTGATGTGCTTTGATGACATGACNTCATAGGCGCCGCCGTAGGCCTTTCTGGTAATCACGGTAAGCTTGGGGACTGTGGCTTCAGCATAAGCATAGAGAAGTTTGGCACCATGTCTGATTATTCCGCCCCACTCTTGATTGGCCCCAGGGAGGAATCCCGGAACATCCGTGAACGTCACTAGAGGGATTCCGAACGCATCACAGAATCTGACGAATCTGGCGGCCTTTACTGACGCATCGATATCCAAGCAACCAGCCAGTACNTTTGGCTGATTAGCGACTACTCCCACGGACTCCCCTCCAAGTCTTGCGAATCCGACCACCATGTTCATTGCAAACTCGGGTTGCACCTCCAGGAAGCTCCCCGTGTCGAACACCTCCTCTATGACNTCAAGCATATCNTACGGGATCGAGGGGTCTTCTGGGACTATGGAGTCAAGNGATTCGCAAATCCTGTCTTCCGGATCGTTTGGAATGAGTTTNGGAGCACGTTCGAGATTATTTGAGGGGAGTCTGCCCACAAGGTCCCTCACGATTTCCAGCGCATCTGAATCGTCTGATGCCACGAAGTGAGTCACTCCTGACCTCTTCGCATGNGTGGAAGCACCACCCAGATCGTCAAAACTCACATCTTCGTTTGTTACAGTTTTGATTACCTCNGGGCCCGTTATGAACATGTGAGATGTGCCATCAACCATCACTACGAAGTCAGTTATNGCTGGAGAGTACACAGCACCCCCAGCACACGGCCCCATTATCACGGATATTTGAGGGACGACACCACTCGCTCTCACATTCCTGAAGAATATCTCTGCNTAGGAGCCCAGACTGGCTACGCCCTCCTGTATCCTTGCGCCCCCGCTGTCATTCAGGCCTATGACCGGNGTNCCNGTTTTCACTGCAAGATCTAGAATTTTACATATTTTCAGGCCATGCATCTCTCCAAGCGATCCACCATAGACAGTAAAATCCTGTGCGAAACAATGCACTAAACGCCCGTCTATCGTGCCATGACCCGTAACCACGCCATCCCCNGGAATCACATTCTTGTCCATTCCAAAGTCTCTGCACCTATGTTCGACGAGAGCATCGATCTCTACGAACGAACCAGGGTCCAGAAGATCCTCTATTCGCTCTCTCGCCGTCATCTTCCCCTTTGCATGCTGTGCATCGGTTCTAGCTGCTCCACCGCCGGCTTGTGAGCGAGACTTCCTAGCCCTNAGATCTGCTATCCGCGAATCGCCGCCGTCCATGTCCTACGACAAAGCCACACGGATATAGTGAATGAGCCTTGCTGAAAGCCATCTAGATAATCCGACATGCGGTTGGTTGAAATCGACGGCTTTCACACGTTAAACCGAAGCGCATGAGAATAATCATCGCAAAAGCCGGTCTCGACGGCCACGATCGTGGTGCTAAGATCATCGCGAGGGCCCTGCGGGATGGTGGTCACGAGGTCATCTACACAGGTCTCAGAAGAACTCCCGAGCAGATAGTTTCCATAACGAGGGACGAGGACGCGTCTGCAATTGGTATCTCGACTCTATCTGGAGCACATTCACGGCTCCTGCCCATGATTTGCAAGATATTGACAGATGCCGACATGGGGGACATCGTGGTTTTCGCAGGGGGCATAATCCCCGATCCAGACAGAGATGCGATCTACAGTGCCGGCGTGAGGGCGATATTCGGCCCNGGAACAAGTATGTCCGAACCAATCAGATTCCTTGAGGAAGTCCAATCAAGAAGAGAAGAGGGCAAGCCTACAGGAGTAGGCGAAGGAGGCGAATGGAGATGGCAATGAATTCCTCCAAGACACTCTTCGATTCAGCTATGGGGGGAGATAGGAGAGCACTTGCGAAGCTCCTCACGATCGCNGAGGAAGGGGGGAGCACGGGTTCGTACGACAAAAAACCCTCCTGGGTCCTCGGTATCACCGGNCCGCCCGGCGCAGGAAAATCAACTCTCATTGACAGATTGGCCTCAAATTGGTCGGAGAAGGGGGAAAGCATCGCAATATTGGCTGTTGACCCCTCGTCNCCCGTTTCAGGTGGAGCGCTTCTCGGAGATAGGGCGAGAATGGTATTCTCGGACCCCTCCAAGATATACTTCAGATCAGTTTCCTCGAGAGGCAGTTCTGGAGGAATCTCCAACGGAGTNCGCAGAATGGTAGAANTTTTACAGAGCCTAGGATGGGACAGGATTCTGATAGAAACTGTGGGAGCAGGGCAAGGCGAGTTCGCTATNGCTTCCGTGGCGGATCGCGTGATGCTCGTCGAGGGCCCGGATAGGGGCGACATCATACAAGCTGAGAAAGCAGGCATCCTAGAGATAGCAGACATCATAGCATGCAACAAATCCGACCTCCCGGGCTCACAAGAGTCTGCCAATTCAATCAAAGAAGGCCTCTCCTTTTCCGAANGTGCCCCTGAAGTGGTNTCCGTATCGGCACTGAAGGGCAGCGGCCTAGATGATTTGATGGAGAGACTCGATCAAATAACTCCAAATCCAGACCGTCTGCTGATGAGATCTGCCATNCTGCTCGATTCAATCCTAGCCGATAGGATGAGGCGCAGGCCATCGTACGAAGGTGCGATGCAAGCAATAGCCTCGAGGACCATAAAACCGGATGAGGCTGCAGACATGGTGGAGTTTGACGATGGAAGAGTATGANGTAAATATCGATCACGCGAGACACTCGGTGGGTGGNGACTACGGCCATATATTTCGGAGATTCACTCANGTCTCCATGGCTCTCATACCCGTTCTGTACTATGTCTANGGCCAAGAAATCTCCTCGCAACTCAATCTAGATCCACAGGAATTCGTGAGCCTCACATGCGTGGCGATACTGCTCGTGGAGGCAATCAGACTCAAGTCGGGCATCGTTATCGTGGGACAGAGGGAATACGAGGCNAGTCAGATATCCGCCTTGGCNTGGGGCACATTCGCAGTNTCCATCGCATTGCTCATGGCNCCGACGATGGGGAGGGAAGGGATACAAGCAGGAGTCTTCGGAATCCCAATCATACTTGGGCTATGCATCGTCGACCCAGTCATGGGNGAGGTCAAGAGGAGGACAAGCGGCCTGAGGACGGCGATTCTGATCGGNGGGGCAGTGTCATACGCAATATGGCTGGGTTGCACATTCTACCTNGACACCCCNCTCATGGCCTCAATTCTTCTTGCACCNCTGACTGTAATCGGGGAATTGCCCAGAACCAATGTGATTGATGACAATGCAACAATGGTTCTCATACCCCTNGCAGGAGCAATACTGCTCAATCCATTCCTGTAGTATTGGTTAGGTTTACATCCGATATTGCATGCCAAGCAGCAATGAGCGAGGACAATTCGGACGAGGGCCCTAGGAATCTGTCCCAGAACACCTACATCTTTGTCTGGATGGTGGCGTCNCTGGCCTCTCTAGCGATCTTCATCAGGTTTTTCTGATCGAAACGAAATTCAGCATCTATATCCAATCCCTCGCTAACTAGTAGCGACCTCTTCGTGAATATCCCCGATCCTGCGCTGTAGGACCCTATGTGGCCATTACTTCGAACCACCCTGTGGCACGGTACGACCAGGGGCCACGGGTTAGATGACAACGCAGAACCAACTGCCCTCGAAGAACCCGGCGAACCCGCTGCTGAGGCCAACTCGCTATACGTAATCAGGCGCCCTCTCGGCACATTGTCGAGAAGAGCCTCGAATACGAGCCTCCTGAACGGAGTGACAATCCCCCATTCGATATCCTCGACCAGATCCGACCAGTCAAATCCATCCTCAAGCCCATCGAGAGAATCCGAACCCCCCTCTTCGATAGATATGCCAATCAGCTTACCGCTTTCGACAATCTTCGAAACTCTGCCATGGGACGTTTCGACAACCAGTGTCTCGATCGACATCAATCAATCCTCTACGGGGGCATCCGCCTCGCCACCCGCATCTTCGAGATCCTCCATTCCGACTATCTCGTAGTTGGATGGGAACAGGGCTATCGCCACGCCTGCTATGATGCAGCCCAGCCCGATATAGAATGACTGTTGGACGATCATGAGTTCGAGGCCTATCGCGAAAAGCAAGAGGCCGCCTAGGTTCGAGACCCATACGAGGGATTTGAACGTCGAGAGGCTAACGCCCGTCGAATTAGCGCTCCTCTTGGGCCCGAACTCGGCACCAAAGCGGACGGGGTCCGCGGCCTCCTTTGCCATGCCCCCCATGAGACGGTGTTCCATTTGAACGGTTTGAATGAAGATGCATATCATGGCGATTCATTCAAGCGGATGTGCTGGGGCCATTAGACGGGCCTGATATGCACGTCGCGATGATTTCGGCAGAATACCCTCCCCGATGGGGGGGCATGGGGAGCACGGTCCACCATTTATCCAGGCATCTTGTCGAATCAGGCAACAGAGTCACCATAATCACGCGGAATGGCGCCCAAGGAGACAATGAAAAAATCGAGAATATCGATGTGATTCGAGTTCCGTGGGCGAGGATACCCATGTATTTCACAAGATCATACGCATACCATGCTCTGAAGGAGTTGGAGAAAGTCCACAAGGCAGATCCGTTCGACGTGATTCACCTCCATCTCCCGATGATAAGCCTGAACAGGGAGCAAATCAAGCGATGCAGGTCAATCGCCCCAGTCGTCGCCTCGCTACACGGCTCATGGATGGGGGAGAGGGACGGCCTGGTCACGGCTAGAAGGATGGGAGAGCCAGCCGTCTTCCGAAATCCGAATGATCTGGCAATCCTCCTGACTGCCAAGCACTACTCCAAATTCGAGAAAGTCGCTGCCTCGATGGCCGATATCGCAGTATCGAACTCCGATGCCACTCGGCAGGATTTCGAACAGAGATACGGACTAGTAGGGGCCTGGAACTGCGAGACAGTCCACTGGGGAGTGGATGATGAACTGTTCACTCCATTCGACGAGACCATCCCCGAGCATGTGGCGTCCAGGGAGTCGCTGAGATCGAGATACGGCGTTTCCGAGGGCTCCCCGCTCATCCTTGCCGTGGGGAGGTTGGCTGCCAGGAAAGGCTACACCACGCTCCTCAGAGCATTCCCTCTGATACGGGAAAGCAATCCTCGTGCGAGGCTGCTCATCGTAGGCAGGGGAGGCATGAAGTCGAAACTCATGTCCCAAGCATCGAAGATGGGATTCTCTGATGCAATCGCTATAGAGAGCAGCCTTCCGTTCGATGAACTATCCGAGGTCTACCGTGCGAGTGACTTGACCGTCTTCCCGTCGTATTACGAGGGTCAGGGGCTCATCCCGCTCGAATCTATGTCCTCCGGCGTACCAATCGTCGCGACCAATGAGGGCCCCATCCCCGAGATGGTCGATGAGAATGTGGGAGCGCTATTCGAGATTGGCGACCACCTCTCCCTTGCTGAAGTGGTGATAGGGGAGCTATCCGATAAAGAGGGCATGGCGAGGAAGGGCGACGAGGGCAGGAAGAAAGTGCTTGATAAATTCACATTCAAGCAGTCCTGCCAGAGATTCGAGTCGATTTACCGAGATGCCATGGGCGCGAGGCTCATCGATCAATCATGACAATCGCATCCGTCGGACAGCTCAGGACGCATAGTCCGCATCCCGTGCAAGGGTCTCTGAGAATCTTCGCCTTCTTGTTTATGTCGACGTCTATTATCGGGCTGCGCATTTTCACATCATAGAGTTCAATCGCATCATCATCGCAGACAATGGTGCATTGATCGCATCCGATGCACATCTCTTCCTTGACCCACGCAACGTGCTCTGGGCCAATCTTCAGCTTCGCGCGCTCCCCGGCCCTTTGAGCCGTCATCATCGCCCTAATGCGATGCTGCTCGACCGCGCGACGGGCTTCAAGATCGCTAATTCGCGTCATGGCTGATACTCGGATTTAGGGCACACTCATGAACGCATGGTTGCGGCAAGGACCATGGACGAGCAAACCTCCGGGTCGGGAATCTCGAAGGACGCGCTCGCGGTATTGGTGCCCATATCCATCTGGGGCGTGGTCGTCTTGGTCTCCAATTTGGGGTCCGGGTGGTTTTCTTTCTCCTGCTCAGGACTTGTTGGATTCTTCATCTGGCTGACTGCATTGGCCTATGGGGAGAAGCGATTCGCGATGCTCACTGTCATCGGCGTTATGATCGCTGCAATGCTCTCCTTGCTCTCGGGAATGGTCGCTCTGTGGGGGTGAGGCGACCGATCAGGCACGCTTCGACTCTATCTGCCTAGCAAGGAAGGACACCACGTCGAGTATCTCGAAGTCATGCCTCGGGTCACCCTCGAATTTCAAGCACTCGAAGTGACTCACGCACTTCGGGCACGATGTGAGCATAATCTCCGCCCCAGTCGCCTTGACCTCGTCGAATCTCTGAAGTCGCAGAGACCTTGAGTTCTCGTTGCACGACATCATACTGGAGACGCCGCAGCATAGGCCGTCTTCCCCATGGTGCTCCATCTCGACGAGACTGACCCCCTCCACCTTGCGAACCAGGTCTCGAGGCTCTTCGTAGATGTTCATCTGACGACCAAGTCTGCATGGGTCGTGATATGTCACGGTGACATCCTCTTCAACAGCCATCTGGACGTCGAATCCTTGTTGGGTGATGAATTCCGTAGTGTGCATCACCTTCATCTCATCCAGCTCGTAGTCCATTGCGAATGTTCTGAAGCACTCGGCGCAGGACGTAACCAGCGTTTCTATCCCGCTGGCCTTGAGCTTCTTCTGGTTGTAGGCCTTCAGCTTCTCGAAGACCTCGCTCATACCCTGCCACTTCTGGTCATGGCCGCAGCACTTCAGGAAGTCCCTCCCAAGATACGAGACTCCAACATCCATCTCGTCGAAGATGGTGAACGCCGCTGTGGTGGTGTCTCCCAGATTCATCGATCCCTCGTTTACGTGGCTGAAGACCATCTCCTGGTCGATGTAGTCGACGCAGCCGGGGTAATATCCGATCGTGGAATCCAGCGGGTAGTCTTCAACGGGTATGAACGACTCATCTGCATCCTCCTCGGCCTCAGCCGCGAGAACGGCCTGTAGGACCGTATGGGGTATCTCTGCCGCGGGGGGGCCACCCACAATCATGCTCCTTCGTATGTCCACATACGAGTCGTAGTCGACCAGCTGGGGGCAGGCATTGGTGCAGGCCGTGCAGGTGAGGCATGAATAGAGCGGAACTCCGTCATCCTCGTTGTTCCATGTGTTGTAGATGATGTTCAGCTTGTCCCCCGCGTTGAACAGCCTCACAGGGCACGCGTCATCGCAAAGGTCGCATCCGTAGCACTTGTTCATCTCCCACTCGTAACCCCTGGCCATGCTCCTCAGAGCCATGTAGACCAATGCCCCGAATCCAAGACAGGGTACGAACAGGGAGTAGATCAGCTTCGCATCCAGGCTCTTTGGGTTCTTCTCGAAAGTGGGATTCTCGACCATCATGGTCTCCAAGTCTCCGCTGCCCCAGTTGCCTTCGGAGCGCAGGATGGCGCTGCCGTCCCCCGCGAGCATGAGTGGCTGATACGCATTAAGCGTCATCCCGATGATGACCTCGACCGTATCGTCAATGTCTGCCGAGGTGCTCATGAAACTCAGGGAGTACGACTCCCCGCTGTCCAGCTTGAGGGTGGCAGTCTCGCATTCATCCCCTGAGAGCGACCAGACCACATTATCGGACGAATCCATGAGGACGAGGCTCTGGGTGTGGACCCCTGCGTTTCGAACGGACGTCCTGAATGAGCAGCCCACGTCGGTGATGACCTCGTCGTCGCCGATGTCCTCCACGAACAGATTCTCAGTGCGTTCGTAACCCGTGTCCCTGCCATCTTGGAATCCCGTGTACGTGTGCTCGTGGAAGGCACCGTTCAGCTCGTTGCCCGGGTCTATATGCCCATTCACGTTGGCGAAGTCTACGAGATGTCGTTGAGTCGGCTGCCATATGCCCCAGGCCATGAACTCTTCAGCGGGCATCACGCACCATTCAGACGTGGGGTCTCCTTCCGGTAAATCCTCCCAGGCGCTTAGGTAGCTGCTATCTGCATAGCCTATGCAATGCTCTCCATACCTGTCCCACGCGTCACCCCTGTCTCCGTGATCGTACTCGATAAGGGTGTCAGCAGGCTGCGCACGCAGCTTCTCAAGCTCCTCGACATCGTCCATGGCCCCCAGCCCCCCATAGTCCCAGAAGCCGTTCTCATAGACTGGCCATGTGACGACGCTGATCATGATCGCAGCCACGATCGTGCCGAGGGCGAGCTGACGGCCAATAGCAGGTGTGAGCCGCGCTCCAATGGAGTTCACGAGGAACCACCGTATGCTGAAGAACAGTATGGCAAAAATCAGAATCCCCGTGAGAATCCACGGAATCGCATTGAACACCTCCGCAGTCCACGGCTGTTGCCGGCCGCAGTTGATCACATGGTGGTCTATCCAGCAGTAATCCAGTCGATCCTGCGCATACAGCTCCAGGAAGATGTTGATCGAGAAGACTGAGATGAACCAAACGTGGGCCAGATATATCGCGCCTGCTGTTGCGAAGCGGGGATCTTCCACGCCTCTCTTCTCCCTTCCGGGCAGGAACGGGGGTAGAGCGAGTATCCCGACGGGTATGCCAGTTAGCGCCGCACCCCACCATGCCGCATTCCAGGAGATGACAGGAGAGCCGAAGAACTCCCCTATCGGGCCTGCGGGAATTATGAATTGAGGGAGATATTCGCCCCACCTGAGGTAGCCGTAGGAGAACAGAACGTACCAGTCGGGGAATACGAAACCTGCCTGTGCGAATGGATCGGCTGCAGAGTGGAGAGGAGGGGGGATGAGCCAGCAGTAGAAGGCAATCACCATGATTATCGATGCGAAGATGAGTGTGTCGCGAAGGACCTCAGTCGGCCAGAAGCCATGGCCTTCGAAAACACGACGACGCTCTTCGTCCGCTTCCAAAAGCTGATTCCTCTCCTCCATGTACGTGTCCGCAATTCTGCCAAAGCGCTCGATAATGCCCATATCTCACCCCTCCTATCAATGCGGCTCCGCAATTCCCTGGACCCACACTATGAACAGGTGGGCAAGAATGAGGGTGGTCACAACAACGGGCAAAATGAATACGTGGAGGAAGTACATCCTCGTGACTGTCTGGGCTGTGAGTGACGTGCCTGCGAACATCGCTGTAGCCACCCATCCGCCGATGAGGGGCGTCGACATCGCCATGTTGATGCCGATCGTAGCCGCGCCGAATGCAAGGCTGTCCCACGGGAGGAGATATCCGGAGTAGCCGAAGAATATGGTGAAGAACATCAGTGCGACGCCGATGAGCCAGTTCAACTCTCGGGGATTCCTGTATGCCCCCGTGAAGTAGACCCTGCACATGTGCAGGAAAACTGCTGCCACCATGAAGTGAGTCGTCCAGTGGTGTATGGACCTGATGATGTATCCGAACGGGAGCTGGGTCATGATGAACTGCATCGACCCATAGGCCGGAGTCGGATCTCCCTCTCCGCCTGGCACGTAGTACAAGCCGAGTACGGTTCCGGTAATCACCAAGATGATGAATGCCAGGAAGGATATCCCTCCAAGACAGTAAAGCGGGTACCAGTACCAGATTATCCTGAGCTTGTACTTCTCAGCGTGAGTGAGGGGCATCTGCCTGTGCATGCTGTAGTACGAGTTGCGGCTCATCGACCAGTAGTCCTGTATCCTGAATCTGGTGTCCAGCCAGGAGAATGCCCACAGAAACGTCTTCTCTGCCAGGCCCATGCTGCCAGCGCTCGTCTCCACGGCGCGTAGGATGTCCTTCCTAGGAACGTCATCACGTTCCTTCCTGAGCGTGAATGCGACGATTACGACGACGATGGCGATGAAAAGCCACAGAAACCAGAATTGCATCATCTTCAATCACCTCAGTCGCAGTACGTGTACCAGTCTATGTAATCAGGCAGTGCCTCAATAACATCTCCATTCAGAGTGTAGGGAATCAGGGGAAGTCCCATTGGCGCCGGCCCGCCGGCCCTCTTTATTCCGAAGTATTCGAACTCAGCCCCGTTCGACCTGTTCCTGTTGGTGTTCTTCTCCAAAGCCGTCGGGTCGAATCTGCTAGAGTGGCATATGCAGAACAGCTTGTTGCCCCCGCTGTCCGTCCCCCCAGGCAGCCAAGTGTCGTTGGTGTAGTCGTTCTGGACGAGCTGCCACCCGGGTATGCAGCACAGGTGCGTGCATCGGGAGAATATCACGATCAGGTTGTCGTGGATAGAAAGCGCCGAGTACGACTCGTCCTCTTCCATCTCATAGGCCGATCCGATGTACTTGCCCTCTGCTGTGTAGCCGTCCATGAACTGGAAACGAGGCTTGCCTTCCGCTGGCGGGGAGTTCTTGTTCTCCTCGTGGGGAACGTAGACCACGTTTACAGGCATGCCCGACCAGACGCCCTGGGCGCCGGAAATCCCCGTGGGGGATTGGGCCGCTGCGTTGACGAACGAGGAGTAGGACATGGGCTCCAGATGCTGCGTGCCGTACCACACCGAGTCCTCGGCCCCGGTCGGGACCCAGAAGCGTACAGCCGAGTCACCACCGTCAACCTCCGACGTGCCCATGAGGGTGGCGGCGAAGGCAACGCCTCCGGCGGCGAGAGTGACGAGGCCGGCTGCAGCATTGAACGAGCTCTTCAGAAAACCACGCCTATCTATAACATAGGAGGCTGTAGCGGCATCTTCCCCCGAGTCCGAAGGAATGTCCCTAAGCTTGAATCTCCGCGACATATTCACACCTCGTACTGCTTCCAAGCCTCGGTATCATTTGAGGTAATGTACTTGTTGCGCCTGTGTTTGACGACTACGACGTCAGGCATCACGAACCTCAGGTAGACTATACCGAGTATGATCAGAGTCAAGAGTGTCATGGCAAGGTGGAACGAGAGCTGCTGCTGGTCCCATTGGTTGTAGAGGCCGTATGAGAGCGTACCTGCCCAGAAGAGCGTCCAAACAATCCCCCAGAGGCCGACTAGTATCACCAACCACGATTCGCCTGAGGGGGAGATGCTAGCACGTACGATGGTCCCCGGCTTCTGGGCGTTGAAGACGCCATGGTCGACCGCCTTGACGTAATCCTCCTCTGAGAGGCTGACGCCCTCCAGTGCGTTACGGGCCTCCTCGACAGACACCGCGCCGCTCTCCACTTCCCTGAGGAGCTGGGTCACCTTGTCGTTGATCATAGCTGATCACCCCTCTTCAGGTGCTTGATCCTTAGGCGGAGCAGATTCGACCTGCCCTTGTAGTGCCTTGAGAACCCGTACCTAAGGAAGAATCCGCAAAACAGGATGACGAGGATCACCGCGCCGAAGCCCAGCAGACCTAGCCAGTGCGCACGAAGCTTCGCGCCCATCTCATGCAGGTCCATATGGTCCTCTGCCGGGGCGGGCGGCTCTATCTCGCCGTTGCCTGAGAATACCGTGCGGGTCTGGCCGTTGTCGGTCCCCTCGCCCACGGAGGCGCTCAGCCGGTTCCAGCGATCCAGGTTCGACGGGGCGCCATCCCCGTTGACCGAGTTGCCGACGATCCACATGGTGACGGTGCCGCTGTCTGAGGCGGGCGCGATCCACTCGAAGGTCCATGTCCTGTCTGCGACGTTGCTCCCTGCCTCCGTGTGGGTAAGCGCAGTCGCGTCCCCATCCCAGTTCTGCACCAGGTTCGAGTCTGCGGGCGACAGCGATCCTGCCGTGACCCTCATCGCGAATCCGCCGGTGTGGGAAGACGTATCCGCATCCGGGCCGCCTATCAGCTGGAGCGACAAAGCGTATGCCTTGCCGGCCTCGTAATGATACGGCAAACCGTCGAGAATCACAGTGACAGAGTTGTCCGGGTCGGCCGCATGGCATGTGCATCCTCCGAGAGCCACATCGTCGTCCCCGTCCTGCTGCCCGCCTATCCCGGATGGGAGTGCTGAAGCGGGCCCAACGAGGGCTGCGCACAACAG